>NZ_BAABKC010000029.1:0-79559 GCF_039543625.1 Streptomyces similanensis | reverse complement strand
GGGCTTTCCTCCGGGCTTTTCCCTTCGGTCTTGCGTTTCCGACTCTATCAGATCTTTCCGATCCGATTTTCTCGGTGCTTTCCAGGTTCCCGCTTCCGCGTTTCCCTTTCCGGCGGTTCCGACTTTATCAGAGATTCTCAGTCGGTTTTCCCGCCCCTCCGGGGGAGTCCCGCGGAGCGCGTGAAGCGTCCGGGTTCCCGGTCGGGCGGAGCCGTAAACGTACTGGAGCGGGGCGCCCCGATGCAAATCGAGGCGCCCCGCTGCCGGTTGGAGCGTCAGACCTCCACGACGACCGGGAGGATCATGGGCCGGCGCCGGTAGGTGTCCGAGACCCATTTGCCCAGCGTGCGGCGGATGAGCTGCTGCATCTGGTGGGAGTCGGCGATGCCCTCCTGGGCGGACTTCTCCAGGGACTCGGCGATCTTCGGGATGACCGCGCCGAAGGCGGAGTCCTCGATGCCGGAGCCGCGGGCCTGGATGTGCGGGCCGCCGGTGACCTTGCCGGTGGTCGAGTCGAGCACCACGAAGACCGAGATGATGCCCTCGTCGCCGAGGATCTTGCGGTCCTTGAGCGCGGGCTCGCCCACGTCGCCGACGGAGAGCCCGTCGACGTAGACGTAGCCGGCCTGGACCTTGCCGGAGATCTTGGCCTTGCCCTCGACGAGGTCGACGGTGACGCCGTCCTCCGCGATGACGATGCGGTCGTGCGGGACGCCCGTCATGGCGCCCAGCTCGGCGTTGGCGCGCAGATGGCGCCACTCGCCGTGGACCGGCATCAGGTTCCTCGGGCGGCAGATGTTGTAGAAGTACAGCAGCTCGCCGGCCGAGGCGTGGCCCGAGACGTGCACCTTGGCGTTGCCCTTGTGGACGACGTTGGCGCCCCAGCGGGTGAGGCCGTTGATGACCCGGTAGACCGCGTTCTCGTTGCCCGGGATCAGCGACGACGCGAGGATCACCGTGTCGCCCTCGACGATGCGGATCTGGTGGTCGCGGTTGGCCATGCGCGACAGCGCCGCCATGGGCTCGCCCTGCGAACCCGTGCAGACCAGGACCACCTCGTGGTCGGGCAGGTCGTCGAGGGTGCGGACGTCCACCACCAGGCCCGGCGGGACCTTCAGATAACCGAGGTCCCGGGCGATGCCCATGTTGCGGACCATCGAGCGGCCGACGAAGGCGACCCGGCGGCCGTACTCGTGGGCCGCGTCCAGGATCTGCTGGATGCGGTGGACGTGGCTGGCGAAGCTCGCCACGATGATCCGCTTGCCGGCGCCGGCGAAGACCTGGCGCAGTACCCCGGAGATGTCCCGCTCGTGCGGGGTGAAGCCGGGGACCTCCGCGTTGGTGGAGTCGCTGAGGAGGAGGTCGATGCCCTCCTCGCTCAGCCGCGCGAAGGCGTGCAGGTCGGTGAGGCGGTTGTCCAGCGGGAGCTGGTCCATCTTGAAGTCGCCGGTGTGCACGACCATGCCGGCCGGGGTGCGGATGGCGACGGCCAGGGCGTCCGGGATGGAGTGGTTGACCGCGACGAACTCGCAGTCGAAGGGACCGACGCGCTCCCGGTGCCCCTCGGCGACTTCGAGGGTGTACGGCCGGATGCGGTGCTCCTGGAGCTTGGCCTCGATGAGGGCCAGGGTCAGCTTGGAGCCGATCAGGGGGATGTCCGGCTTCTCCCGCAGGAGGTAGGGGACGCCGCCGATGTGGTCCTCGTGGCCGTGCGTGAGGACGATGCCCTCGATGTCGTCGAGGCGGTCCCGGATGGACGAGAAGTCCGGCAGGATCAGGTCGATCCCGGGCTGCTCCTCCTCGGGGAAGAGCACTCCGCAGTCGACGATCAGCAGTCGGCCGCCGTACTCGAAGACGGTCATGTTGCGGCCGATCTCGCCGAGGCCGCCGAGCGGGGTGACACGCAGGCCACCGGCCGGGAGCGGCGGGGGCGGGGCGAGTTCGGGATGCGGGTGACTCAAAAGACCCTCCTCACCACACGCGCCACGTACCGGTGGGCACGTGGCGCGCGTGACGTTCGTGCAGAAGCAGTTGTCGTATGGGGATACGGGCACCGGTGTCCCGCGTATTCAGTTGGCTGTTCTGTTGTGGAGCCCGGTTGCCGGCAGGGCGCCGGAGTGGGCCGGGCGGTGCGAGGCGGTCTCGCGAAGTCTCGTTGTCAGAGCTGTACCCCGCCGGCGGCAAGATCGATCTTGAGCTGCTCGGTCTCTTCGGGACTGAGCTCGACCATGGGCAGGCGCAGCGGTCCGCCGGGCAGGCCGCTCAGGGCGAGGGCGGCCTTGGTGGTCATGACGCCCTGGGTGCGGAACATGCCGGTGTAGACCGGGAGCAGCTTCTGGTGGATCTCGGTGGCCTTGTGGACGTCGCCGGAGGTGTGGGCGTCGATGAGGGCGCGCAGGTCCGGGGTGACGACGTGGCCGACGACCGAGACGAAGCCGATCGCGCCCACGGAGAGCAGCGGCAGGTTCAGCATGTCGTCGCCGGAGTACCAGGCGAGTCCGGAGCGGGCGATGGCCCAGCTCGCGCGGCCGAGGTCGCCCTTGGCGTCCTTGTTGGCCACGATCCGCGGGTGCTCGGCGAGGCGGACGATGGTCTCCGTGTTGATCGGGACGCCGCTGCGGCCGGGGATGTCGTAGAGCATGACCGGCAGGCCGGTGGCGTCCGCGATGGCCGTGAAGTGCCGGTACAGGCCCTCCTGCGAGGGCTTGTTGTAGTACGGCGTGACGGTCAGCAGGCCGTGCGCGCCGGCCTGCTCGGCGGCGCGGGCCAGCTCGATGCTGTGGTGGGTGTCGTTGGTGCCGACGCCGGCGATGACGTGGGCGCGGTCTCCGACGGCCTCCAGGACCGCGCGTACCAGCTCGGTTTTCTCCGCGTCGCTGGTGGTGGGGGACTCGCCGGTGGTGCCGTTGACGACCAGGCCGTCGTTGCCTGCGTCCACCAGGTGGGCGGCGAGCCGCTGCGCGCCGTCGAGGTCGAGTGCGCCGTCCGCCGCGAAGGGCGTGACCATGGCGGTGAGGACCCGCCCGAAGGGGGTCTGCGGAGTGGAGGTCGGAGCCATGGGTAACACGCTACTCGTTGCTCAGGGCGGGGTCTGCCCTCGGGGCGGCCGACAAGTCGTGACAAAGATGGAGCCCGGCACTGCCTGCTCGGGGGTTCAAGCAGTGCCGGGTCCGTTCGATCAGGCTAGATGAACTTCCACAAAGGCCGCAATACGGACACTTCGCGCGGCTGATGCGCACATCAGTACCTGCGGAAACGTGCGCGCCGAGGGGCTACGGCGCGACGCGGCCGTTGGCGTTGAAGGCGGCGTAGGTGAGCGGCATGAGGCGGGCCCACTCGGACTCCATCCGCTCGCCCACCATCTCGATCTCCCGCTGCGGGAAGGACGGCACCTTCGCCAGCTCGTGCTGGGTGCGCAGGCCGAGGAAGTGCATCAGCGAGCGGGCGTTGCAGGTGGCGTACATCGAGGAGAACAGGCCGACCGGGAGCACCGCGCGGGCTACCTCGCGGGCGACGCCGGCGGCGAGCATCTCCTGGTACGCCTCGTACGCCTGCCGGTAGGAGTCCTCCATGACCCGGCCGACCAGCTCCTGCTGGGCGTCGGTGCCCTCGACGAAGCGGTACTTGCCCGGGCGGCCCTCCTGGACGAGCTTGCGGGCGGCGTCGGGGACGTAGAAGACCGGCTGGAGCTCGCGGTAGCGGCCGGACTCCTCGTTGTAGGACCAGCCGACGCGGTGCCGCATGAACTCGCGGAAGACGAAGATCGGGGCGCTGATGAGGAACGTCATCGAGTTGTGCTCGAAGGGGCTGCCGTGGCGGTCCCGCATCAGGTAGTTGATCAGGCCCTTGGACCGCTCCGGGTCCTTGCCCAGCTCCTCCAGGGACTGCTCGCCGACGGTCGAGACGCGGGCCGCGAACAGGACGTCGGCGTCCGACGCGGTGTGCTTGACCAGCTCGACGGTGACGTCGCTGCGGAAGCTGGGTTTCAGGTCGTCGGCGGGGGTGTCGGTCACGGCTCGCGGGGTCCTTCCATCACGTCTTGCGGGCGGCGCCCACTCTACGGCCCGGCTCTGACATCAGGGCGTTCGGTGCCGGGCCGCGACATCTTCGGTGAAGATCGATGAATTCGGGGGAAGCGGGCACCATTCGGGACACTCGTGCGTCTGTATGGGTGAGACACCCCAGTTCGACCGCAGTCCCGTCCCCCGAAGGGAGCCGTGCCTCCGATGTTCCGTCGGCGCGAGCCCGTCCCGTTCGCCTTCGTCGCCGAGGCGGACAGGTTCCGCAGCAATGTCACTCCCCCGCCCCGCCGCCGTGCCTCAGCCGGCGAGCTGGCCGGGCGGCTGCTGCTGGGCCTGACCATCGTCGCCGGCCTGGTGGGTTCCTTGATCCTCGGGCTGCCCGCGCTGTCCACCAGCCACACCCCGCCGCAGACGCAGCAGGCCTCGACCGACCGCTGAGGACGCCGCCCACCCCCTCGGACCCCCGTGGGTGGTGGGCGCGTGCGCGGCCGGATAGCCTCACCGGGCACAGCCCCGTGTGGAACGAGTGAGGACCCGCCGTGCCCCTGCCCTTCCTGACGGCCGACCGCGCCATCGACACCACCTACGACGTCGCGCTGCCGTTCGACGACCGTGAGCGCTGGCGGCGGCCCTACCGGCCCGGTCCCTGGCGGGTGGGGACGGCGGCGCTGGTGCTGCTGCTGGCCTCGTTCGTGCTGTTCGCCGCGGTGGTGATCGCGCTCACCGGCACGCTGTCCTCGGCCGGGCTCGTCTTCGTCGTCGCCCTGGCCGTCGTCGCGGCCGCGCTGCGGCTGCTGCGGATGGGCGTGTGGGTCGGGGCGCGGGGGCTGCGCCACGTGCGCTTCCTCGTGACCCGTACGGCGCCGTGGGAGCAGGTGGTCAGCGTGCGGACCGCGCAGCGGCCGGTGCGGTGGCTCGGGCTGCCGCGCACCGTGCAGGGGCAGGCGCTGGTGCTCGACCGGCGGGGGCGCTCCGCGCAGACCGTGCCGCCGCTGCTGACCACGCACGACGCCGACTTCCTCGGGCGCCCGGCCGCGTTCGACCGGGCGTCGGACGCGGTGGAGGCGTGGGCGGACGAGTACCGCCGGCGCTGAGGCCGGCCGCGCCGGTGCGAAGGGCGCGGCGGCTGCGGGTACGGGCGCGGGTGCAGGTGCGTAGCGCGGTCTCGGGTGCGGATGCCGGCCGGAGGCCGTTCTCGGGTCGTACGGGCCTGTCGTGGGCCGTCAGGGCCGGCACAGCGGCTTCGTGGACGACAGCCCGGCACGACTGTGGGGCCGCCCGGTGCGGTCGGCCCCACAGTCGTGCGCGGTGGGCGCGGTGTCAGGCGGCCGGGACCGGCCTGCCGTCGTGCAGGGCTATCGCGCGCTGCATCGCCTGGCGGGCGCGCGGGGTGTCACGGGCGTCGTGGTAGGCGACGGCGAGCCGGAACCAGGTGCGCCAGTCGTCGGGGGCGGCCTCCGTCTCCGCCTTGCGCCGGGCGAAGACCTCGTCGGCCGAGTCGCGGTCGATGCGCCCGCTGGGCGTCCGCTTCAGCTCGTCGACCGGCAGGCCGCCCTCGGCGTCGAGTTCTGAGGCGAGCTGGTTGGCCCGGCGGACGAACTGGGTGTTCTTCCACAGGAACCACAGCCCGATCACCGGCAGGATCAGCACGGCGATCCCGAAGGTCACCGTGACGAGCGTGCCGGACTGGATGAGCATGACGCCGCGGCTGCCGACCAGGAGGAAGTAGAAGACCAGGACGGCGGCCGTGACGAGGTAGGTGATCTTGGCGCGCATGAGGGGGCTCGGGCTCAGTTCAGGTCGAGGAAGTTCTCCAGGCCGAAGGTCAGGCCGGGAGTGGTCACCACACGCCGCACGCCGAGCAGGATGCCCGGCATGAAGCTGCTGTGGTGCAGCGAGTCGTGGCGGACGGTGAGCGTCTCGCCCTCGGCGCCCAGCAGGACCTCCTGGTGGGCGAGGAGACCGCGCAGGCGCACGGAGTGCACCGGCACGCCGTCGACGTCGGCGCCGCGCGCGCCGTCCAGCGCCGTCGCGGTGGCGTCCGGCGCCGGGGCCGTGCCGGCCTTCGCGCGGGCCTCGGCGATGAGCTGGGCGGTGCGGGTGGCCGTGCCGCTGGGGGCGTCGACCTTGTTGGGGTGGTGCAGTTCGACGACCTCGACGGACTCGAAGTACGGCGCGGCGATCTGCGCGAACTTCATGGTCAGCACGGCGCCGATGGAGAAGTTCGGGGCGATGAGCACCCCGGTCTCCGGCGACCGCGCGAGCCGTCCGGTCAGCTGCGCGAGGCGCTCCTCGGTCCAGCCGGTGGTGCCGACCACCGCGTGGATGCCGCGGCTGACGCAGTAGTCGAGGTTGGCCATGACCGAGTCGGGAGTGGTCAGCTCGACGGCGACCTGGGCGCCGCCGTCGGCGAGGGCGTCCAGCGAGTCGCCGCGGCCGAGGGCGGCCACCAGCTCCATGTCCTCGGCGGCCTGAACGGCCCGTACCGCCTCGGAGCCGATACGGCCCTTGGCGCCGAGGACCGCCACGCGCAGCTTGCTCATCTCTTGCTTCCTTAAGAGCCGAAGGGGACCTGGGGTCAGGCGACCGCGTCGTGCAGGCGGGCGGCCTGCTTGTCCTTGAGCGGGCCGATGACCGACAGCGACGGGCGCTGCCCCAGGATGTCGCGGGCGACGGCGCGGACCTCGTCCGGGGTCACCGCCGCTATCCGGGCCAGCATGTCGTCGACGGAGATCTGCTCGCCCCAGCACAGCTCGCTCTTGCCGATACGGTTCATCAGCGCGCCGGTGTCCTCCAGACCGAGGACGGTGGAGCCCTGGAGCTGGCCGATGGCGCGGGCGATCTCGTCGTCGGGCAGGCCGTTGCCGGCGACCTTGTCGAGTTCGTCGCGGCAGATCCGCAGGACGTCGTGGACCTGGCTCGGGCGGCAGCCGGCGTAGACGCCGAACAGGCCGCAGTCGGCGAAGCCGGACGTGTAGGAGTACACGCTGTAGGCGAGGCCGCGCTTCTCCCGGACCTCCTGGAACAGGCGGGAGGACATGCCGCCGCCGAGGGCGGTGTTGAGCACGCCGAGAGCCCAGCGCCGGTCGTCGGTGCGGGCGAGGCCGGGCATGCCGAGGACGATGTGCGCCTGCTCGGTGCGGCGGCCCTGGTGTTCCACGCGGCCGGCGGCGCGCAGGCCGCGGCGGCCGCCGCGCGGGGCGATGGGCGCGGCCGCGGTGTCCCCGAGGGCGCCGGCCTTCTCGAAGGCGGCGCGGACCCGGCGGACGACCTTGTCGTGGTCGATGTTGCCGGCGCAGGCGACCACGAGGTGGGTCGGGTCGTAGTGCTTCTTGTAGAAGCGGCGGATGCGGTCGGCGGTGAGGGCGTTGACCGTGTCGACGGTGCCGAGGACGGGGCGGCCGAGGGGGCTGTCGCCGAACATGGTGTGCGCGAACAGGTCGTGCACGCAGTCGCCCGGGTCGTCCTCCGTCATGGCGATCTCCTCGAGGATCGCGCCGCGTTCCACGTCGACGTCCTCCTCGCGGATCAGCGAGCCGGTGAGCATGTCGCAGACCACGTCGATGGCGAGCGGCAGGTCGGTGTCAAGCACACGCGCGTAATAGCACGTGTACTCCTTGGCCGTGAACGCGTTCATCTCGCCGCCGACGGCGTCGATGGCCGAGGAGATGTCCAGCGCGGAGCGCTCGGAGGTGCCCTTGAAGAGCAGGTGCTCCAGGTAGTGCGTGGCGCCGCCGAGCGCCGGGGTCTCGTCGCGGGAGCCGACGTGCGCCCAGATGCCGAAGGTGGCGGAGCGGACCGAGGGCAGCGTCTCGGTGACGATACGCAGACCGCCCGGGAGGGTGGTCTTGCGGACGGTGCCGATGCCGTTCATGCCCTTGACGAGGGTTTGGGTACGGGCGACGGCCCGCGCCTCCGAGGAGGTGCGGGCCGTCGCCTTCGAGCCACGGGACGTCACTTGGCGGCGTCGTCCTTCTGCTCGTCGTCGCCCTCTTCGCCCTCGATCACGGGGACCAGGGAGAGCTTGCCGCGGGAGTCGATCTCGGCGATCTCGACCTGGACCTTCTGGCCCACGCCGAGCACGTCCTCGACGTTCTCCACGCGCTTGCCGCCGGCCAGCTTGCGGATCTGCGAGATGTGCAGCAGACCGTCCTTGCCGGGCATCAGGGAGACGAACGCGCCGAACGTCGTGGTCTTGACGACCGTGCCCAGGTAGCGCTCGCCGACCTCGGGCATCGTCGGGTTGGCGATGCTGTTGATCGTGGTGCGGGCGGCCTCGGCGGACGGACCGTCGGCGGCGCCGATGTAGATGGTGCCGTCGTCCTCGATGGTGATCTCGGCGCCGGTGTCCTCCTGGATCTGGTTGATCATCTTGCCCTTGGGGCCGATGACCTCGCCGATCTTGTCGACCGGGATCTTCACGGTGATGATCCGCGGCGCGTTCGGGGACATCTCGTCCGGCGTGTCGATCGCTTCCATCATCACGTCGAGGATGTGGAGGCGGGCGTCACGGGCCTGCTTGAGGGCGGCGGCCAGGACGGAGGCGGGGATGCCGTCCAGCTTGGTGTCGAGCTGGAGGGCGGTGACGAACTCCTTGGTGCCGGCGACCTTGAAGTCCATGTCGCCGAAGGCGTCCTCCGCACCGAGGATGTCGGTGAGGGTGACGTAGTGCGTCTCGCCCTCGATCTCCTGGGAGATCAGGCCCATGGCGATGCCGGCGACCGGGGCCTTGAGGGGCACACCGGCGTTCAGCAGGGACATGGTGGAGGCGCAGACCGAGCCCATCGACGTCGAGCCGTTGGAGCCGAGGGCCTCGGACACCTGGCGGATCGCGTAGGGGAACTCCTCGCGGGCGGGCAGCACCGGCACGAGGGCGCGCTCGGCGAGGGCGCCGTGGCCGATCTCGCGGCGCTTGGGGGAGCCGACGCGGCCGGTCTCGCCGGTGGAGTACGGCGGGAAGTTGTAGTTGTGCATGTAGCGCTTGCGGGTCACCGGGGAGAGGGTGTCCAGCTGCTGCTCCATGCGGAGCATGTTGAGGGTGGTGACGCCCAGGATCTGGGTCTCGCCGCGCTCGAACAGCGCCGAGCCGTGCACCCGCGGGATGGCCTCGACCTCGGCGGCCAGCGTACGGATGTCCGTGACGCCGCGGCCGTCGATGCGCTTCTTCTCCTTGATGACGCGCTCGCGGACCAGGGCCTTGGTCAGCGAGCGGTACGCGGCGGAGATCTCCTTCTCGCGGCCCTCGAACTCGGGCAGCAGCTTCTCGGCGGCCAGGCCCTTGACGCGGTCCAGCTCGGCCTCGCGCTCCTGCTTGCCGGCGATGGTGAGCGCCTGGGCCAGCTCGGGGCGGACGGCGGCGGTCAGCGCCTCCAGGACGTCGTCCTGGTAGTCGAGGAAGATCGGGAACTCGCCGGTCGGCTTGGCGGCCTTGGCGGCGAGGTCCGACTGGGCCTTGCAGAGCACCTTGATGAAGGGCTTCGCGGCGTCCAGACCGGCGGCGACGACCTCTTCGGTGGGGGCCTCGGCGCCGCCCTTGACCAGCTGGATGGTCTTCTCGGTGGCCTCGGCCTCGACCATCATGATCGCGACGTCGCCGTCCTCCAGGACGCGGCCGGCGACGACCATGTCGAAGACGGCGTCCTCCAGCTCGCTGTGGGTCGGGAAGGCGACCCACTGGCCGTTGATCAGCGCGACGCGGACGCCGCCGATCGGGCCGGAGAAGGGCAGGCCGGCCAGCTGGGTGGACGCGGACGCGGCGTTGATCGCGACGACGTCGTACAGGTGGTCGGGGTTGAGGGCCATGACCGTGCAGACGACCTGGATCTCGTTGCGCAGGCCCTTGCGGAAGGACGGGCGCAGCGGGCGGTCGATCAGGCGGCAGGTGAGGATCGCGTCCTCGGAGGGGCGGCCCTCGCGGCGGAAGAAGCTGCCGGGGATCTTGCCGGCGGCGTACATCCGTTCCTCGACGTCCACCGTGAGGGGGAAGAAGTCGAGCTGGTCCTTGGGGTTCTTGGAGGCGGTGGTGGCCGACAGCACCATGGTGTCGTCGTCCAGGTACGCCACGGCGGAGCCGGCGGCCTGCTTGGCCAGGCGGCCCGCCTCGAAGCGGATGGTGCGGGTGCCGAAGGAGCCGTTGTCGATGACGGCCTCGGCGTAGTGGGTCTCGTTCTCCACTAGCGTTTTCTCCGTTACTTGTCGTCTTTTCGTCCCGCCTCGCCCGTGTGGCGGGGGGACGGTGGCGGAGAAGCGCTCCGTGCGGTGCGGGCCGGTCTTCGATCGAAGCACCCGGGGCCTGTTCGCCCGGGGGCCACTACCGAGGACCGGCGGCGGCGAGGTGCGCTCCTCCTGTGGTTCGTGGTGCGTGATGACGCCCTACCCACTACGGGTGGGACCTATCACGCTGTGTCATGCGTATCGCGTTCCGCTACCACAGTACAAAGCGGTGGCGACACTCCGCACGTTTGTGCGCGTACGGCAAAGGGAGCGGTCCCCTCTCGCTCGGGGGCCCGCTCCCTTCACGGCGTCTTACTTGGCGCCCGCCGCACCACGGCGGATGCCGAGGCGGTCGACCAGCGCACGGAAACGCTGGATGTCCTTCTTCGCCAGGTACTGCAGCAGGCGGCGGCGCTGACCGACCAGGATCAGCAGGCCACGACGGCTGTGGTGGTCGTGCTTGTGGGTCTTGAGGTGCTCGGTCAGGTCGGAGATCCGACGGGAGAGCAGAGCGACCTGGACCTCGGGGGAGCCCGTGTCACCCTCCTTGGCACCGAACTCGGAGATGATCTGCTTCTTCGTAGCGGCGTCGAGCGACACGCGTACTCCTCATGGTCTGAAAGTGGCCACCGAGTGCCCCCGGTCTTCATCGCGGGAGAGCTTCCGTTACTCGGGAGGCGGGGATCCGCTGGGCGCGGCCTCCAGGCCTCGCAGGGTCAGCTGCCAGGGCTCCGGGGGTGCGTACACAAACGGCCGTCACTCAGGGTACCAGGCGGTGGCGGTGCGGTTTCCCCCGGTTTCCGGACCGCCGTCCGGGGGCGGCCCCGGCGGCTAGGGTGAGCGCCGGTACGCCCGGCACACGGTGCCGGCACACGGTACGGACGTCTACGTCTGGAAGGGGTCGCTGCGTCATGGCGGAGACGGAAGAGGAGATCAAGGCCCGCAAGGAACGGGAGCGGGACGAGCTGTACGCGCTCGACATCTCGGGCGTGGAGTGGCAGGGCGCGCCGGGCACCTCGCCGGACGAGGAGCGCGTCGAGATCGCCTACCTGCCGGACGGCGCCGTGGCGATGCGCTCGTCCCTGGACCACGACACGGTGCTGCGCTACACCGAGGCCGAGTGGCGGGCCTTCGTGCTGGGGGCGCGCGACGGCGAGTTCGACCTGGAGCCGACGGAGCGCAACGGCGGCCTGGCCGCGCAGTGAGCGGCGTTCGGAGGTGACGGAGGGGCGGCACGCGCGTGCCGCCCCTCCGGTCCGTTCGTCCCCCGACCAGCGACGAGGGCCGGCCGCGTGGTCGTATCAGCTGGTCATCGCCCGGACCGTGGAGTAGACGTCGAAGACGGCCAGGGTGAGCGGGACCAGGGTGAGCAGGACGAAGCTCTCCGCGATCTCCAGGAAGCGGCCCCAGAACGGGGTGACGCCGCGGCGCGGGGTGATCAGGCCGATCGCGGTGACCAGGGCCGTCGCCGCGGCGACCGCGGCCGCCAGCCACACGCTGCGGATGTCGAGCGGCGTGGTGTCGCCCTGGAGCGCCTGGCGGACGGCGTCCCACGGCGGGTTCAGCGCCAGTCCGAGGCCGAGGAAGACCAGCGCCGAGAGGCCGGCGGCCAGCGTGGCGGCGACCTGGGCCGTGTAGCGGAACAGGCTCGCGCGCATCAGCATCGCCACGCCGGTCGCCAGTGCCAGCAGCTGCGCCCAGACGTCGCTGGAGAAGCCGAGGACGATCGAGGCGCCCACCGAGACGAGCGCGCAGCCGCCGACCAGGCCGACGAGCAGTTCGTGGCCGCGGCGGGCGCGGGCCGCGACGCGTTCGGCGTCGACGGGCTCGTGGGTGTTCGGCTCGACCTCCGCCGCGTAGCCGCCGCGCGACGGGTTGGGGGCCTCGAAACCGATGGGCAGCCGGGCGAAGCGCATCGAGAGGCCGGGCAGGAAGGCGAGGGCGCCCACCGCCACCGGGGCGCAGACGGCGGCCGTCTCGATGGGCCTGAGGTCGGTGAGGATGCCGACGAAGGCGGTGATCAGGCCGATCGCGGAGGCGCAGACGAACGCCACGAAGGGCCCGTCGCCCCGCGGCGAGACCAGGGTCAGCACCAGGGCGGCGACCAGGACGGCCGCGCAGGCCAGCAGGAACTGGAGCCGCCCGATGCCCTCCCCCGCGTCCAGCGGGAGCAGTCCGGAGCCGGCCACGGCGATGTTGGGCAGGGCGCCCAGACCGAGGGCGATCGCGGAGCCCGGGTCGTCGTAGACCCGCGCGCGCACGCACGCGATGGTGACGAGCAGCACTCCGGCGACGGCGGCCAGGACGCCCTGGAGGGTGTGCATGTCGTGGCGGAGCTGGGAGCTCCAGGCCACGAAGGCGAGCAGGGCGGGCAGGACGCCGCCGGCGACGAGGCCGGCGGCGCGGGTCAGGTCGCCGCTCCACAGGGCGCGGTCGCGGGTGACGGCGGAGGCGACGGCCTCGGAGACGTCGTCGAAGACGGCGGGCGGCAGCGACTCGGCGAACGGCCGCAGCGTGAGCAGTTCGCCGTCGAGGATGCGCTGCGCCGCAAAGGAGCGGGCGCTGTCCAGGACGGCGCCGTCGCGGCGTACGAGGTGGTAGCCGACGGGGGCGCCCTCGGCCGGGCTCTGCTGGGAGAGCCGCAGGATCTCCGGGTACAGGTCGGCGACCGGTACGTCGTCGGGCAGGGCCACGTCGATGCGGCTGTCGGGCGCCACGATGGTGACGCGGCAGAAGCCGAGTCCGGTGCCCGACGCCGTCTGGGGCTCGCCGCCCGGTCCGGTGGCGGCGCCCGGCGCGGAGGCCGTCATGCTCACCTGCTGTTCCCCCTCGTCGTCGGTGTGCGGCCGGTCGGCCGCCGTCGGCACGGCCGGCCGGCACGTCCTCGCACCGCCGGCCGTGAAGATCGTGTGCACGTCGCGCCGGGAGTTCGCGCGGCGTTCCCCCGGCCGCCGGCCGGCTGTGCCGCCCGGCCGGGGAAGTGCGGGAGCCGCTCGCTTCGAACGGCGTGGATCGTCCGGTTTCGCCGGACCGATTCGCAACTGCTCACACGTCCCACCGGCACCCTACCGCCCACCGGCGGCGCCGGTTGTCAGTAGGATCGCGGTTCGCGATCGGCGTCCGCCTGACACGGGGCGGCGGACAGAACACCTCGGTCGGGCAAGGGAATTGGTGCGTAGTGAGCCATATCGTCGTCAAGCGCCCACCGCGGGCACTGCCGAAGGACGTGCCCACGGACGAGATCGTGCTGCAACCCCCGCCGGAACTGCCCCGAGGGCAGCAGGAGGGCGCGCTGATGCAGCTGCTGCCCATGCTCGGCATGGGCGGCTCGGTGGTGTTCTTCTTCAACCCGAACGCCCAGCCCTTCATGAAGATCATGGGCATGGTGATGGTGGCCTCCACGGTCGCCATGGGCATCTCCATGCTGGTGCGCTACCGCCGCGGCAGCCAGGGGCAGATGGCCGACGTCCGCCGCGACTACCTGCGCTACCTGTCGCAGACCCGGCGCGCGGCCCTGGACACCGCGCGGGCCCAGCGCGACGCCCAGTACTACCTGCATCCTTCACCTGAGCAACTGTGGGCGCTGGTCGCCGAGGGCAGCCGGGTGTGGGAGCGGCGCACCGGCGACGAGGACTTCGGCCAGGTGCGGGTGGGGCTCGGTCCGCAGGCCCTGGCCACTCCGCTGCTCGCGCCGGAGACCGCGCCGGTGGACCAGCTGGAGCCGCTGACCGCGGGCGCGATGCAGCGCTTCCTCGCCGCCCACAGCACCCTCGAGGACCTGCCCATGGCGGTCTCGCTGCGCGCCTTCTACCACGTGACGGTCAGCGGCGACCCGGCCACCGTGCGCGCGACGACCCGTGCCCTGGTCGGCTCGCTGGCCTCCCTGCACTCCCCCGAGGACCTGGTCGTCGCCGTGGCCGCCCACCGGGACACCACGCCCGAGTGGGAGTGGGCCAAGTGGCTGCCGCACAGCCAGGCACCGGGCGTCGCGGACGGCGCGGGCAGCAGGCGGCTGATCGCGAGCGACCCGCGGGAGATCGAGGATCTGCTCGGCGCCCGGCTGCAGGGCCGGCCGCGCTTCCACCCGGGCGGTCCGCCGGTTCCCGAGCAGCCGCACCTGGTGGTCGTCCTGGACGGCGTCTCCCTTCCCCCCGACGCGCTGCTGGCCTCCCCCGAGGGCCTCCAGGGCGTGACGGTCCTGGAGGTCGTGCCCGGCGAACTCACCGCCGGCCGCGGCGACCTGTCGATCGTCGTGCGCGCCCAGGAGCTGAGCCTGGAGTCCGCCCACGGCATGGTCTACGAGGGCACGCCCGACGTCCTGTCCTACGAGGCAGCCGAGGCGCTGGCCCGGCAACTCGCCCCGCTGCGCGTCGCCTCGGGCGGCGACGACGACGAACCGCTGCTCGCCAACCTGGAGTTCACCGATCTGCTGAACCTGGGCGACGCCGCCTCCGTCGACACCAAGCGCACCTGGCGGCCCCGCGCCCAGGCCGAGCGGCTGCGGGTGCCCATCGGCCTCGGCGAGGACGGCCGGCCCGTCATGCTCGACCTCAAGGAGGCGGCCCAGGAGGGCATGGGCCCGCACGGCCTGTGCGTGGGCGCCACCGGTTCCGGCAAGTCGGAGCTGCTGCGCACCCTGGTGCTGGGCCTCGCGGTCACCCACTCCTCCGAGACGCTCAACTTCGTCCTCGCCGACTTCAAGGGCGGTGCGACGTTCGCGGGCATGGCCCAACTGCCGCACGTCGCCGCCGTGATCACCAACCTCGCCGACGACCTCACGCTGGTGGACCGGATGGGCGACTCCATCCGCGGCGAGCTGAACCGCCGCCAGGAGATGCTCCGCGACGCGGGCAACTACGCCAACATCCACGACTACGAGAAGGCCCGCGCGGCCGGCGCCCCGCTCCAGCCGATCCCCTCGCTCGTCCTGGTCATCGACGAGTTCAGCGAACTGCTCACCGCCAAGCCCGACTTCATCGACATGTTCGTGCAGATCGGCCGTATCGGCCGCTCGCTCGGCGTGCACCTGCTGCTGGCCTCGCAGCGCCTGGAGGAGGGCCGGCTGCGCGGCCTGGAGACCTATCTGTCCTACCGCGTCGGCCTGCGCACCTTCTCCGCCGCCGAGTCGCGGGCCGCGCTCGGCGTGCCCGACGCCTACGAGCTGCCGAACATCCCCGGCTCCGGGTTCCTGAAGTTCGGCACCGACGAGATGGTGCGCTTCAAGGCGGCGTACGTCTCCGGCGTGTACCGCACCGGCTCGCAGCAGGCCGCCGCGCTGGGCGGTCCGCTGCCCGTGGACCGCAGGCCGGTCCTGTTCACGGCGGCCGAGGTGCCGGTGCGGTACCTGCCGGTGCCGCGGCAGCGCCAGGAGCCGCGGCCCGACGAGAAGGACGACGCGCTCGCCGACACCGTGCTCGACGTGATCGTGCGGCGCCTGGAGGCGCAGGGTCCGGCCGCCCACCAGGTGTGGCTGCCCCCGCTGGACAGCCCGCCGTCGCTGGACTCGCTGCTGCCCGGGCTCGCCCCGGTGCCCGGCCGCGGGCTGACGCAGCCCGGCTACGAGGGCGCGGGCCGGCTCGTCGTCCCCGTGGGCATCGTCGACAAGCCCTACGAGCAGCGGCGCGACCCGCTCTGGACCGACTTCGGCGGCGCCGCGGGCCACATGCAGATCCTCGGCGGTCCGCAGTCCGGCAAGTCGACGCTGGTGCGCTCGCTGGTCGCCGCCTTCGCCCTCACCCATACGCCGCACGAAGTGCAGTTCTACGGGCTCGACTTCGGCGGCGGCGGTCTGTCCTCGCTGGCCGGTCTGCCGCACGTGGGCGGCGTGGCCTCCCGGCTGGACCCGGAGAAGGTGCGGCGCACCACCGCCGAGGTGTACGGCGTGCTGACCCGGCGCGAGGAGTACTTCCGTTCCTCGGGCATCTCCTCCATCGCCGAGTTCCGCAGCCGCCGCGCCAAGGGCGACATCTCGGTCGCCGACCAGCCGTGGGGCGATGTGTTCCTGGTCATCGACGGCTGGGGCAACTTCCGCACCGAGTACGAGGCGTTGGAGCCGCTGGTGCTGGACATCGCGGCCCGCGGCCTCGGTTACGGCATCCACCTCGTGCTCACCGCGTCGCGTTCGATGGAGGTCCGCTCCAACCTCAAGGACCACCTGATGAACCGCCTGGAGCTGCGGCTCGGCGACCCGATGGACTCCGAGTTCGACCGCAAGGTGGCGGCCAACGTGCCCACGGGCGTGCCCGGTCGCGGCCAGACGCCGCTCAAGCAGCACTTCATGGCGGCGGTGCCCCGCATCGACGGCCTGTCCTCCGACACCGACCTGGCGGACGCGGCGACGGCGCTGGCCGCCGAGGTCGGCCGGCACTGGGAGCAGCCCGGGGCACCCGAAGTGCGGCTGCTGCCCCGCGAGTTCGCGGCGGCGCAGCTGCCGCCGGGCGACCGCTTCCCGAACCGGGGCGTCTCCTTCGCCCTGGACGAGGACAACCTCGAACCGGTCTTCGTGGACTTCGACCAGGACCCGTTCTTCCTCGTCTTCGGCGAGAGCGAGTCCGGCAAGTCGAACCTGCTGAAGCTGCTCATCCAGCGCCTGACCGAGCGCTACGACGGAGACAGCTGCAAGCTGTTCGTGGTCGACAACCGCCGCGCGCTGCTGGGTGTGACCCCGACCAGTCATCTGGCCGAGTACATCCCGATGTCGAACCAGATGCAGCACCACATGGACGCGCTGGCCGACCTGATGCAGCGCCGCACGCCGACCTCGGACGTCACACCCGAGCAGCTGCGCGACCGCAGCTGGTGGCGCGGGCCGACGGTGTACGTCGTCATCGACGACTACGACCTGGTGTCGACGTCCAGCGGCAACCCGCTGGCCGGTCTCACCGAACTCCTCCCCTTCGCCCGCGACGTGGGCGTCCGCTTCATCATCGCCCGCTCCACGGCGGGCGCGGGCCGCGCGGGCTACGAGTCCTTCATGCAGCGCATCAAGGAACTCGGCGCCCAGGGCGTGGTCCTGGCCGGCGATCCGGCCGAGGGCGAGGTCCTCGCCAACGTACGGCCGCGGCCGATGCCGGCCGGGCGGGGCGTGTTCGTCTCACGGCGGCAGGGGCGGCCGCTGGTGCAGGTGGGGTTGGTGCGCGAGGGGGGCTGAGCGGGTCCCTCGCATCGCGTCACGCCGCGGCGACGCCGGGTCGCGCCGCGGCGTGACCGTGTGCGGGCCGCCGGCGGGCTGTTCCGGGAGGCTCGGCGGCGGGGGGTGTGGGGGCGGGTTCGGGCGTACGGGGGTGCGGGGCGGGTCGGATGCCGGGGCGGTTCGGGGCGTGCGCCGGGGCGGTTCGGAGCGTACGGGGGGGCGGTTCGGGCGTACGGGGTGCGGGCATGCCGGAGGGTGGGCGCCTCCCGCGCGCGCCCACCCCGGGTTCTGCTTCGTGCGGCCGGTTCCTACTGGAAGTAGCTGGCGGCCTTCTTGTCGCCTTCCATGTACGTACCGCCGGACTGACCGACGACGTGACCGATGCCGGCCAGCGCCTGGTGGATGTCGGTGGCTTCCTTGTCCCAGCGGTTCAGCTTGTCGTGGAAGGTGCCCTGGGCCTGGCCCTCCCAGTACTGGAGGCTGTTCATCACCAGCAGCTTGAGGTCGCGCAGGTCGCTCTCGAGCTGGCTCGCCTCGTTGCCGATCTGGGTGGCCGCGACGTCGAGCCCGTTGTAAGTGACTGACAGACCGTCAGCGTTGTTGGCCATGCTTGTCTACCTCGTCTCGCAGATGTGTCTGGGGTGGTGTGCGCCGGCCGCCGGGCCGGCGCCGCCGAGTGCGGTCCGGCTCAGTAGGAGCTCAGGGCGGACGTCGACACGGTGGGCGCGCCGTCCTTGACGTCGATCTTGTTGACGGACGCGCGGACCTCGTCTTCCTTGCTGTCCTTGATGTTGCGCGTCGACGTCATCGCCTCGATGACCTCGCTGAGGATGTTGCCGATGTTCTGCAGCGAGGTGTTGATCTCGTACTGCTTCTTGTCGAAGGCGGCGCGGCCGATGCCCTGCCACTGGCCCTCCAGGCTGTCGATCACGCCCTGGAGGTTGTGCACGCGCTTGCGGATGTTGTCGTACTTCTCGACCATCTGCTTCTGCAGGTGGACTACTGCGGCATCTTCGAGCTTCTGCTTGTCGGACATGTGAGCCCGCCCCTTTCTCTGTCTGTCTCTCGGACCAACTGTCCGCCCCTCGGCGTGCGTTGCCGCACGGCGGTGGGCGGGTGCTGCGTGCCCTGTGCCTGGGGTGCAGGCACGGGGCCACAGACGGCTGATGACGTCACCTGGCGCGTCGCGCCCGCACGACGGCGAGGCCGCCACCGCCGACCACCACGACCGCGGCGGCCGCGCCGAGCGCGATCCACAGGGTGTTGCTGTCACCGGGCGACTCCGCGGTCGATCCTGCCGCAGATGTTCCGCCGGTCGTAGTCTTTTGCGGGGCTTGTGACGTGGCTGATGCGGAAGCGGCTTGGGGCGCCTCGGGCGCCGGGCTCTCGCCGTCCTCCGCCGCGAGCGGGTCGGCGTCCGCGGGGCCGGCCTTGTAGTCGGCGTTCTCCAGGACCAGGCGCGGCCGGACGGACCCGTAACCGCCGTACTTGCTGGGCTTGTCCTTCGGCCAGGTGCGGCCGGCCGTGTCGATCAGGGAACCCAGGACCTGGTTCGCCGTCCAGTCGGGGTGAGCGGACCATACGAGGGCCGCCGAGGCGGACACGAGCGCCGAAGCGGCCGTGGTCCCGCCCCCGTCCGCGCAGTACCGCTGGAACGTGGCGTCGCACCAGCGGGGAAGGTCCTCCCCCGGCGCGGCCAGATCGACGTAGTCGCCGTACTGGGAGGTCGAGGAGACCTCCCAGTTCTTGTCGCCGGCGGCCACGCCGACCACGTGCGGATACGCCGCCGGGTACTGGGTCTTGTTGCCGTCCTTCCGGTTGTCCCCGGTGCCCGCGACCATCAGCACGCCCTTCTTGACGGCGTAGTCGAAGGCCACGTCGCCGACGATCTGGGTGCCGATCGTGTACTCGTTGCCGACCGCGAAGTCGATGATCTTCGCGCCGCTGTCGACAGCGGCCTTCACCGCGGTGGCGAGCGGGTAGTTCGGGTCCGGAAGCTCGTCGTGCTTGAGCGGCGGGACACGGATCGGGATGATCTTCACCCCGGGGGCGAGGCCCTTGAGGCCACCCCCCTTCCCGGTCCCGGCGATCAGCTCGGCGGCCGTGGTTCCCTGCCCGGTGGTGTCATCCGTCCGAGTGACGCTGCCCTTGCCGAGCCCGTCCTTCACCAGGGCGTCGACACCTTGGAGCACCTGCCCTCGAAGAGACGGGGTGTCCGGGTTCACCCCCGAGCCGATGACCGCGACCTTGATGCCCTGCCCGGTGCCGGCCTTCCACATCTTCTCGGCCTGCATCGGACCCAGGTACCACTGCTGGGACTGGGCGTCGGCGGCGGCGGCGCTCGGAGCGAGACCCAGGCCGGCGGCGGCCAGGGCGCCGACGACCGCGGCCACGGAACGGACTCGTCGTCCGCGCGCCCTGAGGAGCACAGCCTGCTCGGCACGTCGGCTGGTCCCTGACTTCATGGGTTACGCGTCCTCTGCTCGGGCTCGGTTGACGACCGGCGGCACGTCACGCCGCGGCCGGGTGGGCAAGTGCGTCTCCTCGTCCTCGACCAGATAGTCGGGACGCTGCGACCCTTCGGGGTCGGGCCGGTCTCCGGGCTTTCGCCGGGCGCCGGGTCCGCGCACCAGTCCGGCGCCGCCGCGGGTCATTCCGTTCCGCTCGGCGCGGCTCTCCGAGGTGCGGGCGGCGGGCCTGCCCGTGACGGTCTCGGATCCGGCGGCGCGGCCGCGCGCACCGGGCACGGTGTTCCCGGCGGGCCGTCCCGTCGTCTCGGGAGCCCCGAAGACACCGCGCTGTCCCGGCCGGCCGGCCGCGGAGCGCGCGTCGGTGGCGCCCTCGGCCCCTATGACCGTGCCTCGCGGGATCCGTCCCGCGCCCTTCGCCGACGCCCCGGTCGCGGTGGGGCGACCGCCCACCACACCGTTCGCGCGCCCCGCGCCGGTGCCGGCTCCGGCGCGCGGAGCCGTGGCGCCGCCGGCCCGCGGAGTGCCGCCGCTGACGCCCCGGCCCACCTGGGACGGGTTCCCGCCCGGGGTGAACCCCTTGGCGCCCTGTCCGGCCTGTCCGGTCTGTCCTGTCGGAGGGGTGCGGCCCATCTGGCTGACGGGGCCTCGGCCGGGCGTGCGGCCCGCTCCCGCGCTGCCCGAGCCGGACGGGCCGGTGCGGCCCGCCGTGGGTCCCGGAATGCCGAGTCCCTTGACCCCGCCCATGCCCTTGGCCAACGGTCCGTTGGCCATCGGGAGCGGAAAACCACCGGTGCCGACGGGGCCGCCGGGCCCGCCGCCGGCGCCGGACGTCTGCGGGAAGGGCGCGCTGTGCTCCGGCGCCGGCGCCGTGGCGGGCGGGGGCAGCGTGCCGACGCTGTCGACGTTCGTCGCGGTGTCCACGGTGGCGGGCACGTCGACGTGGGGTGTGCCCACGGGGGGGACGTGCGGAGTACGGGTGTGTCCGCCGGTGTCGACCGGCCGGTGTCCCGGGACGGGGTCGGCCGGAGCGGTCGCCGCGTGACGGATGGGCGCGCCGTGCGGTGCCGTGCCCGTGGGCGTGCTCACCGCGGTGTGGCCGCCGCCGTGCCGGGAGGGCGGCGGGGCCACCGGCTGGGGCACTCCGACGTCCGGCATGTTCTTGAACTCGGGGGCCGAGGTCTGCAGGCCCTTCAGCTGCTCCGCCGACACCGAGTAGTAGGACGACAACCGGTTCATCTGGTTGATCGCCTCTTGGCGATGCTTCTCGACCCGGACGGCGGCAGCGTAGTGGCCGTTGCTGTCGACCTGTTCCGACTTCGGGAAGGCGTGCGGCTGCTTCTGCTCGTGGGACGGCCGTGTGTCGCGGGGCGGCATGGCCTTGCGTACGGAGGCCAGTCCGACGGCGGCAGCCGTGATCTGGTCGCCGGCGCCCCCGGCGAAGTCGCTCAACTGGTCCGTGCTCGTGACCAGCCCGCGTCCCCACTCGCGGAAGGCGTCGCCCGACTCGCCGACCCAGCTCACGTTCTCGATGTGGCCGCTGAGCTCCGTGGCGGCCGACTTGATGGCGTCACGCGCGTCCCACAGAGCCTTGCCGGAGGACTCCAGATCCTCCGGGTCCGTCTGCTCCACCAGGTCGAGCATCTGGTTGAGGTCGTGGTTCTCGAAGTTCGTCCGCCCCCGCACGGCCTTCCCGTACGGGGTGGCCTCGACCACCGAGCGCACCGGGTCGAGGACGAGGTTCTCCAGGAACCCGCCGCGGGGGCGTTCCTCGATGCCGCGGACGAGGTCCGTGAACGAGTTCTGATGAGAGACGCGGTCCAGGTCGGAGTGGTGCTGGTTGTCGGTCATCGTCACGCCTTCAAGCCGGTGCCGTCGCCGCGGTGCTCAGCGCCCTGGGTGGGCTGAAGGCCCCTGATCTCCGTCTGGATCTCCCAGAAGCGCCGGCGCTGTTCCTCTTCGAGGCTGTTGAAGCCGCGCTGAGCGCCCTGCACCGCGATGCCGATGGCCTCGATCTGCAGATGCAGCGTCTTCGACAGGCTGGTGAGCCGCGCGTGGACGTCGTGGTACTGGTCGTACAGATCGTGCGCCTCGGGGAAGCCGCCGCTCCCGTTGGCCAGCGATCCGAGCCTGATCGTCTGCGCGCTCACCCGCTTCGGATTGCCCGCCGACCCCTCGAGATCGCGCAGCACCGCGTCGACCCGCTTCACGAACTGGTCCAGCGCTTCGCCGCTGGCCTCCAGGTTCGCTGCCCTGGTGGTCGACACTCCTCCCACCATGTCCGCCGGAAGCACGACACTCCTCCCCGTTTCCCCGTGTACGCATCGTCGCGGGCCGGTCGGTGTGCTTCGCTCGATCGCAAAGGCGGCCGGGGCTCGCAACGCGTTCACCACTCTAGTCAGGCCCCGCAACCGGTCCAACCCAGATGTGCCCCAACCTCGTTACAACAGACGGCCGGCGATCGGTTTGCGCGCTTTGCCGTTGCCACCGCGAGGCGCCGTGCGGGGCCTGGCGCGGCGGGGCCCGGCTCTGGGCGCGCGTCGTCGGGGCGGGCGCCGGGCGCGGTCGCCGGTCCGGTACGGACTTCCACGGAACCTCCACACTTGCGGGTGACGCGGCGGGCGGCCCGGGCGGCGGGCGGCCCCGTGACCCGGCGACCTGCGGGTTCGCCGGGCGGGCGGCGTCCCGCCGGTGTCCTGCCGCCTCCGGGGGCGTGCCTCCCCGCCCGGCGTTCGGGCCGGACATTCGCGCCATGGCGGACGGGCCGCGGTCCTCGCCCGCCCCGGGTTGCTAACTTGACCGCGCACCGGACACCGCGACACCGCGACATCAGTGCCCCTCCGCGTGGACGGCGGGCGGGCGCACGGGGAAGGGGGCCACCATGGCGTGGGACGAGTGGGAGAAGCTCAAGACGCGCGCGGCCGAACGGCAGTCGACCGGCATGCGCCTCAACCACGTGGACCCGGACGGCGGGAGCGGGAACGCGGGCGACAGTTCCGGTGACCTGGTGGCGCACACGGACGACCTCGGCGCGGTCGGACACGAGGCGTACATCCTGTGGGACGGGATCAGGAGCGAGGCCGACATCGCCGGGGCCGGTGCGGGCAAGGGCGACACCGGTTCGACCATGCAGGCGGCGGCCGCGCTGAAGTCCCACGGTTTCGCCACCGGCGGCGCCCTGGAGACGACCGTGTCGGTGTGGACGACGCAGGTCAAGTCCGTACTGCAGGCTTGCGCGCACATCTCCAACCACCTCGACTACACCAAGGCGCGCCACTCGGCGGACGACGCTCAGATCTCCGCCGAACTGCGCCGCCGCGACGGCTCGGCCGTGTCGGTGTCCGCGCTGAACGGCTACTTCACGTAGGGAGACGGCCGATGGCCCTGAAGTACACGGACCTCCTCGACGTCGACCTCGGCAAGCTCGGTACGGCGGTCTCGGACTGGAAGAAGACCGTCGACGGTCTCAAGAAGCTGGCGGACAGCGCCCGCACCGGCCTGGCGGCGAAGTCGGACGCGGCGCGGTGGGCCGGCGTCAACGCCACGGTGACACGGGAGTTCATCACCAAGACGGCCAAGGAGATCTCGGATCTGCACGCCGAGGCGAACAGCGTCCGCCAGGTGCTCGACGACGGCCACACCGAACTCCTCGCGCTGCAGAAGCAGATCAGGACGGCCGTGCGGGACGACGCGGGCGACCTCGGCGTCCGGGTCGACGATCTCGGGGGCGGCAAGGTCCGCTGCTACTTCCCGCACGTCCGGGGCGACAGCGACGAACGTTCGGAGGACCAGCTCAAGGCGCGGCAGGAGCTGGAGAACCGGATCAACGACATCCTGTCGCACGCCGCGGAGATCGACGACTCCGTCGCCCGCGCGCTGGGCAGGATCCACGGCGGCGACGCGTACGACGCGGGGCACAGCACGTACGGGTCCCTGAACGACGCCGAGGCCGAGCGCGCGGTGGAGCTGGCCCGCAAGGGCGACGCGATGTCGGACGCGGAGCTGCGCGAGCTGAACCGGCTGCTGCGGTTCAACTCCCGTGAGAGGGACGGCGAGTTCGCGACGCAGTTCTACCAGGGGCTCGGCGGTCCGGAGAAGACGCTGCAGTTCTACGCCGAGATGTCCGTCGACGGCACCGATCCCGGCGCGGCGAAGACCCGGCTCGACGAGGTGCGGGACCTGCAGAAGGTCATGGGGTACACGCTGGCCAACGCCACCGACCCGGACCACAAGTACCACCTGTCGGACGACTGGAACACCCGGTTCCGGCGCCTGGGCACCCAGCCGATCGGCTGGGAGCGCGGGCAGATGAACAAGCCGTACGGCTACCAGGTGCTCGGCGGCCTGCTGCGCTACGGCGACTACGACGCGCGGTTCCTCACGCCCATCGCGGAGCACATCACCCAGCTCCACAAGGAGGACCCGTACCGCTTCGCGCTGAACAAGCCGGCCGGCAGCCCGGACGCCTACGGTTTCAATCCGTCCGGGAAGCTGGGGACCGGCAACGACCCCCTCAACAGCGTGCTGGAGGCACTGGGGCACAGCCCCGAGGCGTCGGAGAAGTTCTTCACCCAGCCGCCGACCGCCTACAACGAGGACGGCACGGTCAAGAAGGACGGGCACCTCGGCTTCGGTTCGTATCTCGACCTGTTCACCGACAAGGACTTCGAGTGGACGGTCGACACCAATGACACGAACGTCCTGGCCGACGAGGACAAGACGAAGAAGGCCCTGGCCTTCGGCCCCGAGGCCCTCGGCCACGCCCTGGAATCGGCGACGACGGGACGCCCGTACGACAGCGACGACACCGGCGCCGCCATCCGGCACACGGAGGCACGGTCGCAGCTGGTGCATGACATCGTCGACAAGTTCGGCCAGAATCCCGAACTCATCCGGCACAACGAGAACGGCGATCTGGAAGGCGAGGAGACCGGTCCGCTCTACGCGTTGCGCGGAAGCCTCGGAGACATGAGCGCCGAATACATGGTCGACTTCCAGCAGTCACTCGCGCATTCCAAGGGCGACCAGTTCGCTACCTTCGGGGTCTCCGCGGAGCTCTCTCCGACAGAGGCACATCGATTCCTCGCCGAAGTCGGCCAGGACCCGCACGCCTACGCGTCGATCACCACCGCGCAGCAGGCACAGACAGCGCGCATCGTGAATGACGTGATGAACGGGAGCAGCCACTCGTCCGTATCGGACGTGAACCGACTCAGCGACGCCACCTATCCCGGCGGAGTGATCGCGGGCATCATGAGCGAGGCGCGGGCGGACGCCGTCCTCGACTACCACGCGGCTTCGGACAAGGAGTTCAACGAGGCCGCCGCGGACAAGCAGAAGTGGGTGAACCGCATCCTGGGGATGGGGCTGGAGAAGGTGGGCGAGCGGGTTCCCGTCGCCGGCGCTCCTCTCGAATGGGCCTCGGAGGACATCCAGGAGTCCATCATGAAGAGCATCGAGCAGGACTCGTCGGACCAGGCCGAGACGGATGCCACGCGGGCGTACGACTCGGGGCGCCAGGCAGCCAGGGACTCGGCGATGCAGGCTGTCGAGATCGCGACGCGGGGCAAGGGAATGGACCCCGATACGCTCAACGACCTCGGCAATGCCGCAGCGAATGGTGCGGACCAGGGACACACCACCGGGGCGAAGATGGAAAGCGCGGGAGACGCGTCGTGATCCGCGGCAGAGGAGTCGCCCTGCTCGGCGTCCTCGTGGGGCTGGCGCTGAGCGGGTGCTCCGCAGGCGAGAAGAAGAACTACACCGTGCCGCAGGAGTTGTGCGGCGCGAAGGTGACGCCAGGGCTGACGAGCGCCTTGCTTCCGGCGGGAGACAAGCTGCGGGTGGAGCCGTCGCAGTCGGGCGGTCCCAGTCCGCGCCAGTTCTGCGACGTCCTGGTGGACGGAAACATCGAGCTCAAGGTCGAAGGCGGGTGGCAGCCCTCCGGGACCACGGCGCAGCAGGCGGCGAGCAAGGCGTTGACGTTCGAGACCCGCTCGACCGAAGGCGGAAGGTTCGCGCTCTCGGACGACAAGGCTTTCACCGTGGTCGACTGCGCGAACGCCGAGCACAAGGCCGGGAGGTTCTCTTTCGAAGTCGCCATCTCCCATCCCGACGGTGATATCGGCGAGAAGACGCAGCGTTTCCTCGCCGCTTTCTCCGAGTCCTACGCGAAGAAACTGCCCTGCCGGAATTGACCTGGGCGGCCGTCTACGGCCGGCGGAGCCGGACGAGGAGGCCGTGAAGAGGCTCGCCACCGGTTCTGCCGCCGCCTGCACGGAGCGGGAGTCCTCCAGACCCGGTTCCTGTGCCTGTCGCCCTCGGATGCGCCAACCGGTCTGCACCGAACCTCCACATCGGGCAATTCCCCCAGAGTGGACATGACCCAATCTTTCCCTTCCGGCGGTTGCTAACTTGACCGTGCTGCATGGTGTGCGGAAGGGGTTGTGGGATGGCGTGGGACGAGTGGGAGCGGCTCAAGGCCGAGGCCGGTGAGCGGCAGTCGGCTCGGATGCAGTTGAACCATGTCGATCCCGGGGGCGGCACCTACGGGCCGTACGTCGTGCCGAGCCAGTACGGCGATCTGAAGGTCAAGAACGGTCGGTTGGAGAAGATCGGCACGTCCGCGCACACGCTGTACAACCAGCTGTGGGACAAGGCCCGTGTCGCCGTCCCCAGCAGTGACTCCGCCGCGACGGACCTGTCCAAGCAGGGCTTCGCGCTGGGCACCGGCCTCCAGCACGTGTCGGACCGCTGGGAGCAGCAGCTGAAGTCGCTGATGGACGCGTGTGCGCAGATCGCCAACCACATGCACGTCACCAAGAAGCTGCACGCCGGTGACGACGGCTACATCCAGCGGCAGATGAGCAGCATCGACACGCTGGACGCGGGCTTCGACGAGCGGGTCGGTGCGCCGGGCAGGAAGAACCCCGTCCACGGGACGCCCCCCGCGAAGAAGGACTAGCGGAGCCCTGCGGGGGTGCCGTCCCGGCACAGACGCGGTCGCCCCGCACGCCTCCGGTCCTCGCCGACACCGACATCAGCCGACCGTACTCGCCACCTCCAGCCACCTCCAGGGGACGACGAACCGATGGATCTCGAGGCCCTGCGCCACGCCAACTTCAGCCTGCTCGGCGACGCCGTCACCGACTGGTCGACGCTCGTCACCCACCTCAGGGAACTGAGGAAGGACGCCGACGACACCCTGCGCAAGGCGGCGGGCGAGGCGGACTGGGCGGGTGTGAACGCCCAGGTGTCCAAGGAGTTCATCGGCAAGACCGCCGGGGAGTTCGCCGACGCCCACACGCAGGCCACGACGATCCGCGACATCCTCCAGGACACCCTGGGGGAGCTGAAGGGCTACCACCAGCAGCTCACCGAGGCCATCGCGCGCGGGGAGAAGCAGGGGATGAGGGTGTCCTCCGGCGGCGGAGGCGGGTTCACCGTCACAGCCGGCGAGGCCGGCGACGCGGCGGGGCAGAAGGCCGAGCAGGGCGATGTCGACGCGCTGTGCCGGGAGATCCAGGGCATCCTCGACAAGGCGACGGAGAGCGACACTTCGGCCAGTACCGTCCTCCAGGCGATCTCCGACCAGAGCGCGCTCGGCTTCTCGGACGCCCAGTACAAGGACCGCGACTCCGCGGACGCGGCCGTCAAGGAGGCCGACGCGCTGGCCGCGCTGGCGGGGAAGAAGCCCGAGGACCTGACGGTCGAGGACTTCGACCGGCTGAACACGGGGCTGAGGAAGTACGCCGACGACCCGCTGTTCGCGGAGCGGTTCGCGACCGATCTGGGGCCGCGCAAGACGTTGGAGTTCTGGTCCGGGCTCAATGATCCGGCCCGGGGGAACTGGGACGTCGGGCAGAAGCGGCACGATCAGTTCGACGACGTGCAGCGCAACCTGGGGCTGGCGCTCGCCCACGCCACACAGAGCGACTCGGCGAAGATGACCGAGTGGAAGCGCACGATGATCGACCTCGGTGACAAGCCGCTGTACGGCAACCACGGCGGGCCGATGGGGTTCCAGGTGATGAGCAACCTGATGCGGACCGGGGACTACGACGACCGGTTCCTGAAGGACTACGGCACCAAGCTCATGGCGACCGAGCGCGAGCTCACCGACAAGGGGCGGCACGGGAACGGCTTCTGGCGGTGGTCGCCGTCGATTCCGCTGCTCAACCGGATCGGCGAGGACAGCGGCGCCGATCCGCTCACCGGTTACCTCAAGGGCCTGTCCAACAGTCCGGACGCCGCGACGGAGTTCTTCAACCAGGAGTACGTCTCGAAGAACGATCCGGACGACCCCTTCGAGCGGGACACGGACGACAACGGCAAGAAGGGGAAGGTCTCGCTGTCCAACTTCCAGTACCTGTTCGAGGAGCGGGAGTGGCCGCAGGAGAGCGACTCCCACGGGGACGATCTGGACACCGGGAAGAACAATCTCGCGCTCGCGCTGGAGGCGGCGACGACGGGGCATCCGGCGGGCGAACTGCCGACGGCCGACACCGCCCCGCACACCAAGGGCCAGGCGAGCCTGTTCAACTCCCTCGTCTCGTCCGTGGCGGACGACCCCGAGCGCCTCACCAAGAACGGCTACATGTCCGACAGCATGGGCCAAATCGCTTCGGAGTACCTCCCGGACATCAACAGGGCGACGAGTGACGTCACCAGGGACGCCGACTCGAAGTCCTGGCAGGCCGTGGAGCGGTTGTTCCCGGTCGCCGGGAGCGACGCCGAGCTGGGTCACACGGACGTCACGAAGTTCCTGTACGCCGTGGGCCAGAACGAGGAGGGGTACGCCGCCGTCGAGGTCGGTCAGCAGGCGTACACGGCCAAGTTGATGGATCACCACCTGAACCCCGAGCTGCCCGCCGACCAGCGTTTCTCTCAGGATCCGCAGACCACGGTCCACTACATCTCCGAACGTTCGGGAGAAGTGTCGGGAACCCTCGGACTCGGACGCCAGCAGGCCCTCGGCGAGGCGGCTTCCGAGAAGGACAAGGACTACGACTACGCGGTGTCCCAGTACAAGAACTGGATCTCCGGCGGGGTCGGGACGGCGGTCGGGGTGGGTACGTCCGGCATCGCGACACCGTGGGTCGGAGCCGCGGTCGGAGGCGGTGCGGGCACCGTCACCAGTGCCGTGCTGGAGAAGGTCTTCAAGGATGCCGAAGGACATGCTCTGGACGACGCCGCCGACGCGATGGGCGACCGTTGGCAGGCCGGCCTCACCAAGAACAACGAGTACGTCGGCCTCGGCGCGCAGAGCGCCGCGGAGAAGTACCACCTGACCAATGCCGGGGATGTGGACACCTGGGCCCGGGAGGGCGCTCGCCAGGGGTACATCAACGCGCGGGCCGTCCTGGACGGACAGGCTCCCGGGAGCACCACCAACTTCGGATGACCCTCTCCCCCATCGGACGATCATGAACCTTTCACGCACCCTCGCACACCGTCGCTCCTTCCTCACCGTGTCGGGAGCGATCGCCTTGCTCATCGCTCTGCCGGGATGCGGGGGGAGCACGCAGAAGCGCGAGTACACGGTGCCGGACTCCCTGTGCGGGACGTCCGTCGACGCGCAAGCACTCTCGGCGTTCCTTCCCTCCGGGAAGAGGCTCATGACCAAGGCGACCACGACGGCGCAGGGTTTCAAGTGCGGCGTGACCGTGGACGGCAAGCTGGTCGTCACCACCTCTCAGGAATGGTGGAACGCCATGTCCGTACGCGAGTTCGCGCGGGGCATGACCCTGGACGACCCCGACCACGACACGGACGACGGTGTGTACGCCTACTCGGGACATCAGGCGTTCGGCAAGGCCGACAGCTGCCACAGCGCCAAGCACAAGGGCCAGGTGCTGTTCACGGCGATCCAGGCCACCGGCTCCGACCACCGCGACGCCGGCGCCATGAAGCGTCTGATCACCCGCTACACGCAGGCATCCACGAAGACACGGTGCGGTTGACGACCGCGCCGGAAAGCCGCGTCCTCACAACGCCCCGCTCGCCCTCCCCCGGCGCCGGCGGGCGTCTCGTACCGCTATCGCTGTGCCGCTGAGGGCCGCTACCAGGATCAGGGCGCTGATCGCCACGTAGGTGCCCAGGCGGTGGTTGCGTTGGGTGGGGGTCTCGCCGAAGTGGAGGGGGGCGACGGCGGGGGGCTGGGCGCGGGTGACGCCGCCCTCGGGACGGGGGGACTGGACCGGGCGGGCCGGGTCGACGTCGGTGAGGGCCCGGACCGGGTCGACCACGCCCCAGCCGACCAGGCGGTCGTGGCCGGGGATGGAGCGCTCCGCCGTCTGCTCGATCTGGGCGACGATCTCGCGGGCGCTCCAGTCGGGGTACTTGGACTTCAGCAGGGCGGCCACGCCGGCCACGTAGGGCGCGGAGAAGCTGGTGCCGTTGTCGGAGCAGTGGCCGCCGCCGGGGACCGTCGAGATCATGTCCACGCCGGGTGCGGCCACGCCGACGAACTCGCCGGACTGGGAGAACGCGGCGCGCTCGTTGTTGCGGTCGGAGGCAGCCACCGCGAGGACGCCCTCGTAGGACGCCGGGTAGGTGATCTGGACGGTGCCGCCGAGGCCGTCGTTGCCGGCCGAGGCGACGACCACGACCTGGTGGCCGAGGGCGTAGTCGACGGCCTGTTCGAGCGCGGAGTCGGGGCGTACGGCGTTCGCCGTGTCCTGGGAGATGTTGATGACGTCGGCGCCGGCGCCGACCGCGTGCCGGATGGCGTCCGCGAGGGTCTTGGCCGTGCCGTCGCCCTCCGCGTCGTTCTGCTTGATCGGGATGATCGTCGCGTCGGGGGCGAGGCCGACGAAGCCGGTGCCCTTGGCGGGGCGGGCCGCGATGATGCCGGCGACGCGGGTGCCGTGGCCCACGGTGTCCGTGGTGCCGTGGGCGTCGCCGCGCTCGATCTTCTCGCCCCTGGCGTTCTTCGGGGGCAGGTTGTTCATGCCCTTGGACGCGTCCACCGCCTGCTTGAGCTGCGGGTTCTTGACGTCGACGCCCGTGTCGATCACGGCGACCCGGACGCCCTTGCCGGTGGACAGCGCCCACAGTTCGTCGAGGTTGACGCGTTGCAGGGCCCAGGGCCGGCCGGTGTACGGCTTCGACGGGAAGGTGCACTGGCCGTCGTCGGCGTGGGCGGCGGCGGGCAGGGCGAGGACCGAGGTGGCCGCGGTGAGCGCGGTGGCCGCGGCGACGACCGCGGCCCGGATGGGCGTCCCCGCGCGGCGGCGGGCGTGTGCCTTCAGCATGAGTGCGTCTCCTCCGGCCGCTACGAGCCCTGCGGCTGGCGGGCCGCCGCCTCCGACAGGCGCGGTCCGGTCGGCAGGAACGTCGACCACTCCATGGGGACGGGAGTGGGGTTGACCTTGGCGTACCCCAGCCGGGTCTGGGCGATCTTCGCCTCGTTGAGGGCGTCCTTGCGCTGCTGGGCGGTGGTGCCGATGCCCTTGTCGTCGGTGGCGCTGTCGCTGTTGGACTGAAGGGCGTAGCGCAGGCCGGTGTCGGTGACCAGGAAGACCCCGCCCGCCTGGGTCTCGGTGCCCTGGAACTGGCGGAAGAGCAGGCCGGAGCCGGCGGTGACGTACGCGCTGGAGGAGCCGGTGGGCAGGTCGGCGGGGAAGTCGGCGCCGGCCCAGGTGGACAGGGTGGTCGTGCCGTGTCCGTCGACCGAGCGCAGTACGTTGCAGACGGTGTCGCGGCCGCCGGCGGCACCGCCGCCGTCGTTGACCGTCCGCGGCTTGTAGGCCGGCCAGGTCTTGTCGCCCTCGAACGTCGTGCTGTCGGTGACCGCGCCGGGGCTGACCTGCTGTGCCTCGCCCGCCTGCCCGACGTCCACCAGCTGGCGGCTGTTGAGCAGCAGGGTGGCGGTGAACTCCGAGATCCGCGCCACCCGGCCGCGCAGCACCACGTAGTACTGCATGCGCCGGCCGTCGTACGCCTTGATGACCATGCCGATCTTGTCGTACTGGTCGTACTGCTGGAGGCCGCTGAACGCGCCGGCCTTGGCGCCCGCGGCGCCGTCGATGTGCGGGACGGCGATGTCGTCGCCCTTGTGGAAGGTCGCCAGCCACTCCTGCGAGACGCGCTGCGGTGCGCGGCCCTGGGTGTCGAGCGCCTTGAGGAGTTCCGTGCCGGCCGGGTCGGCCAGCCGGTAGCGGTAGCCGCGCGCGTCGACGACGTACTGCGTCCTGCCGTCGGGGGCGACGACGTACATCAGGTCGCCGCCGGTCGTCCGGTCGCGGCCCTCGACCTTGGCCCAGTCCTTCTCGGCCAGGACGAACGCCGCCTTCTGGATGGCCCGGCCGCCGGCGCCGGGGCGTTCGCACACCGCCCACCGCTTGGCGGCCTCGGCCTCCTCGGGGGCGGGCAGCCGGTCGGGGGCGTAGGGGATGCCGATGGTGGCGCCGTGCGGGGGCTTGCCGCTGTCGAGGACCTTCTCGTCGACGGTGATGACGCTGTCCTTGGCCGGGTCCAGCAGGAGCCGGGCCGACGCCATGTTGAGGACCGGGTGCAGCTGCACCTGCTTGCCCGTCTTCAGCACCACGTACCGCGTCGTGGACTTGCTGGCGACGATGACGTGTTCGCCGGGGGTGTCCCAGCCCTTGGGGGCGGTCGGGCTGAACATGCCGATGCCGCCGAAGACCGCGAGGACGACCGCGCCGACGACGACGCCGGGCACCACCGCGCCCAGCGGCTTGGGGGCGCCCTCCTCCGAGCCCGACGCGGCGGGCCGCAGGAAGGACGCGAGCATGCGGCGCTTCGCGAAGGTGTAGGCGTTGAGTTCGTCCCGCCGTGATGCCATCTGTTCCGCTCTCTCCCCGTGCAGAGCTGTGAAGGGGGTGTGGAGAATGCGCGCGCTCCGTGCCCGTCCCCCGGACTGCCTCTGGTGCCTCGGCTGTCAGCACCGGCCCCTACTATGCCTGTTGCGGCGCACCGCCCGCGGCACGGGTAGGGTGCTGGGGCCCGGAAGGGGCCGTGCACGAGGGTTTTCGGGAGAGTTCGGGGGTTTTGCAGTGGTGGCTTCCGCAGCACGGACCCGGTCGCGATCGCAATCGGGGTCACGATCGGGCGACGGGGGACGGTCGGGCTCCCGCGCGCCCCGCACCGGCACACGTGTGTCCGGCCCGCTCGCCGCACCCCGTCTGACCTCGCGTCCGGGCAGCGGCGGCGCCTCGGCCCGGCAGCGGCTCGTGCTGCTGGAACTGGCCGCCGCGCTGGTGCTGTGCGGCTGGGCGGTCGGCACGGTCGCGCTGGTCGCGGCCGCCGTGGTCGCCGCCGCGCTGGTGGCGCTGGCCTTCGTCCGCCGCCGCGGCCGCACCCTGCCGGAGTGGCTGGGCACCCTGCTCGCGCTGCGCGCCCGCAGGCGGCGGGCCGCGAGCACGCCGGCGCCCCAGGGCGTCGAGCCGGGACTCGCGCCGGTCGTCGAATGCGACCCCACCCTGCGCACCCACTCCTACGGCGGCCACGACCGGCGGCCGGTCGGCATGATCGGTGACGGCACCTTCGTCAGCGCCCTGGTGCAGGTGGAGGCCGACGTCGCCGCGCTGCGCGCCGAGCGGGGCCGGCAGCCGCTGCCGGTGGCCCTGGTGCGCGACGCGCTGGAGGTGGACGGGATCCGGCTGGAGTCGGCGCAGATCGTGCTGCACACCCAGCCCGCGCCCGCGCTGCACCTGCCGCAGCACTCGGTCGCCGTCACCAACTACGCCCCGTTGCAGGCCCGGACGGGCGCCCCGGCGGTGCGCATCACCTGGATCGCGCTGAAGCTGGACCCGGAGCTGTGCCGGGACGCGGTGGCGGCGCGGGGCGGCGGTCTGGAGGGCGCGCAGAAGTGCCTGGCCCGGGTGACCGACCACCTCGCCAGCCGGCTGACCGGCGCCGGTTTCCGCGCCACCGTGCTCAACGAGGAGGAGCTGACCGCCGCCCTCGCCACCTCCGCGTGCGCCAATCCGCTGGTGACGGCGGAGGCCGGACGGACCGAGGTACGGGAGCGGCGCACCGAGGAGCTGGGCCGCAGCTGGCGCTGCGACAACCGCCGCCACACCACCTACTGGATCCACCGCTGGCCGCAACTGGGCGGCCAGGGAGCGTCGTTGGCGCAGCTCGTGGCGCAGCTGACCAGTGTGCCGGCGCTCGCGACCACGTTCAGCCTGACGCTGTCGCGGGCGGAGCGGCGGGAGACCGCGCTGTGCGGGCACCTGCGGGTGACCGGCCGCAGCGACGACGAACTCGTGGCCGCGCGGCGGTCGTTGGAGGACGCCGCCCGGCAGGTGGGCGCGCAGCTCGCCCGGCTCGACCGGGAACAGACGCCCGGCATGCTCGCCACGCTGCCCCTGGGAGGCGCCCGATGACCGCCACCAGCGCACGGTCGGCCCCTTCCCCTTCCGCCGCCGGGCCGTCCGCCTCCGCCGCCGCGCGGATGCGCGACCGGCTGCGCAGCGGCCTCGGGCTGAGCGGCCCGCGGCACGCACGGCACGCGCTCTCCGCCGAGCAGGTGGACTCGCTCGCGCTGCCCATCGGGGACGACGGCGTCGTCGTCGGCGTGGACACCGAGGGGCAGCCCGCCGTCCTCGGGCTCAACCGGCCCACGCCCTACGACGTCGTGCTGATAGGGAGCCTGTGGACGGCGCAGGTGCTGGCGCTGCGCGCGGCGGCCACCGGCGCGCGGGTCGCCGTGGAGACGGGCCGTCCCCAGGCGTGGATGCAGATGGTGCACGCCATGGGCGGCGGGCAGAACGGCCTGGCCGTGTACGAGGTGGGCCGGGTGCCCCCGCAGGGCGCGTCGGCGGGCACGCCGGTGCTGGTGGTGCGGGACTGCGGCATGCGGCCGCCGCGCGGGCGGGTGGTCTCCGGACCCTGGCAGTCGGTGGTGACGCTGCTGCCGTACCTGAGTCCGGTGGCGCCCCGGCTGATCCGGCAGGCGCGGCTCGTCGGCGTGCAGCGGATCTCGCCGGACGAGGCCACCGAGCTGGGCCGCACGATGGCGTTGCCGCGGCCCGACATCGAGTCGCTGCCCACGCTTCCCGACGGGGTCACCCTGTGGTGCGCCGACCGGGACCGGCAGTACGTGATGACGCAGCCGACCGACGCGGAGATCGGGTTGCTGGGGACGCCCCGGCGGATGGACTGAACGGTCGCGGTGTTGACGGCGCGGGGCGGGAGCAAGGGCACGCGCGCGGGCGTCGTCGGGGCGGCGGGGTGGTGAACGGGGATGCGGGTGACCGGGATTGGGTGAGGGTGACCGGTTCGTCCCCCTGTTTCGGGCGGGTTGGCGTCGCGTCTGCCGCCGTTTCGGTGCGGTGGGCGACCGTCCCCATGGTGATGTTCCGTCCGGTTTCGACCAGTTGCCGGGGATGCGGGCGGGCCCGCCGGGGCGCGGCGTCGTGTCGCTGACGGGTGCGGAGGGCTGGACGGGCCTGCCGTGAGCGCGCTTGTGGTGATTAGGCTGGGACCGGGCGCCACATCAGAACCCGCGGCTGAGCCGTCGGCGCCCCGGGGGAGGCCGGGCGGGCCGGATCGGTTCCGTTCCGCCGGCGACCGCTTCCGACCGACCCCAATGGACGCCAACGGTCGCCCCAGCACGGCATGAGGGTGCTCGACCACACCAGGAGGAACTGTGAACAGCGATCGGGACGGGAACCGCGGGGGCTGGGCCACGCCTGGCGACGACCAGTCCGACGCGGCGTCCGCCGTGGAGGCGACGGGCGAGTTCACCATCGACTACGCCCCGCCGGCCTGGTACACGCAGAACTCGTCGGGCTCGGGCGGCGACGCCCAGCAGTCCGCGCCGGCCGCCGCGGCCACCCCGGCGACCCCGCCGCCGCCCCCGCCGGTCGGTCCGCCGGTCCAGCTGCCCGATCCGCCGCCGGGCAGCGGTTTCCAGCCCGCCTGGACGCCGCCGCCCGCCGTCGCCCCTCCGGCCCCGGACGCGGAGCCCGCCGACAACGGCGACCTCGTCAGCGGCGCGACGATGCGGATCTCCGCGGCGGCGCTGAAGCGGGAGTTCGCGGAGCGGGACGCCGCGAAGGGGATCGTCGACCCGGCGGCGGGCGAGGACGCGGTGCCGCCGGGAGCGGCGGACGACTCCGCGAGCGGCTCCCTGAGCGGCTCCGCGGACGGCGCCGCCGACGGGCCCGGTGAGGCGGCGGCCGTGGCCGGCGGTACGGCTCCGGGCACGGAGGACGGTGTCGCGGCGGCCTTTGGCGACACATCCGCCGAGGCCGACGCGGAAGCCGTGGCCGGCGAGGACGTACGGGCGGACGACGGCGAGGACGTACGGGCGGACGGCGGGCACGACGCCGAGGCGGTCCCCGAGGCCGAGCGCGCCGCCGCGGCGGCGGCCGGGAGCGGTTCCGGGTCCGGCGCCGACGAGGACGGTGACGACGGCTCCGGCACGGACGCGGCCGGCGACGCCGAGGAGTCGGCCGGTGCCGCGCCGGTCGCGGACGGCGTCCCCGACGACGTGCCCGCCGCGCAGGACGACGCGACGCCCGCCGGGTCGGACGACGACGTACGGGACGCCGTGGCCGAGCCGGCTCCCGACTCCGAAGGCGAGGGCGACGCCGCCGTCGTCCCGGCCCCGGCGGACGACGTGCGGGACGCCGTTCCGGCGGCGGCCGCCGAGGACGCCGTCGCGGAGACGCCGCAGGGGTGGGGGCCGCCGCCGGTGCCGCAGAACACGGTTCCGCCGCTTCCGCCGGCCTACCGGCCCGCCGCTCCGGCCGCCGCGGCGCAGTGGCCCGCGCAGCCCCAGCCCGGTCAGCCCCAGCAGGCTCAGCCTCCGGCGCCCCCTCAGCAGCCTCCCTTCCAGCCGCAGGCCCCGCAGCCCGCGCCGACCGGGTGGAACCCGCAGGGCGTGCCCCAGCCGGGCGCGACACCCACTCCCCCGGCGCCGCCCGCCGGTTACGGCTTCCCGCAGCCCGCCGCGCAGCAGCCCGCGCCGACCGGCCCGGCACAGAGCGGCTACGGCTTCCCGCAGCCCCCGAACACCCCCAACCCGCCCGCACAGCACGCCGGTTACGGCTTCCCGCCGCCCGCCGCGCAGCAGCCCGTGCCGACCGGCCCGGCACAGAGCGGCTACGGCTTCCCGCAGCCCCCGAACACGCCCAACCCGCCCGCACAGCACGGCGGTTACGGCTTCCCGCCACCGCCCGCGCCCCAGCCTCCCCAGGAGGGGCAGCCGCAGGACCGGCCGGACGCGGGCCCTCGCCCCGACCCGGCGGCCGACCCCTCGACCGCCGCCCCGCAGACAGCCCCGCAGCAAGCAGCCCCGCAGCAGGGAACCGACGCGCAGGGCACGCCCCGGGCCGCGCAGCCCCAGACGGCCGACCCCCGCGCCGCGCAGCCACAAGCCGCGCAGCCCCAAACGGCGCAGCCCCAGGCCGCGCAGCCTCAGGCGTGGGCGCCGCAGCAGCCCGTCGATCCCCGCACCGGTACCGCCTGGCCGCAGCCGATCCAGCACGACCAGCGGCAGCCGACCAACCCCGGTGCCGCGCCGCTCGGTTACACGGCCGCCGTGGAGCTGTCCTCCGACCGGCTGCTCAACAACAAGAAGCAGAAGGCGCGCAGCACCCGTCCGGCCGCGGCCGGCTCGCGCTTCCGGATCGGCGCCAAGAAGGAGGAGGCCGAGCGGCAGCGCAAACTGGAGCTGATCCGTACGCCGGTGCTGTCCTGCTACCGGATCGCGGTCATCAGCCTCAAGGGCGGCGTCGGCAAGACGACGACCACGACCGCGCTCGGCTCCACGCTGGCGACCGAACGGCAGGACAAGATCCTCGCCATCGACGCCAACCCGGACGCCGGCACGCTCGGCCGCCGGGTGCGCCGGGAGACCGGCGCCACCATCCGCGACCTGGTGCAGGCGATCCCGTACCTCAACTCGTACATGGACATCCGGCGGTTCACGTCGCAGGCGCCCTCCGGACTGGAGATCATCGCCAACGACGTCGACCCGGCCGTGTCCACGACGTTCAACGACGAGGACTACCGGCGCGCGATCGACGTGCTGGGCAACCAGTACCCGATCATCCTGACCGACTCCGGCACCGGTCTGCTCTACAGCGCGATGCGCGGGGTGCTGGACCTCGCCGACCAGCTCATCATCATCTCCACGCCCTCCGTGGACGGCGCCTCCAGTGCCAGTACGACGCTGGACTGGCTGTCCGCGCACGGGTACGCCGACCTCGTCTCGCGCTCCCTCACCGTGATCTCCGGGGTGCGCGAGACCGGCAAGATGATCAAGGTGGAGGACATCGTCACCCACTTCGAGACGCGCTGCCGCGGGGTCGTCGTGGTGCCGTTCGACGAGCACCTGGCGGCGGGCGCCGAGGTGAACCTCGACATGATGCGGCCGAAGGTGCGCGAGGCGTACTTCCAGCTGGCGGCGCTGGTGGCCGAGGACTTCGTCCGGCACCAGCAGGCGCACGGGCTGTGGACCTCGGACGGCAACCCGCCCCCGGTGGCGGCCCCGCCGATGCCGGGCCAGTCCGCGCCGGGCCAGCCGATGCCGGGCCAGCCCTACCCCGGTCAGCAGCCCTACGCCGGCCAGCCGGGCCAGGGCTACCCGGCCCAGCAGCCCTACCCGGCCCAGCCCGGCCAGCCCATGCCGGGCCAGACCGCACCGACCCCCTACTCCGGTCAGCCCGGACAGCCCGGACAGCCGGCCCCGTACGGCCAACCGGGGCAGTACGGCCAACCCCCCGCCCCGGACCAGCAGGGCCAGCAGGGCCAGACCGGGTATCCGGGCCAGCCCGGACAACCCGGCCAGCCCGCGCCGGGCCAGTTCGCACCCCAGGCCCCGGCACAGCCGCAGCCGTACGGGCAGCCGTACGGGCAGCCCGGCCAGCCGCCCCAGCCGCAGGGACAGCCGGGCCAGACCGGACAGCCGCCCTACCTCCAGCAGCCCGGCCAGCAGCCCTACCCCCAGCAACCCGGCCAGCAGCCGATGCCTCCGGGGCAGGTCCAGCCTTACCCGGGCCAGCCGTACCCCGGTCAGCCGCCGGCTCCGGGCCAGTTCGCGGCCCAGCCGCAACCGCAGCCCCAGCCGTACGCACAGCCCGGCGAGCCGGGACAACCCGGCCGGCCCTACCCGCCGCAGCCCGCCCAGGACAGCCAGGGCGGCCAGACCCCGCCGCCCCCTGCCCCGCAGAACCCGCAGAACCCGCAGCACCCGCAGCACCCGCAGCAGTAGCCCGAAAGCACCAGACCGAGCACCGGAACGAGCACCCGACCGCCGCCGCCCAGCGGCAACCGGGTGATTCCCAGGCCCGCGCCGTCCCCGACGGCGCGGGCCTTCGCGCGTGCGCGGGCAGAACGGCGAAAACACGCCGCCACGCCCTCACCAGGAGGGCGTCAGTGGTCTCGACCAATGGGAGCAACATCGTGGTCAACTCGTTGTTTCCGCAGGCCACATGGGGTTTGGCAAACCGTTGACGCGCGCAGACTGCCGCTGATAGACACTCACTTCATTCCGCCGGCGCGCCACCCGATCAAGGTCCTTCCAGCTCGTTCACGCCCTTCCACTCCGTTTCGGCCTGTTCACATCTGTTCGAAGCCCGCCCCGCGCGGGGCGCACCCCGCCCCGCGCGTGCGATGACGCGAGGTCACGAGCCATGAACACAGAAGATCAGCACGGCAGAGGACGTACCGGACCCCGCCCGAGGAGAGCACGGCTCCTCGCCGCGGCCGGCGCCGCCGCCCTCCTCCTCGCGTCCGGCCTCGCGGCCCCGGCGGCCTCGGCCGCGCAACAGGCCGGCAACACCCAGCAGGGGCAGGAGCAGGCACAGGGGCAGGGGCAGGGGCACGGCGGCAAGGTGCTCACCGTGGCCGTGGCGCAGAGCGTCGACTCGCTCAGCCCGTTCCTGGCCGTACGGCTGCTCAGCACCAGCGTCAGCCGGCTGATGTACGAGTACCTGACGAACTACGACCCCAAGGACGCCCACGCCGTCCCGGGTCTGGCCACCAAGTGGGAGTCGTCGCCGGACAAGCTGACCTGGACGTACACGATCCGCTCGAACTCGAAGTGGTCGGACGGGCAGCAGGTCACCGCCGAGGACGCGGCCTGGACGTTCAACAAGATGATGACCGACCCGGGCGCCGCCACCGCCAACGGCAGCTTCGTCGGCAACTTCGCGAAGGTCACCGCGCCCAGCCCCGCCCAGCTGGTGATCCGGCTGAAGAAGCCGCAGGCCACGATGACCGCGCTCGACGTGCCGATCGTGCCCAAGCACGTGTGGGAGAAGGTCCAGGACTTCTCGAAGTTCAACAACGACAAGAGCTTCCCGATCGTCGGGAACGGGCCGTTCGTCCTCACCGACTACAAGCCGGACAGCTATGTGAAGCTGAAGGCCAACAAGGACTTCTGGCGGGGCGCGCCGAAGTTCGACGAACTGGTGTTCCGTTACTACAAGGACCAGGACGCCGCCGTGGCCGCCCTGCGCAAGGGCGAGGTCTCCTTCGTGGCCGGCTCGCCGTCGCTCACCCCGGCGCAGGCGGCCTCGCTCAAGGGCGACAAGGACATCCACGTCAACGAGGGCCCGGGCCGCCGCTTCTACGCGCTGGCCACCAACCCGGGCGCGCAGGCCAAGGACGGCACGAAGTTCGGCGACGGGGACCCCTCGCTGCTGGACGAGCGGGTGCGGCACGCGCTGTTCATGGCGGTGGACCGCAGGACGATCGTCGACAAGGTCTTCCAGGGCCACGCCGTCCAGGGCCAGGGCTACATCCCGCCGCGCTTCTCGTCGTACTACTGGCAGCCGTCCGCCGGGCAGGACCTGGCGTACGACCCGGCGAAGGCCGGGCAGCTGCTCGACCAGGCGGGTTACCGGAAGAACGCCGACGGCAAGCGGGTCGGCAAGGACGGCAAGCCGCTGAACTACCGCGTGCTGTGCCACGCCACCGACCCGAACGACAAGGCGGTCGGGAAATACCTCCAGGAGTGGTGGGGCAAGATCGGCGTCGGGGTCAGCCTCGACTGCCTGGACAACGTGACCGACCCGTGGCTGGCCGGCAAGTACGACCTCGCCTTCGACGGCTGGTCGGTCAACCCCGACCCCGACTTCGTGCTCTCCATCCACACCTGCGCCGCCCGCCCGCAGACCCCGAAGGACACCGGGGCCACCGACAACTTCATCTGCGACAAGACGTACGACGACCTGTACGCCCGGCAGCTCGCCGAGTACGACCCCGCCAAACGGGCGGACCTCGTCAAGCAGATGGAGTCCCGGCTGTACGACCTGGGATACATGAACGTCATGGCCTATCCGAACGCGGTCGAGGCCTACCGCACGGACCAGATCAAGTCGATCACCACCATGCCGTCCGCCGCGGGCAACATCTACGGCCAGGACGGCTACTGGAGCTGGTGGTCGGCGGTGCCGGCCGACTCCGACGGCTCCTCCGGCGGCGGCACGTCCACCGGCGTGGTGATCGGGATCGTCGCCGGGGTCGTCGTCCTCGGCGGGCTCGCGGTGCTCTTCGCGGTGCGCCGCCGGTCCACCGCGGAAGACCGCGAGTAGGGACGCGTACCGATGACCGCTGAAGCGACACCCTCGGCCCTGGACGCGGCCGTCGCCGGCCCGGGCGGTTCCGGTCCGGCCGCGGCCGGGCGCGCCCGGTCCGGCCGCCCCGGCGCCGGGTACGCCCGCTACGTGGCCGGCAAGCTGGGCGGCGCCGCCGTCTCGCTGCTGGCCGTGCTCGTCACCAGTTTCTTCCTGTTCCGGCTGATCCCGGGCGACCCGGTGAAGTTCATGACCGGGGGCCGCCCGGTCTCGGCCGGGCAGATCGCCGCCTACCGGCGGGAGTTCGGCCTCGACCTGCCGATGTGGCGGCAGTTCACGCAGTACTGCGGCAAGGCGCTCACCGGGGACCTGGGCACCTCGTACCAGTTCCACGTGCCGGTCACCGACAAGATCACCGAGGCGCTGCCGAACACGCTGCTGCTCACCGGCACGGCCTTCGTCCTCTACACGGCGCTGGGCGTCTTCCTCGGCACCCGCTCGGCGTGGCGGCACGGCCGGCTCGGCGACCGGTTCCACACCGGTCTCGCGCTGACCCTGTACTCCATCCCGTCGTTCTGGCTGGGGCTGCTGCTGATCATCGTGCTGTCGGTCGGCGCGGGCCCGGTCCCGGGCCTGTTCCCGACCGGGGGCATGGAGTCGGGCGGCAAGGAGGGCTTCGCCTACGTCGTGGACGTCGTCCACCATCTGGTGCTGCCGGTGGTGACGCTGGTCGCGGTGGAGTACGGGCAGACGCTGCTGGTCACCCGGTCGGCGCTGCTGGACGAGATGGGCGGCGACTATCTGACCACCGCGCGGGCCAAGGGGCTGCGCGACGATCTGGTCAGGCGCCGGCACGCCGTGCCGAACGCCATGCTGCCGACCGTGACGCTGATCTTCGTCAACCTCGGGCGGACCGTGGCGGGCGTCATCCTGGTCGAGACGGTCTTCTCCTGGCCGGGGCTCGGCGGACTGTTCTACCAGGCGCTGAGCGTGCCCGACCTGCCGCTGGTGCAGGGGCTGTTCTTCGTCTTCGCCGCGGCGGTGATCATCATGAACACCCTCGCCGACCTGCTGTATCCGCTGCTCGATCCGAGGGTGGGCCGATGACGAGTGCCGAGACCACCGAGGCCGCCGAGCCCACCGGGGCGGCCGGGGCCGATGGGGCCGCCCCGGGCCCGGGCCCGCGCGCGCTCTCCTGGCAGCGCCGGCGGGCCTCCGCCGCCCGCTTCTGGCGCGCGTTCCGCACACACCGCGCGGGCGTGGTCGGGCTGGCCGCGCTGGTGCTGTTCGCGCTGGTCGCGCTCACCGCGCCGCTGACCGTCGGGTCGGACGTGGCGAGCGTGACGGCCGCGCCGGGGCAGCCCCTGCAGAGCCCGAGCGGTCACTTCCCGCTCGGCACCGACCAGTTCGGGCGCGACCTGCTGGGGCTGGTGATCTGGGGATCACGGGTGTCGCTGCTGGTGGGGCTGCTGGCGGCGGTGCTGTCGGTGGCGATCGGCGCGGTCATCGGGATCACGGCGGGCCACTTCCGCGGCTGGTACGCCACGGTGCTGATGCGGGTCACCGACTGGTTCCTGGTGATGCCGACGCTGGTGCTCGCCATCGCGCTGGCCACCGTGCTGTCGCGCTCGCTCGGCACGGTCGTGCTCGCCATCGGCGTCACCACCTGGCCGACCACCGCGCGGCTGGTGCGGGCGCAGACGCTGGCGGTGGAGTCCCGGCCGTACATCGAGCGCGCCAAGGCGCTCGGCGGCGGGCACTGGCACATCATGTCCCGGCACGTGCTGCCGAACGTGATGCCGCTGGTCCTCGCTCAGACCACCCTGATCATCTCCTCGGCGATCCTGGCCGAGGCGACGCTCGCCTTCCTCGGGCTCGGCGACCCGACGGTCGTCTCCTGGGGCGGGCTGCTCCAGGACGCGCGGGAGGCGGGGGCGGTCAGCTCCGGCGACTGGTGGTACCTGGTGCCGCCGGGCATCGCCATCGCGGTCGTCGCGCTGGCGTTCACGCTGTGCGGGCGCGCGGTCGAGTCCGTCCTCAACCCCAGGCTGGGGGTGTCGCGTTGAGCCTGCTCGACGTACGCGATCTGCACGTGACGTATCCGGGCGGGGCCGCCGCCGTGCGCGGGGTCGACCTGGCGCTGGCGGCGGGCGAGAAGCTCGGCGTCGCCGGGGAGTCCGGGTGCGGGAAGTCCACGCTGGCGCTGGCCCTGCTGCGGCTGCTGCCGGCCGGGGCGCGCGTCGGCGGGGAGATCCTGCTGGACGGCGAGGACGTGCTCACGATGAAGTGGGGGCGGGTGCGCGCGGTGCGCTGGGCGGGCGCGTCCATCGTCTTCCAGGGCGCGATGCACTCCCTCAACGCCGTGCACCGGATCGGCGACCAGATCGCCGAACCGATTCTGCTGCACAGGAAGGCGAGCGCGGCGGGCGCCCGGAAGCGGGCCGGCGAGCTGCTGGAGCAGGTGGGGCTGCCGGCGGCCCGGGCGAGCGCGTATCCGCACGAGCTGTCCGGCGGGCAGCGCCAGCGCGTGATGATCGCGATGGCGCTGGCCTGCGATCCGCGGCTGATCATCGCGGACGAGCCCACCACCGCGCTGGACGTGATGATCCAGGCCCAGATCCTGCGGCTGATCGAGGAACTGGTGAGCGAGCAGGACGTGGGCCTCATCATGATCAGCCACGATCTGGCCGTCCTCGCCGACACCTGCGACCGGCTCGCGGTGATGTACGCGGGCCGGGTGGTCGAGGAGGGCCCGGCCCGGCAGGTCTACGACGACGCCCGGCACCCCTACGGCCGGGCCCTGTCGGAGGCGTTCCCGCGCATCGGCGACCCGGCCTCCCGGTTCGCGCCGCGCGGGCTGCCCGGCGATCCGCCGGACCCGGCGGCCGTGCCGTCCGGGTGCGCGTTCCATCCGCGCTGCCCGGTCGCCCTCGACCGGTGCGCCACCGAGGACCAGGCGCTGCGGGCGGCGGGCGCGGGCCGGCGGGCGGCGTGCGTGCACGTGGCCGGAGAGGTCCCGGCGGCCGGGGCGGAGGCGGAAGTGAGGAGCGGCACCGTATGACGAGCGCGACGACGAACACGACGACGAGCACGCCGGCGCTGCTGAGCGTGGCGGACCTGCGCATCGCCTTCCCCGGGCGCAACGGCGCGCCGCCCGCCCGGGCCGTGGACGGGGTGGACCTCGACATCCGGCCCGGCGAGATCGTGGCACTGGTCGGCGAGTCGGGGTGCGGCAAGACGACGCTGGCCCGCTCCCTGCTGGGCCTGGTCCCGCCGACCTCGGGCCGCATCCTGTTCGACGGCGCACCGCTCGCCTCCTCCGCACGGGCGCTGAAGGCGTACCGCAAGCGGGCGCAGCTGGTCCTCCAGGACCCGAACGGGTCGCTGAACCCCCGGCACACGGTCTACGACGCGGTCGCCGAGGGCCTGCGCATCCACGGCTACGGCGGTGACGAGCGGGCGGCGGTCGCCGGGGCCCTGGCGCGGGCCGGGCTGCGCCCGCCGGAACGGTTCTTCCTGCGCTACCCGCACGAGCTGTCCGGCGGCCAGCGGCAGCGGGTGGTGATCGCGGGCGCGCTGGTGCTGGAGCCCGAACTGCTCGTCGCCGACGAGCCGGTGGCCTCGCTCGACGCCTCGGTGCGCGGCGAGATCCTCGCGCTGCTGCTGCGGCTGCGCGCCGAACTCGGGCTGTCCGCGCTGGTGGTGACGCACGATCTGGGGCTGGCCTGGAACATCGCCGACCGGGTGGCGGTGATGTACCTGGGCCGGATCGTGGAGACGGGCGAGGTCGAGCAGGTGCTCACCGCGCCCCGGCACCCCTACACGCAGGCGCTGTTGTCCGTGCTGCCGGAGGCCCCGGGCGCCCCGGTGGTCCTCACCGGCGAACCGCCCGACCCCTCCCGCGTCCCCGGCGGCTGCCGTTTCCACGCCCGCTGCCAGATCCTGGCGGGCGGCGAGGCGGAACGCGCGGGCGTCGCCGACGCCTGCCGGAGCCAGGACCCGGGGATCCTGACGGGCGGCGGCACGGCCCAGGTCGCCTGCCACTGGGCACACGCCCGGGCGGGCGCGGAGACGGGGGCGGGAACGGGCGCGGAGAGGGCGACGCCCGCCCAGTGACGGGGGCGGGTGCGGGTGCGGGGGTTCCGGCGCCTCGGCGGGGCGGGACGCCCGCGTCCCGGCGGGGCGGGGCGCCTATGCCTCGCTGGGGCGGGGCGCCTATGCCTCGCTGGGGCGCGGAACCTACGCCTCGCCGGGGCGGGATGGCTGTGCCTCGGCGAAGTGGGGCGGCCGCGCCTTGAGGGAGGTGGGATCCGCCCGCGTCTTGAGGGGGCGGGGCCCGCCTGCGCCTTGAGGGGGCGGGTCCTGCGCCTTGAGGGACGGGTCCCGCCTGCGCCGTGAGGGACGGGTCCCGCCCGCGTCTGCTAGGCGTCCGCCGCGATGATCTCGCGGCACTTCTTGACGTCCTCGGCCATCGTCTCCAGCAGGGCGTCCAGCGAGTCGAACTTGGCCTGGCCGCGGACGAAGGCCAGGAAGTCGACGGCGACGTGCAGGCCGTACAGGTCGAGGCCGACCCGGTCGATGGCGTACGCCTCCACCGTGCGCTCGGTGCCGTCGAACTGCGGGTTGGTGCCGACGGAGATCGCGGCCGGCATCACCTCGCCCTGGGCGTGCAGATAGCCGGCGTAGACGCCGTCGGCGGGGGTCGCGGTGTGCGGGAGGGTCTCGACGTTGGCGGTCGGGAAGCCCAGTTCTCGGCCGCGCTGCGCGCCGCGCACGACGACGCCCTCGACGCGGTGCGGGCGGCCCAGGATCTCGCGGGCGCCGCCGACGTCGCCCTCGGCGACCAGGCGCCGGGTCAGGGTGGAGGAGAACGGTTCGCCGCCGCCCGCGGAGCCGGTGACGTACAGGTCGACGACCTCGACCTCGAAGTCGTGGAGCTTGCCCTGCTCGGCCAGGAAGTCGACGTTCCCGGCGGCCTTGTGGCCGAAGCGGAAGTTCGGGCCCTCGACGACCGCCTTGGCGTGCAGCCGGTCGACCAGCACCTTGACCACGAAGTCGGCCGGGGACAGCCGCGAGAACTCGGTGGTGAACGGGAGCACCAGCACCGCGTCCACGCCCAGGTCCGCCATCAGTTCGGCGCGGCGGTGGTGCGGGGCCAGCAGCGGCGGGTGGCTGCCGGGGCGGACGACCTCGCTGGGGTGCGGGTCGAAGGTGACGACCACGGCCGGGACGCCCAGTTCGCGGGCGCGGTTCACGGCGTGCTCGATGATGAGCTGGTGGCCTCGGTGGACTCCGTCGTAGGAGCCGATGGTGACGACGCTGCGCCCCCAGTCCTGGGGGATGTCCTCCAAGCCACGCCAGCGCTGCACTGTGACCGCTCCTCGTCGAACCCGTGTCCGTGTTGCCTTGGTTGCCTTGCTGCTTGTCCGCGGGGCTGCTCGTCCGCAGGTCTAAGGGTGCCATGCCCGGCGCCCCCCGCCCGCATCGGCATGGGGGCTGTGACGGGGCGCACGTCACCGGGCCGGCGGTGCGCCGTCCGCCGGCCGCGCCGGCCGCCGGTCGGGCGCGGGCCGGGACCGCCGGTCAGGCGAGGGCGGGGGCCGCCGCGAGGTCCAGCAGGGTACGGCGGGCGCTGGGGCCCACCACCGCGGTCCAGTCCTGCGGGGCGTCGGTCAGCCAGCCCGCCACGCGGGCGGCGAAGCCGGGCACGTGCCGGCCCAGCTCCGTCAGGGCGCGGTCGAAGACGGCCGCGCCTTGAGGGGTGCGGACGAGGAGCAGGCCGATGCGCCGGACGAGGTCGCCGAGGTCCTCCTCGGCGCCGCGGGCGGCGGTGTGCAGCACCGCGTCCAGCACGGCCGGGTCGCTCTCGTGGGCCAGCAGCGAGTCGAGCAGTGCCCGGCGCGTCCCCTGGCGGTCCGGGGCGCCGGGCGTGGCGAGGACGCCGCCCAGCGCGGCCCGCAGGGGTGTGGGACCGCCCTCCAGGAGGCCGGTAACCAGCGGGAACAGCGCCGAGCGCGCGACCGGACCGGACTGGAGCCGCCGGTCGACGTGGGCGGCCACCTGTCCGGCGGTGTCGGGCCGGTGCGCCACCGCCGCGCTGATCAGGGCGGCCACGCGCGGAGCGAGCGCGGCCGGGGCCGCATCGGCCAGGACCCGCAGCGCCTCCGCCGCACCGCCGCCGGGCCCGTGCCGCAGGCGTTCGCCGAAGGCGGCGAGGACCGCCTCGGGGTGGGTGACCAGGGCGGGGGCCAGCGCGCTCGGCGGCAGGTTCGCGTCGCCGGTGGCGAAGTGCCGCAGCGCCCGCGGCAGATGGCGGGCGCGGGTGCGCGGGTCGGCGACGAGGAGGGCGAGCGCGCCGCCGTGCAGGGCGGCGTCGGCGGGCCGGGCGAGCAGGGTCAGCGCGGCCTCGCGCAGCGCTTCGAGGTCGGCGTCGGTGCGGACGTGCTCGACGGTGCGCAGGGCGTGCGTCACCGCGGCGGCGCGCCGGTCCGGGCGTGCGTCGCGCGCCCACCGGGCGACCGCACGGCAGAGCAGGGCCGGCTCCTCCTCGGCGAGCGCGGCGAGCAGTTCGTCGGCCCGCTCGTGCGCGGACTCGACCAGGGTCTCGGTGAGGTCGTCCGGGGCGCGGTGCCGGTGGGTGTGCAGCAGCGCCTGGGCGGCCGTGGCCACGGTGGCGTCCGGCGCGGCGGGCAGCGGCCGCTCGTCGTCGAACCAGCGGACGAGATGCGGTTGCACGGCCACCGGATCGGCGGCCAGCAGCCGGGCGGCGGCGTCGAGATAGCGGACCGGGCGGGGAGCGGGGGGCGCGCAGGGCGCGGGGGGCTCCGGTGGCGCGGACGGTGGGGCCAGGAGCGAGCCCTGCGCGCTCCGGGAGTGCTGAGAGGACTGGACGCGGTCGGGTGCGCCGTGCGCGCCCGGCGCTTCCCGCGGGCCGGGTGAGGGCCGCGCGGAGACCGGCCCCTGCGCGACTCCCCCGTTGTCCGCGGAAGCGGGCCCTACCGCGTACGCGAGGGCCGGATGCGCGGAGCCGGTCGGCACGTGGGCCGGTCGGTCGGCGTCGAGAGGCGCGGGACCCGAGTGCGCGGCACCGGCGCTCTCCGCGTGCGGCAGCCCCCGGGGCGCCGGATCGGTCGGCAGGAGGCGGCGGAGGAGGTCGCAGTGGTCGGCCGGCGGCAGGTGCAGCGCGGTCCAGAAGCCGGGTCCGAAGCCGTCCGGCACCGGCAGTTCGCACTGCTGCCAGGCCACGATCCGCTCCGCGAGCAGCCGCAGCACACCGGCGTAGGGCCGCGCGTCCGGCACGCGCAGCAGGACGCCGGTGAGCAGCCGGGACGGCCACCAGGCGCCGGGGTCCACGTCCAGCGCGCACACCAGTTCCTCCAGCCGGACGGCGAGCCGCCGGGTGCCGTGCTGGCGGGCCAGGAGCAGCAGGGCGTGGACGACGGGGCCGATGCGGTGGTGCGGCACGGGCGGCACGGGGCGTGTCTCGCCGGGGATGTGCCGTTTGTGGACCAGGACGCGCAGCGCCTCGTCCAGGTCGAGGTGGGCGCCCTGGATCCAGTCGGCCAGTTCCTCGTGGGCGAAGCGGTAGCCGTCGCCGGCCGGGACGAGCAGGCCCTCGGTGAGGACGGCGGAGGCCCAGCCGGTGCCGCCGCCGAGCCGGGCGGGCGCGGGCCCCCACGGGAACACCGCCTCGAACGTCGCCCGGTCCAGCTCCCCACCGGGGCCGAGGCTGCGGCGGGCGGCCTCGTGCACCTGCCCGCAGACCCGGGCCGCGAGCCGCCGTACGGCGGTGCCGCGCAGGTCGTTCTCGGCGGCGAGGCGGACGGCGACGCGCAGGCACATCAGGTCGAGGTGGGCGGCGAGGACGTCGGCGCGGTCGAGCGGGGGGTGGCCGGGCAGGCCGGGCAGGGCCGCGCGCACCTCGGCGAGGAGGCGGAGGGTGAGGGGGTGGCCGGCGTCGGCGTCGACCAGGGCGCCGTCCGGGACGCCGTAGCGCAGGCGGGCCCGGCGGGCCTCGTCCGGTGTGAGGTCGCCCAGGCGCAGCCCGGGCGGCGGCTCGGTGGGGGCGGCGCGTACGTCGTCCTGCGGGGCGGGGGTGTGCAGCAGGCCGGCCGGGAAGCGGGCGGCCGCGCTCTCCCAGTACTCCTCCCGGCACGCCACCACCAGGCGCGCGCCGGTTCCGCGCAGCCACCGCGCGGTGCCGTCCGTCCACTCGGCCAGCCGGTGGTCCAGGGCGGCGGGCATCTCCTCGGGCCCGTCCAGCAGGAGCAGCAGCGGACGGCCGTGGGCGTGCGCCAGCCGGGCGACGCGCGCCGGGGTGAGGTCGGCCAGTTCGGTGGGGAAGGGGACGCGGGCGGCGGCGACGATCCGGGCCGCGCGGTCCAGGGCGCGGTCCGCCGCGTCCGCCACGCCGTCGTCCGCACCGTCCAGGTCGGCGCCGCGCAACCACAGCGTGGGGGTGGGGGCGTCGCCCCGGGCGCGGCGGCCGGTGAGGGCGGCGAGTTCGGTCGTGCGGCCGCTGCCGGGCGCTCCGACGAGCCCGAGCACGACCGACGGGCCGGCGCCGAAGGCGTCCAACTCCCTTGCTGTTTCGGCGCGTTCGACGCGGATCGGGAATCTGCCGGGGTGGTGGGCAGTGGGGGTGCGCGGGGCCGTCTCGGTGTCGGCCGGCCACGACAGGCGGGCGCCGTCCGCCGCCGGAAGGCCCGCGACCGGGATGTCCGGGCCACCGGGTCCTGGGGCGGGGGCGGGCAGGGAGGGCGGCGCGCCGGGGCCGGAGGGCGGCGGGGATGCGGGCGCCGTCCGCAGGGCCGGGTGGGCGTACGGTCCGGCGCACCCGGAGAACAGGGTGTGGGCCGTGGGCGCGGCGGGGGCGGCGTGCCGGGGCAGGGCGTCCTGGGGGCCGTCCTGGGCCACCGAGGTGGCCGTCAGCTCCAGGACCGCCGCGAGGTTGAGGTCGGGGCCGTAGGCGGGGACGGTGGCCGCGTTGCGGGCGAGCAGGTCGGCGAGCGGGCCCTCGGTCAGGGCCGTGCCGCCCGCCCGCGCGGGGCCGGGCGACGGCGCGCGCAGCGGGACGGCGAAGCGGGCGTCGCGGTCGCCGGAGCGCAGCGCCGTGCCGAGGACGGCCACGACGGCTCCGGTCGCCGCGTCCAGCACCGGACCGCCGGCCGTGCCGCCGCCCCGGCGCAGCGCGTCCCGGCCCGCCGTGCCGATGGCCAGTTCCAGCGCCCCGTCCAGGAGATGGCGGCCCTCGGTGGCGGTGTACGTCACGGAGGCCGGGCCGAGGACGCGGGCCTCGCGCCAGCCGCCGGCCGCGATCCGTACGTAGGCGCCGGTGCCGACGGCGTCCCGGGCGGTGACGGGGAGCGGCTCCACGCCGAGGCCCTCGGTCCGTACGAGGGCGAGGTCCAGTTCGGGCAGCGGTGTCACCGCGTCGGCGCCCACCACGCAGGATCTGCCGCCCGCGCCCGGCGCGTGCAGCACGAGCCGGGTGAGGCCGTCGACGGCCTCGTGACTGGTGAGGACCGTGCCGTAGTGGTCGGCGGCGAAGCCGGTGCCGCGCGGGCGGCCGGCGAGGTCGCGGAGGCAGACCAGGGAGGCGTCCAGGGCGCGGTCGAGGGCGTCGGCGGGGGCCTGCCGCCGGCTCGCCCCGGCGGTGGGCTCCGTGTCACCGCCGGCCGGCGCCGGGACGATCCCGCCCGTCGTGGTGCGCGCGCCCGGTCCGGCCGGTTCGCCGCCCGTGCGGTCGCCGCCCGGCCGGCGGGCGGGCGCGGCCGTGGTCCGCGCGTCGTGTGCCGCCATGGTCGTGCCTCCCGCCGTGTCGCCGCACCTTCGTGTCCGGATGCTCCGACGGTAGGCAGGAAATGATCAGCGGGAAAGATCGCGCGGTGAACGCGCCCCCTCGCACTCCCCCGGTTCACTCCGAGCGCCCGCGCGGTCGGGTGAATAGCGCGGCGTGGCGGGACGCACCCTAGGAGTGGGGGAACCGGGGGAGATCGTGGAGCGGCGGCCACAGGGGGTCCTGTGGCCGCCGCTCCACGGCAGGCGGACGGGTCCGCCGGGCGTCAGCCGAAGACGGCCAGGCTCTTGGCCTTGCCCCGCTGCTCCTCCACCAGGGCCAGCAGGCGGCCCTCGGGGGTGAACACGGCGACGGAGCCGCGGCCCGCGTACTCGTCGGGCATCTCCAGGCGGACGCCGTTGGCGAGCAGCCCGGCGCGGCGGGTGTCGACGTCCCAGCGCGGGAACGCCGCGGCGGCGGCCTCGGCGACCGGCATGACGGTCAGCTCCTGCTGGAGCTGGTCCAGGGTCTTCGCCGCGTCCAGCTTGTACGGGCCGACGCGGGTGCGGCGCAGCGCGGTGAGGTGGCCGCCGACGCCGAGGTCGGCGCCCAGGTCGCGGGCGAGGGCGCGGATGTAGGTGCCGGAGGAGCACACCACCGAGACGACCAGGTCGAGCACGGGGGTGCCGTCGGCGGCGACGGCGTCCCTCAGGTCGTACACCTGGAAGGAGGAGACGGTCACCGGGCGGGCCGGGATCTCGAACTCCTCGCCCTCGCGGGCCCGCTTGTAGGAGCGCACGCCGTTGATCTTGATGGCGCTGACCTTGGACGGCACCTGCATGATGCCGCCGGTCAGCTTGGCGACGGCCGTGTCGATGGCCTCGCGGGTGATCCCGGAGGCGTCGGCGGCGGAGGTGATCTCGCCCTCGGCGTCGTCGGTCAGGGTGTTCTGCCCGAGGCGGACGGTGCCGACGTACTCCTTCTCGGTCAGCGCGAGGTGGCCGAGAAGCTTGGTGGCCCGCTCCACGCCGAGGACGAGGACGCCCGTCGCCATGGGGTCGAGGGTGCCGGCGTGGCCGACGCGGCGGGTCTTGGCGATCCCGCGCATCTTGGCCACGACGTCGTGCGAAGTGAAGCCCGACGGCTTGTCGACGATGACAAGGCCGTCGGGCGGGGTGGGCTTGCTGGTCATTCGGTGGTGTCGTCCGTCTCGTCGGCGTCGGCCCCGTCTTCCTCACCGGGCTTCCGGTAGGGGTCCGCCCCGCCGGCGTACGCGGCGCCCGCGGACTTCTCGCGCACCGCGGCGTCGGACTGACGCGCCTTGTCGAGGAGGTCCTCGATGGTGCGGGCGGTGTCCGGGAGGGCGTCCGCGACGAAGGTGAGGGTGGGGGTGAACTTCACGCCGGCCGCACGGCCGACCTCGGAGCGCAGGACGCCCTTGGCGCTCTCCAGGCCGGCCGCGGCGGCCTGGCGCTCCTCGTCGTCGCCGTAGACCGTGTAGAAGACGGTCGCCTCCCGCAGGTCGCCCGTGACCCGGGTGTCCGTGATGGTGACGTGCGAGCCGAGCCGCGGGTCCTTGATCCCGCGCTGCAGCTTCTGGGCCACCACCTCTCGGATGAGGTCCGCCAGCCTTTTCGCCCGCGCGTTGTCGGCCACTGGTCCGTCTCCCGTTCTTTCTTCTTCTGCGTTCTGTCGGGTGGTGCGGTGGGGTGCGGCGCGCACCGCGCCGTACGGCCCGCTGGGGGCCTCAGTCGTCGTCCTCGCCGTGGATGCGGCGTCGTACGGACAGCAGCTCCACCTCGGGGCGGCCGGCGACGAGCCGTTCGCACCGGTCCAGCACGTCGGTCAGGTGCGTCGCGTCGCCGGAGACCGCGGCCAGGCCGATGACGGCCCGCCGGTGGAGGTTCATGTGGTCCACCTCGGCCACGCTCACCGCGTACTTGCGCTGGAGCTCGGCGACGATCGGGCGGACGACGGAGCGCTTCTCCTTCAGCGAGTGGACGTCGCCGAGGAGCAGGTCGAAGGACAGAGTCCCCACGTACATGTGTGTGCCGGGTTGCCCGCCGGTGCGGGGTCGATGCTCCTGCCTCGGTGCGGGCAGGGACATCAAGAACGGTACCGCGATCCCGGCGCGGGCTCGACGGGGTTTCCTCCCGCCCGGCCCGGCGCCCGGGTCCCGGCCGTTCCGGCGGTGCGGCCGTGGGGTGCGGGCGTGGGCCCGGACACGGCCGCACCGGCCGGCGGGAACCAGGTCCCGCCGGCCGGTGCCGAGGCTCCGTGGGGTGTTACGCCCGCGGCTTCTCGCGCATCTCGTACGTCGCGATGACGTCGTCGATCTTGATGTCGTTGAAGTTTCCGAGGTTGATACCGCCCTCGAAGCCTTCGCGGATCTCGGTGACGTCGTCCTTGAAGCGACGCAGACCCTCGATGTTGAGGTTCTCCGCGATGACCTTGCCATCGCGCAGGAGGCGCGCCTTGGTGTTGCGCTTGACCTCGCCGGAGCGGATGAGGACACCCGCGATGTTGCCCAGCTTGGACGAGCGGAAGACCTCGCGGATCTCCGCCGTACCCAGCTCGACCTCTTCGTACTCCGGCTTGAGCATGCCCTTGAGGGCCGCCTCGATCTCCTCGATCGCCTGGTAGATGACCGAGTAGTACCGGACGTCCACGCCTTCGCGCTCGGCCATCTGCTGCGCACGGCCGGCCGCGCGCACGTTGAAGCCGATCACGATGGCGTCGGAGCCCATCGCCAGGTCGATGTCGGACTCCGTGACCGCACCGACGCCGCGGTGCAGGACGCGGATGTCGACCTCTTCGCCGACGTCCAGCTGGAGCAGGGAGGATTCCAGAGCCTCGACCGATCCGGACGCGTCGCCCTTGATGATCAGGTTCAGCTGCTGGACCTCGCCGGCCTTGAGCACCTTGTCCAGGTCCTCCAGCGACACGCGGCGCGTGCGCTTGGCGAACGCGGCGTTGCGCTCGCGGGCGGCGCGCTTCTCCGCGATCTGGCGGGCCGTACGGTCCTCCTCGACCACGATGAAGTTGTCGCCCGCACCCGGGACGTTGGTCAGGCCGAGGACCTGGACCGGCGTCGAGGGACCGGCCTCGGCGACGTTGTTGCCGTTGTCGTCGAGCATGGCGCGCACGCGGCCGTAGGCGTCGCCCACCACCATCGTGTCGCCGACCCGCAGGGTGCCGCGCTGGACGAGCACCGTCGCCACGGCGCCGCGGCCGCGGTCGAGACGGGACTCGATCGAGATGCCCTGCGCGTCCTGGTTCGGGTTGGCCCGCAGGTCGAGCGAGGCGTCGGCCGTGAGGATCACGGCCTCCAGCAGCGAGTCGATGTGCAGACCCTGCTTGGCGGAGATGTCGACGAACATGGTGTCGCCGCCGTACTCCTCGGCCACCAGGCCGTACTCGGTCAGCTGACCGCGCACCTTGGTCGGGTCGGCGCCCTCGACGTCGATCTTGTTGACCGCGACCACGATCGGCACGTCGGCCGCCTTGGCGTGGTTCAGCGCCTCGACCGTCTGCGGCATGACGCCGTCGTTGGCCGCGACGACGAGGATCGCGATGTCGGTCGACTTCGCACCGCGGGCACGCATGGCGGTGAACGCCTCGTGACCCGGGGTGTCGATGAAGGTGATCCGACGGTCCTCTTCGTTGACCTCGGTCGTGACCTGGTAGGCACCGATGTGCTGGGTGATGCCGCCGGCCTCGCCCGCGATGACGTTCGTCTTGCGGATGGCGTCGAGCAGGCGGGTCTTGCCGTGGTCGACGTGACCCATGACGGTGACGACCGGCGGGCGGACCACGAGGTCCTCCTCGCCGCCCTCGTCCTCGCCGAACTCCAGGTCGAAGGACTCGAGCAGCTCGCGGTCCTCCTCCTCCGGGCTGACGATCTGAACCGTGTAGTTCATCTCGTCCGCGAGGAGCTGGAGCGTCTCGTCGGAGACGGACTGCGTGGCCGTGACCATCTCGCCGAGGTTCATCATGACCGCGACGAGGGAGGCCGGGTTCGCGTTGATCTTCTCCGCGAAGTCGGTGAGCGACGCACCGCGCGACAGGCGAATGGCTTCGCCGTTGCCGCGAGGCAGCATCACGCCGCCGACCGACGGGGCCTGCATGGCCTCGTACTCCTGACGGCGCTGCCGCTTCGACTTGCGACCGCGACGCGCCGGACCGCCGGGACGGCCGAAGGCGCCCTGCGTGCCGCCACGGCCGCCGGGGCCGCCGGGACGACCGCCGAAGCCGGGGCCGCCGAGGCCGCCGCCGAAGCCGCCGCCGCCACCGGGACCGGGGCCGCCGGGACGACCGCCGAAGCCGCCGCCGCCACCGGGACGACCGCCGCCACCGCCGCCGCCGTAACCGCCGGCGAAGCCGCCGCCACCGGGACGACCGGCGCCGCCGCCGGGACGACCCGCACCGCCCGGACCCCGGCCGCCGGGGCCGGGACGCGGGCCGGCAGCGGGACGCTGCGGCATCATGCCGGGGTTCGGACGCGGGCCGCCGGGACGGGGACCGCCGGGACCGGCCTGCGGACGGGGCATCCCGCCCGGAGTCGGACGGGGACCGCCGGGACCGGCCTGCGGACGCGGACCGCCGCCCTGGGCGCCGGGCGCCTGCGGACGGGGACCGGCGCCGGGAGCACCCGGGCCGCCGGGCCGCTGGCCCTGCGGACGGGGCGCCTGCGGGCGCGCCATGCCGGTGGAGCCACCGGAGGTGAAGGGGTTGTTGCCCGGACGCGGACCGGCCGGACGACCGCCCGGACGGGGCGCCTGGCCACCGGGGCGCGGCGCGCCCTGGCCCGGACGGGCCTGACCCTGGCCCTGACCGCCGCCGGGACGGCCGCCGCCGGGCTTGGGAGCGCCGGGACGGGCGCCGCCGGGGCGGGCACCCTGCGAGGGGGCCGGGGACGGCGCCGGAGCCGACGGCGGAGCGGTGAACTCCGGCGTGGTGGGCGCGGCCGGGGCCGGACGCGGGGCGGGCTTGGGACCCGGCACCGGACGCGGGCCGGAAGCGGCCGGCGCGGGAGCCGAGGGTGCCGAAGGCGCCGCCGGCGGCTGGGCCGCGGCGGGCTTGGGGGCGGCCGGCGGCTTGGGAGCAGCCGGACGGGCCGCCTGCGCCGGGGAGGGCGCGGCGGGCCTGGGGGCGGCCTTCTTCGGGGCGCCCGGCTTGGCGGACCGGCCGCCGCCGTTGCCCTGCTGGAAGGCGTCTGTCAGTTTGCGTACTACGGGCGCCTCGATCGTCGAGGATGCCGATCGGACGAATTCACCGAGTTCCTGGAGCTTGGCCATGACGACCTTGCTCTCCACACCGAACTCCTTGGCGAGTTCGTATACCCGGACCTTAGCCACTTCGCTCCTTTGAGGTCCGGGTTGCGGCCGGACCGTCGCTAGTTCATGGGCGTACTCATCGCGTACTCATCGAGTGCTCATCGCAATCTCGACCTGCTTTCGACTCGCGAGGTACCAGGCCGCACGGGTTCTTCCGCACGACTTGTCTTCCTACCGTGTTGCCTGCTCGGCAACTGTTGTCCGCTCGACGTGCCGGCGCAACGCCTTTGTGTCGAGCGCTCCCGGGGCGCGCAGCGCCCGCGTGAACGCCCGGCGGCGCACCGCCTGGTCGAGACAGACCAGGGCGGGGTGTACGTACGCACCCCGGCCGGGCAGCGTACCGCGAGGATCGGGGACGCACTCGTCCTCGATCGCCACGATCCGCAGCAGTTCCGTCTTGGCCGCTCGTTCCCGGCACCCCACACAGGTGCGTTCAGGGCACACTCGGGCCCGTGTCCGGCCAGACACCGCTAAGTCTACCTCCCCGAACGCACCTCACCCCTTCGGGGCAGGATTCGCACACGTGCCGCGCCCAAACCTGTCGTGATCTGAGCGCCTTTCGGCCAGGATCTATTCCCCGGCCTGCTCGGTGTCCGGACGGATGTCGATGCGCCATCCGGTGAGCCGGGCGGCGAGCCGGGCGTTCTGGCCCTCCTTGCCGATGGCCAGCGACAGCTGGTAGTCCGGCACGGTGACCCGGGCCGAGCGGGCCGCCAGGTCCACGACCTCGACCTTGTGGACGCGGGCCGGGGACAGGGCGTTCGCCACCATCTCGGCCGGGTCGTCCGACCAGTCGACGATGTCGATCTTCTCGCCGTTCAGCTCGCCCATGACGTTGCGCACCCGGCCGCCCATCGGGCCGATGCAGGCGCCCTTGGCGTTCAGGCCCGAACGGGTGGACCGTACGGCGATCTTGGTGCGGTGGCCGGCCTCGCGGGCGATCGCGGCGATCTCCACCGAGCCGTCGGCGATCTCCGGGACCTCCAGGGCGAAGAGCTTCTTCACCAGGTTCGGGTGGGTGCGCGAAAGGGTGACGGACGGACCACGCACGCCCTTGGCCACCCGGACGACGTACGAGCGCAGCCGCATGCCGTGCGGGTACGTCTCGCCGGGGACCTGCTCCTGCACGGGCAGGATGGCCTCCAGCTTGCCGATGTCCACCAGGACGTTCTTCGGGTCGCGGCCCTGCTGCACCACACCGGTGACGATGTCGCCCTCGCGGCCGGCGTACTCGCCGAGCGTCGCGTCGTCCTCGGCGTCGCGCAGCCGCTGCAGGATGACCTGCTTGGCGGTGGTGGCGGCGATGCGGCCGAAGCCGGACGGGGTGTCGTCGAACTCGCGGGGCGCCTGGCCCTCCTCGATGTCCTCCGGGTCCTCCTTCGCCCACACGGTCACATGCCCGGTCTCCCGGTTGAGCTCCACGCGCGCGTGGCGGCGGCTTCCCTCGGTGCGGTGGTAGGCGATGAGGAGGGCCGACTCGATCGCCTCGACCAGCAGGTCGAAGGAGATCTCCTTCTCCCGCACCAAGCCCCGCAGGGCGCTCATGTCGATGTCCACGGCTACGCCTCCTCCTCTTTCTTCATGTCCTTGTCGTCCTTGCGGTTGAACTCGACCTGCACGCGCGCCCGGAGGACGTCCGGGAAGGCGACTCTGCGGGTCGTGGCCTTGCGGCCCTTGACTCCGGGCACCTCCAGGTCGAGCCCCTCGTCGTCCACCCCGAGGATCCTGGCCACCAGTTCGCCGCCCTCGGCCAGCTGGAACTTCGCCAGCCGGCCCGTGGCGCGCACGTAGTGCCGCTGTTCGGTGAGGAGGCGCTCGGCGCCGGGGGTGCCGACCTCGAGGGTGTACTCGCCCTCGCCCATCGCGTCCGACTCGTCGAGCTTCGCCGAGAGCGCGCGGCTCACATCGGCGATCCGGTCGAGGTCCGCTCCGGTGTCGGAGTCGACCACGACCCGCAGCACCCGCTTGCGGCCGACCGAGTCCACGGCGATCTCTTCGAGATCCAGGCCCTGGGAGGCGACGAGGGGTTCCAGCAGTTCCCGCAGCCTCTCGCTCTGGGTGGTGCTCATCCGGGTGACTCCTCGGCCGCGTGTGCTGTTGTGGGATGGTCGCGTGTCCGGTCAAAGGGTATCCGGTTCCAGGGGGTGTTGCCGTCCACCTGGCCTGGGGCGGTGCCGCTGAGCCGTGTCCGCGGGGTGCGCGGGTACGGTGATCACGGGCGGGCCGCCGCACTGCTTTTCCGGTTTGCTGCTCTTCCGGCTTCCCGGTTTCCCGCTTGCCTGCTTTTCCGCTTGCTCGCTTGTTCGCTTGTCCGCTTGTTCGTTTGCCCGCCTTCCCGTTCGCACGCACCCGAGGACGACCGCCGTGCCGTTGCCGCCATCCCCGCGCGCCCTGTCCTGGGGGCCGCGCCGAAGGAGCCTGCTCGCCTCGGCGGCCGGCGCCGCCCTGCTCGCGGGCTGCTCCGCCGGAGCCGACGACCCCGGCGCCGCGGACCGCGGCCCGTCGCCCGCCGAGCGGGCGCGGACGCGCGCGGCCGAGGACAGCGCGGGGCTGGCACGGCGCTACGACGCCGTGATCGCCGCGCATCCGGCGCTGGCGGAGCGGCTGCGGCCGCTGCGGGCGGAGGTGCTGCGGCACGCGGCGGCCTTCGGCGGCGCCGCGCCGTCGCCTTCCCCCACGGGGTCCCCCTCCGGGACGGCCACGGGGTCGCCGGCCGCGCCCGCGGGCCCCACCGCGACGGGCGGGGCCACGGCGCCCGCTTCCAGCACGGCCACGGCGACGGCCACGGGCGGGGAGACCGCCCCCGGCGGTGCCACGGCCACGGGCGGGGCCGCGGCGACGGACGGGCCGGGGGCGGCCGGAGCGTCGTCGGGCGGGCCGTCCAAGGGGCCTTCGGGCGCCGCGTCGCCCGCCGTTCCCGTCAAGCCCGCGGACGCCCTCGCCGCGCTCGCCGCCGCCGAGCGCGCGCTCGCCGACGCGCGGGCGGCCGCGCTGCTCGACGTCCCCGGCGAACTGGCCCGGCTGCTGGCCTCCGTGGCCGCGGCCGGGGCGGCGCACGCGTATCTGCTGACGGAGGGTGAGAAGTGAGCCAGGCGGACGACGCGCGGGAACTGACGGCCGTGCAGGCGGCGCTCGCGGCGGAGCACGCGGCCGTGTACGGGTACGGCGTGGTGGGCGGGCGGATCCGCCGGGAGCGGCGCGCGGAGGCCCGGACGGCGTACGACGCGCACCGGGCGCGGCGGGACGCGCTGGTGCGCCGGGTACGGGACCTGGGCGGGCGGCCGGTGGCGGCCGCCGCTGCCTACGCGCTGCCGTTCGCGGTGCCGGACTCGGCGGCGGCGGCGCGGTTCGCGGCGGTGCTGGAGGACCGGGTGGCCGGGGTCTACTCCGACCTGGTGCGGGCCGGTTCGGGCGCGACGCGGCGGGACGCCGCCGGTGCGCTGCGGGAGGCCGCGGTGCGGGCGGTGCGCTGGCGCGGGGAGAGCGTAGCCTTCCCTGGTCTCGCCGAACGGGCCGGCGCCGGTACGGGGGCGGCGACCCCGACGCCCTAGCACGCCGCGCGCGACGGTGTCCGGCAGCACGGCGCGCCCGTAGGGACGCGGCAGGCGCCCCGGCGCAACGACCGACAGGGAACGCGTCGCGACGCGTCCAGGAAGGAACGACTCGCGCATGGCTTTCGAAGCACCGACGCGGCTGGTGCGGGCGCTCGGGGAGACGTCGCCCGAGGGCGACGACTGGCTGGAGCGGCTGCCCGAACTGGCCCGGCGGGCCGTCTCGGAGCGCGGGTTGACGGTCGAGCGGGTGCAGGCGCCCGGCGGGCGCAGCAGCCTGGTGGTGCTGGTGCGGACGGCGCGGGACGCGCCGGCCGTGCTGAAGCTGGCGCCGCCGCGGGCCAGGCCGGCCGCGGAGCTGGCCGCGCTGGCGCACTGGGACGGGCGCGGCGCCGTACGGCTGCTGGAGGGCGGCGCGGCGGACGAGGGCGTACTGCTGCTGGAGCGGCTGCACCCGGACGTGTCGGTGCGGTCGCTGCCGGAGGCGCGGGCGCTGCTGGAGGCGGCGGACACGCTGCGGCGGCTGTGGGTGGCGCCGCCCGTGAACCCCCAGGACCCGGAAGCCCCCGAGGGCGCGGGCGGGCTGTTCGAGACGGTGGCCGAGCGGACCGGCCGGCAGGCCGAGGCGATGCGGGCGGGCACGCCGCCGGAGGCCGAGGCGGGGGCGCTGGTCGCGGCGGCGCTCGCGGTGCGCGAGGAGTTGCTGGCCGCGCCGCCGGAACAGCTGCTGCTGCACGGCACGTTCCGGCAGAGCAAGGTGCTGGCGGGCGACCGGATGCCGTGGCTGGCGGTGGGGCCCGATCCGGTGGTCGGCGAGAGCGCCTTCGATCTGGCCCGGCTGGTCCGGGACCGGGTGGAGGACCTGATCGCCGCGCCGTCCGGTCCGGCCATCACCCGGCGGCGGGTGAAGCGGCTGGCGGAGTCGCTGGAGGTGGACCGGGAGCGGCTGCGCGGCTGGACCCTGTTCCGCGCGGTGGAGTCGGGCCTGCGGGCCCGCCGGGTGGGCCGCCCGAAGGACGCGGAACTCCTCCTGGAGTTCGCCACCTGGCTCTGAGCCATGCCGCGTGCGGGGGCGGCCGCCCGGAGGCGCCGGGGGTGGAGAACAGCCCCACCGCCGCGTCCGGAAGGCGGGTGGTGGGGCTGTCGGGGGGAGTCGTCACGCGGTCAGGCGGGTGAGGGCTTCCTCGACGGTCAGTTCCTCGCGCTCGCCCGTGCGGCGGTTCTTCAGCTCCAGGACGCCTTCGCCCGCGCGGCGGCCGGCGACCAGGATCCGCGGGACGCCGATGAGTTCGGCGTCGGTGAACTTCACGCCCGGGGAGACGCCGGCGCGGTCGTCGACCAGGACGCGGACGCCGGCCGCGGCCAGCTTCTGCGACACGTCGAGGGCCACCTCGGTCTGGAGGGCCTTGCCGGCGGCGACCACGTGCACGTCGGCCGGGGCGACCTCGGCGGGCCAGACCAGGCCGTGCTCGTCGGCGTGCTGCTCGGCGAGGGCGGCCACCGCGCGGGAGACGCCGATGCCGTAGGAGCCCATGGTGACGCGGACCGGCTTGCCGTTCTGGCCGAGCACGTCGAGCTTGAGGGCGTCGGTGTACTTGCGGCCGAGCTGGAAGATGTGGCCGATCTCGATGGCGCGGTCCAGCTTGAGGCCGGTGCCGCACCGGGGGCAGGGGTCGCCCTCGCGCACGACCACCGCGTCCACGTACGCGTCGACCTCGAAGTCACGGCCGGCGACGACGTTCTTCGCGTGCGTGTGCTCCTTGTTGGCGCCGGTGATCCAGGCGGTGCCGGGGGCGACGCGCGGGTCGGCGACGTACGTGACCTTCTCCCCCAGGCCCTGCGGGCCGACGTAGCCGCGCACCAGGTCGGGGCGGCCGGTGAAGTCCTCGGCGGTGACCAGTTCGACGGCGGCCGGGGCGAAGTGCGCCTCGACCTTGCCGAGGTCCACCTCGCGGTCGCCGGGCACGCCCACGGCGACGATCTCGCCGTCCACCTTGACCAGCAGGTTCTTCAGCGTGGCGGAGGCCGGGACGCCGAGCGAGGCGGCCAGGGTCTCGATGGTGGGGGTGTCCGGGGTGGGGATCTCCTCCAGCGCGGGCACGCCGGAGCCGTCCACCGGCTTCAGCTCGTAGGTGATCGCCTCGGTGTTGGCGGCGAAGTCGCAGTTCGGGCAGTCGGCGAAGGTGTCCTCGCCGGCCTCGGCCGGGGCGAGGAACTCCTCGGACTTGGAGCCGCCCATCGCGCCCGCGGTCGCCGCGCAGATGCGGTAGTCGAGACCGAGGCGCTCGAAGATCCGCTGGTAGGCCTGGCGGTGCAGGCCGTAGGACGCGGCCAGGCCCTCGTCGGCGGTGTCGAAGGAGTAGGAGTCCTTCATCAGGAACTCGCGGCCGCGCAGGATGCCGGCCCGGGGGCGGGCCTCGTCGCGGTACTTGCTCTGGATCTGGTAGAGGATGACCGGCAGGTCCTTGTAGGAGGACGCCTGGTCCTTCACCAGCAGGGTGAAGATCTCCTCGTGGGTGGGGCCGAGGAGGTAGTCGCCGCCCTTGCGGTCCTTGAGGCGGAACAGCTCGCCGCCGTACTCGTCCCAGCGGCCGGTCGCCTCGTACGGCTCCCTGGGCAGCAGCGCGGGCAGCAGGACCTCCTGGGCGCCGATGGCGTCCATCTCCTCGCGGACGATCCGCTCGACGTTCGCGAGGACCTTCCTGCCCAGCGGCAGCCAGCTCCAGATGCCCGCGGCGGTGCGGCGGACGTAACCGGCGCGGACCAGCAGCTTGTGGCTGAGGACCTCGGCGTCGGCCGGGTCGTCGCGCAGCGTCTTCGCCATCAACTGGGACATGCGCTGGACCGGTGCGTTGGCCATGGTTCTCGTACTCCTGCCGGGTATGGGTGATGGCTAGGAGGTTAGCCGGGCGGGGTGGGCCGGTGGAAATCGGTTAACCGCGGCGGTCAGCGGCGGCGCAGCGGCAGCGGGGCGCCCATGACGGCGTACGGCTTCGGGGCGCTGGGGAAGACGACCTGGCGGGCCAGATCGGTGTAGCCCAGGGAGTGGTAGAGGCCGCGCGCCGGGCTGTCGGCGTCGATCGCGGAGAGGATCGAGCGGGACTCGGCGGCGCCGTCGGTGAGGGCGGTGATCAGGGCGCGGCCGACGCCGCGGTTCTGGTGGCGCGGGTGGACGTGCAGCTCGGTGATGACGAAGGAGTCGTCGAGCCATTCGTCGTTGTCGCGGGCGCGCAGGTACGGCTCGACGACGGTGGACCACCAGTGGGCGCGGTCGTTGGGCATGCCGTAGACGAAGCCGGCCAGCCGTCCGTCGGGGGTGGTGGCGCCCAGGGCGCGGGCGCCCGGGTTGTTCATGTGCCGCAGCACGATCTGGCGGCGTACGGCGACCTCCTCGGCGCCGAGTCCGAAGGCGACGGCCTGCACGGCCAGCGCCTCGTCCACACGGGCCGGCAGGTCGAGGGGACCGATCTCGATGTCGTCCGCGATCGCGTCGGGGCGGTGGCCGGAGCCGTGACCGGGAATGTGCGCCATGCGGGGAGACTACCCGGCACACGCCCGCACAAGAGCTCAGAACAGCACGCTGGTGAAGGCGCCGGTCTCGCGGAAGCCGACGCGGTGGTAGGTGCGGCGGGCCGGGGTGTTGAAGTCGTTGACGTACAGGCTCACCACCGGGGCCACGTCGGCCAGCGCGTACCGCAGGACGGCGGCCATGCCGGGGGCGGCCAGGCCCCGGCCGCGGTGCTCGGGGGCGACCCAGACGCCCTGGATCTGGCAGACCCGGTCGGTCGCCGCGCCGATCTCGGCCTTGAACATCACCTTGCCGTGCTCGTCGACGCGGGCGAAGGAGCGGCCGGAGCCGACGAGTTCGGCGACCCGGGCCTGGTAGAGCAGGCCGCCGTCGCCGGCGAGCGGGGAGACGCCGACCTCCTCGGTGAACATCGCCACGCACGCCGGCATGATCGTCTCCATCTCGTCCTTGCGGACGCGGCGGACGTACGGGTCGGGGGCGATGTCGGCGGGCATGCGGTCGGCGACCATCAGCGGCTGGCGGGCGCGGACCTCGCGGGCCGGGCCCCAGCTGGGTTCGAGCAGCCGCCACAGCTGGGTGGTGGGGGTGGCGGGGCCGACGATGGAGGAGCAGCGGCGGCCGGCCCGGCGGGCGCGGTCCGCGAAGGCCCGCACGGCGCGCGGGGTGGCGCATATGGGAACGAGGTTGGCGCCCGCGTAGCACAGCGAGGTGAGCGTCCCGTCCTCGTACCAGCCCCACATCTCGCCGCCGAGCCGCCACGGGTCGAGCCCGGCGACCCGCACACGGGAGGCCACGAAGGCGTTCACGACCGGCTCGCGGTCGAGGACGGCGAGCGCGGCGTCCAGGTCGCTCGGTTCGAGCACCCGTGAGGTGGTCTGGGTCAACACGTACGGGGCCTCACGCTGGGGGTATCGCTGATCTCCGCACTGTACCCGCCGAATCCGGGCCGCGCCGCCCCCTGTGGGACAGGGCCTTGGGGGGTGGGCGGAGGGTGTGCTGCGGGGCCGGCGACACACTCCGCCCGAACGGCGACGGGTTTCCCCAGAACGGTAAGAATGGTACAAGGAGAGACGAACGGGACGGCCTCGGGAGAGCGGTGATCGCGGTGACGGCACACCGGAGGACCGTCCGGAGCGAGGAGGGGGTCGGGCCATGAGCGGGGCGGGCACGGCGGACCCCGCCCTGGACCCGGACTTCCCGCTCCAGGTCCTGCGCGATCTGGGCACCGGTGTCTTCACGCTGGACACCGCGGGGCGGATCACCTACGTCAACCCGTGGGCGCAGCGGCTGCTGCGCCGGGAACTCGACGACATGCTCGGCGAGGACGCGCACGACCTGCTGCACCGCCGCCCCGACGGCTCGCCGGTGCCGCGCGAGCAGTGCGCCATGCAGACCCCGATGCGCGGCAGCCGGACCGCCGAGGAGGGCAGCGAGGAGTACTTCCTGCGCTCCGACGGCACCACCGTGCCGATCATCTGGTCGACCACCCCGCTGCGGGTGGCGGGCCGGGTGGCCGGGCTGGTGGTCGTCTTCAGCGACTTCAGCCTGCACCGCGCGGCCGAGGAGCGGATGGCCGCGCACACCGCCGCCCTGGAGGCGCTGACCGCCCGGCTGAACCTGCTGGCGGACGTCTCCGCGGTGCTGATGACCGCCCTGGACTCGCACCACCGGATGCGCCGGCTGCTGCGGGTGCTGGTGCCGGAGCTGGGCGACTGGGCGTCGGTGTCCCTGTACTCGGAGCGGACCGGGGCGCTGGAGCGGGTCGCCGTGCGCTGCCCCGCCCACCAGCGCCGGGCCAAGCGGCTCCAGGGTCCGCTGCCGCCGCTGCCGGCCGGCGTCCGCGCGGCGGTGGCCCGGATCCTGAGCGCCGACGAGCCGGTGCCGCTGACCGCCGAGGAGATGCGCGACCCGGACGCCCCGCTCGCCACCACCCACGGGAAGCTGTTCGAGCGGCTCGGCGGCCACTCGGCCGTGGTCGTCCCGCTGACCGCCCGCCGCAACCACTACGGGATGCTGACCCTCGGCCGCACCGGGGACTCCCCCGCGCCCACCCGCGCCGAGATCAGACTGCTCGCCGACATCGGCCGCCGGCTGGCGCTGGTGCTGGACAACGCCCGGCTCTACCAGGAGCAGCGCAACGTCTCCGAGACCATGCAGCGCCAGCTGCTCGCCCCGCTCCCCCAGGTGGACCACCTGCGGATGGCCGCCCGCTACCTGCCCGCGCAGCGCGCCATGGAGGTCGGCGGCGACTGGTACGACGCGTTCCTGCTCGCCGACGGGGTGATGGCCCTGGTGATCGGGGACGTGGTCGGCCACGATCTGAAGGCCGCGGCGCACATGGCGGAGGTGCGCAACATGCTGCGCGCCCTGGCCTGGGACCAGCAGCATCCGCCCAGCCTGATCGTGTGCCGTCTGGACGAGGCGGTGACGAACACCAGCGACGCCCCGATGGCCACGCTCGTCTTCGCCCGGATCGAGGGCCCGGAGGGCGGGCCGTGGCGGATGAACTGGGTCAACGCCGGGCATCCGCCGCCGCTGCTGGTGACCCGGGAGGGCGACGCGCGGTACCTGACGGGCGGGCACGGTCCGCTGATCGGCATGAGCGCCACCCTGCACCTGGGCCTGAGCTGGCCCGACGCTTACGAGGAGCTGCCGCCCGGGTCGACGCTGCTGCTGTACACCGACGGACTGGTGGAGAGCCGGGGCCGGCCGATCGACCTGGGGCTGGCCAAGCTCCGCCACCACGCCTCGGTGCTGGTGCGGCGGCCGACCGGCGGGACGGTGGACGAGTTCTGCGACGAGCTGCTGCGGCGGATCGCGCCCAGCGGCGACGACGTCGCGCTGCTCGCGCTGCGGCTGCCGCCGTCGGGTGCGGGCGCGCCCGGCGACCGCAGTGCGCCGCCGCCCCCGCAGTCGCCGTACAGTCCGGCCGCCCCGGACCGCTCCGCTCCCGGTTCGCTCCAGGAGGACGCGCCGGTCAAGGACCCCACGCGGGGGCTGCGGGGGCAGTTCCCGGGGGACGGCCCGCCGGAGGGGTTCGGGGGCGGGCCGCCGGAGGAGGTCCGGGACGGGCCGTCCGAGAAGTTCGGGGGCGGGTCCCCCGAGGAGGGGTCGGGGGATTCGGACGAGGAGGAGTGAGGGCGGCTGCGGCCGTGTGCCGGGCGCGCCCTCGGGTCGCCGCGGGTTTCGGGCGCGGCCCTCGGGTCGTCGCGGGGTTCAGCCCGCGACCGAGATCTCCGGTTCGCCGGAGGCGACGCCCTCGGCCTCCATCTGCTCGGCCAGCTTCATGGCCTCCTCGATCAGGGTCTCCACGATCTTCGACTCCGGCACGGTCTTGATGACCTCGCCCTTCACGAAGATCTGCCCCTTGCCGTTGCCCGACGCCACACCCAGGTCCGCCTCGCGCGCCTCGCCGGGACCGTTGACGACACAGCCCATCACCGCGACCCGCAGCGGCACCTCCATGCCCGTCAGACCCGCCGTGACCTCCTCGGCCAGCTTGTACACATCCACCTGCGCGCGCCCGCACGACGGACACGACACGATCTCCAGGCCCCGCTGGCGCAGGTTCAGCGACTCCAGGATCTGGATGCCGACCTTGACCTCCTCGGCCGGCGGCGCCGACAGCGACACCCGGATGGTGTCGCCGATGCCCTGGGAGAGCAGCGCGCCGAACGCCACCGCCGACTTGATCGTGCCCTGGAAGGCCGGACCCGCCTCCGTCACACCCAGGTGGAGCGGGTAGTCGGACTGCTCGGCCAGCTGCCGGTACGCCTCGATCATCACGACCGGGTCGTTGTGCTTCACCGAGATCTTGATGTCCCGGAAGTCGTGCTCCTCGAACAGCGACGCCTCCCACAGCGCCGACTCCACCAGCGCCTCCGGCGTCGCCCTGCCGTACTTCTGGAGCAGCCTGCGGTCCAGCGAGCCCGCGTTCACCCCGATCCGGATCGGCGTGCCGTGGTCCCCGGCCGCCTTCGCGATCTCCCGGACCTGGTCGTCGAACTTCTTGATGTTGCCCGGATTCACCCGCACCGCCGCACACCCCGCCTCGATCGCGGCGAACACGTACTTCGGCTGGAAGTGGATGTCCGCGATCACCGGGATCTGCGACTTGCGCGCGATCGTCGCCAGCGCGTCCGCGTCGTCCTGCGTCGGACACGCCACCCGCACGATCTGGCAGCCCGACGCGGTCAGCTCCGCGATCTGCTGCAACGTCGCACCGATGTCCGACGTACGCGTCGTCGTCATCGACTGCACCGACACCGGCGCGTCCCCGCCCACCGGGACCGTGCCGACCTGGATCTGCCGGCTCTTGCGGCGCTCGGCGAGCTTGGTCGGAACGGACGGCATGCCGAGAGAAATCGCAGTCATCTGCTGTGCAACCCCAAGTCGTGGATCAAGGTCCGGCCCCGTTCAGCGGCGGGCTCCAGGCTTCGAGATTACGGTACGTGGCGCTGCCCGGGCACATCCCACCCGGCAAACCACTCATTGGTAGGCGGCCGGAGCGGTGGACCGCCCGGCCGCCCGGTGAACGCCCGGGAGCCAGGGCCTGTCCTAGGAGATTTTGACCGGGTTGACCACGTCGGCGATCAGGACGAGCGCGGTGAAGCAGATGAAGACGCTGGCCACCACGTAGGCCACCGGCATCAGCTTCGCCACGTCGAACGGACCCGGGTCCGGGCGGCGCAGCACCCTGGCCAGCCGGCGGCGCAGCGACTCCCACAGCGCGCCCGCGATGTGGCCGCCGTCCAGCGGCAGCAGCGGGAGCATGTTGAACAGGAACAGGGAGAGGTTGAAGCCGGCGACCAGCATCAGGGCCATGGCCAGCTGCTGGGTGGGCGGGATGTGCAGGGTGAAGATCTCGCCGCCGACGCGGGCCGCGCCGACCACGCCCATCGGGGAGTCGGGCTGGCGCGGGGCGCCGTCGAAGGCCGCGTCCCACAGGGCGGGGATCTTGCCGGGCAGGTCGGCGATGGAGTCGACGGCCTCGCCGAGGCGGTCGCCCATCCAGCTCACCGACTGGCCGAAGTCCTGGCGGGCGACGCCGGTGGCGGCGCTGAAGCCGAGGAAGCCGGCGTCGACGTACTTGCCCTCCACGATCCGGCCGCTGGAGTCCTTCTCGGCGACCTGGTTGGTGGCGATCTTCGCGTGCAGGGTGACGTCCTGGCCGCCCCGCTCGACGACGATCGGCACGTCCTTGCCGGGGTTGGCGCGGATGAGGTCCGACAGGCGGTCCCACTCGTCGGTCTTCACGCCGTCGAAGGAGACGATGCGGTCGCCGGCCTTCAGGCCCGCGGCGGCGGCCGGGGAGGGCGCGTCGGTGGCCTTGCAGGTGTCGCGGTTCTCGCTCTGGGCGATGACGCACTTGGAGACCGAGCTGACGGCGGTGGTCTGCTGCGAGATGCCGAAGCCCATCAGGACGGTGAGGAACAGCGCGACCGCGAGGATCAGGTTCATGAAGGGGCCCGCGAACATCACGATGACCCGCTTCCACGGGGCGCGGGTGTAGAACAGGCGCTTCTCGTCGCCCGGCTGGAGTTCCTCGAAGGCGGCCGAGCGGGCGTCCTCGATCATGCCGCGCCAGGGCGAGGTGGAGCGCGCGGCGATCCGGCCGTCGTCGCCCGGCGGGAACATGCCGATCATGCGGATGTAGCCGCCGAACGGGATGGCCTTGACGCCGTACTCCGTCTCGCCCTTCCTGCGGGAGAAGATCGTCGGGCCGAAGCCGACCATGTACTGCGGCACCCGGATGCCGAACAGCTTGGCCGTGGACAGGTGGCCCAGCTCGTGCCACGCGATGGAGAACAGCAGGCCGATCACGAAGACGACTATGCCGAGGATCATCATCAGGGACGTCATGCACGCGCCTCCGCGGTCGCCGTCTGCGCTGTCAGTTCCCGGGCCCGGGCGCGGGCCCAGGCCTCCGCTTCCAGGACGTCCGGGACCGTCAGGGAAGTTCCCGTCCCGGGCGTGCCGTGTTCCTCGACCACCTGTGTCACGGTCTCCATGATGGCGTTGAAGGGCAGCGCGCCGCGCAGGAACGCGTCGACGCACTCCTCGTTGGCCGCATTGAACACGGCCGGGGCGGTGCCCGCGAGGCGGCCCACGTGCCGGGCCAGGCCCACGGAGGGGAAGGCGTCGGTGTCGAGGGGGAAGAACTCCCAGGTCGACGCGGTGCTCCAGTCGAAGGCGGGCGCGGCGTCGGGGACGCGTTCGGGCCAGCCGAGTCCGATGGCGATCGGCCCGCGCATGTCAGGGGGCGTCGCCTGGGCGAGGGTGGACCCGTCGGTGAACTCGACCATCGAGTGGACGTACGACTGCGGGTGCACGACGACCTCGATGTGCTCGAAGGGGATGTCGTACAGCAGGTGCGCCTCGATGACCTCCAGGCCCTTGTTGACGAGGGTGGCGGAGTTGACCGTGATCACCGGGCCCATCGCCCAGGTGGGGTGCGCGAGGGCGTCCTCGACGGTGACGTCGGCCAGCTCCGCCTTGGTGCGGCCGCGGAAGGGGCCGCCGGAGGCGGTGACGACGAGTCGGCGTACGTCGGCGCGGGTGCCGGCGGCCAGCGCCTGGAAGAGCGCGGCGTGCTCGGAGTCGACCGGGATGATCTGGCCGGGCTTGGCGACGGCCTTGACCAGGGGGCCGCCGACGATGAGCGACTCCTTGTTGGCGAGCGCCAGGGTGCGGCCCGCCTCCAGGGCGGCGAGGGTCGGGGCGAGGCCGATGGAGCCGGTGATGCCGTTGAGGACGGTGTGGCAGGCGGAGGCGGCGAGCTGGGTGGCCGCCTCGGGTCCGGCCAGGATCTCCGGCAGCGGCTCGCCGGCGCCGTACTCGGCGGCGAGCGCCTCGCGCAGGGCCGGCACGACGTCCGCGCGGGCCACGGCGACGGCCCGGACCCGCAGCCGGCGCGCCTGCTCGGCGAGGAGGCCGACCCGGCCGCCGTTGGCGGACAGAGCGGTGACCCGGAAGCGGTCCGGATTGCGCAGCACGAGGTCGATGGCCTGGGTGCCGATGGACCCGGTGGACCCGAGGACCACGACGTCCTTGGGGCCGTCCCCGGCGACGGGATCGAAGACGAGGTGCGGATCGGCGAGAGGGGCTGGACGGTCGCTCATCCCCCCATTGTGGCCGCACCGGCGCCGTCCTTTGACAGCGCGTCCCCCGGGCGGGTCCCGCCGTCATCGGCGGCGCTCCTCGGGCCACGGCCTGAAGCGCCGCCGTCCCCACTCCACGGCCTGCTCCCGCATCCGGCCCCGCAGCCAGGCCGCCCAGAAGACGAGCGGGGTCGCCACCAGGGCGAACAGCAGCGCCGCGCCCCAGCCGACGCCGGAGCCGGCGAACCGGAGGAAGAGAGCGACGGCGGCGTACGTGGCACCGGCGCCGAGCACGTACTGGATTCGCTTCCGCATGGGGCGCGGATACCCCGGCGGGGCGCCCGCACGGCCGCGGGGCTCCGCCGGGGCGGGTGGTCAGCGGACGGGGCGGTGGACGTTCTCGCGTCCGCTCGGTCCGGGCGGCGTCTCGGCGATCCACGGGCCGTCGTCCGAGGGGTCGATGACGCCGTGCTCCAGCCACTCGTAGACGCCGCCGAGGACGCCCTTGACGACCTTGTTGTCCAGGTCGTCGGTGTTGGTCCACAGCCGGTCGAAGAGTTCGCCGACCCGGATGCGGGACTGGCGGCAGAAGGCGTCGGCGAGCTGGTACGCCTCGCGGCCGTGCTCGCCCCGGCCGCGCAGGAGTTCGGCGCGCACGCAGGCCGCGCTCATCGCGAACAGCTCGGCGCCGATGTCGACGATCCGGCCCAGAAAGCCCTGCTTGGTCTCCATCCGGCCCTGCCAGCGGGACATGGCGTAGAAGGTGGAGCGGGCGAGCTTGCGCGCGGTGCGTTCGACGTAGCGCAGGTGCGGGGACAGGTCGACGTGGCCGGCCGGGTGGAACTCGGCGTAGGAGCCGGGGAGTTGACCGGGTCCCGCGACCAGCTTCGGCAGCCACTTGGCGTAGAACAGGCCCGCGTTGGCGCCCGCCTTCGCCTTGTCGGGCAGGGACTTGTCCGGGTCGATGAGGTCGCCGGCGACCGAGAGGTGGGCGTCGACGGCCTCCCGTGCGATCAGCAGGTGCATGATCTCGGTGGAGCCCTCGAAGATGCGGTTGATGCGCAGGTCGCGCAGCATCTGCTCGGCGGGGACGGCGCGTTCGCCGCGGGCGGCGAGCGAGGCGGCGGTCTCGAAGCCGCGGCCGCCGCGGATCTGGACCAGTTCGTCGGCCATCTTCCAGGCCATCTCGGAGCCGTAGAGCTTGGCGAGGGCGGCCTCGATGCGGATGTCGTTGCGGTTCTCGTCGGCCATCTGGGAGGACAGTTCGAGGACGGCCTCCAGGGCGAAGGTGGTGGCGGCGATGAAGGAGATCTTGGCGCCGACCGCCTCGTGCAGCGCGACCGGCTTGCCCCACTGCTCGCGGGCCGCGGACCACTCGCGGGCGATCTTCAGGCACCACTTGCCGGCGCCCGCGCACATCGCGGGCAGCGAGAGGCGGCCGGTGTTGAGGGTGGTGAGGGCGATCTTGAGGCCCTGACCCTCCTCGCCGACGCGGTTCGCGGCCGGGACGCGCACCCGGTGGAAGCGGGTGACGCCGTTCTCGATGCCGCGCAGGCCCATGAAGGCGTTGCGGTTCTCCACCGTGACGCCCTCGGAGCCGGCCTCCACGACGAAGGCGGTGATGCCGCCGCGGCCCGTCTCGGACTTCGGCACCCGCGCCATGACGACGAGGAGGTCGGCCACCACCCCGTTGGTCGTCCACAGCTTGACCCCGTCCAGGACGTAGTCGTCGCCGTCGCGCACGGCGGTGGTGGCCAGGCGTGCCGGGTCGGAGCCGACGTCCGGCTCGGTCAGCAGGAAGGCGGAGATGTCCGTGCGGGCGCAGCGCGGCAGGAAGGTGTCCTTCTGCTCCTGGGTGCCGAACATCTTCAGCGGCTGCGGGACGCCGATCGACTGGTGCGCGGAGAGCAGCGCGCCGATGGCCGGGCTGGCGGAGCCGGCCAGGGCGAGGGCCTTGTTGTAGTACATCTGGGTGAGGCCCAGGCCGCCGTACTTGGTGTCGATCTTCATGCCGAGCGCGCCGAGCTCCTTGAGCCCGGTGATCACGTCGTCGGGGATGCGCGCGTCGCGTTCGATGCGGGCCGAGTCGACCTTGGACTCGCAGAAGTCGCGGAGTTTGGCGAGGAACTCCTCGCCGCGCTCGACGTCGTCGTCGGCGGGGAGCGGGTGGGGGTGGATCAGGTCGAGGCGGAAGCGGCCGAGGAACAGCTCCTTGGCGAAACTGGGCTTGCGCCAGTCCTGCTCCCGTGCGGCCTCGGCCACCTCGCGCGCCTCGCGCTCGGTGACGGTGGGTTTGGACGTTGGTGCGGACATGAGGCTCACCTCGCCGCCAAGTGGGCTATAGGGGATGTCGGTTACCGACCGGTCGTGCTGGTTCACCCGTACCCGCCCGAAGGCCGGGATCACCGCCCCGCGGGGCGGGAGCGCCCGCCTCGCGGCGGTGCGACGGTGCGTGTCCGGCCGGTCGCGGAACGGATTCCTCCCAGCATCGCGCCGTACGGCCCCGGTGGCCAGTCGTACGGGCCGATCCGCGCGACGCGGGCGAGCCGGGGCCCGACGGGCCCGTACGGGCCCCGGGACGGCACGACGACGGCCGGAGCCCCCGCACACGGGCTCCGGCCGTCGTCGTTCTGCGGTCACCGGTTCGGCGACCCGGGGCGGTCCTACAGGGCGAGGCCCGTCAGGACGAGGACGCGCTCGTAGGTGTAGTCGTCCATCGCGTAGCGCACGCCCTCGCGGCCCACGCCGGACTGCTTGGCGCCGCCGTAGGGCATCTGGTCGGCGCGGTAGGAGGGGACGTCGCCGATGACGACACCGCCGACCTCAAGGGCGCGGTGGGCGCGGAAGGCGACCTGGAGGTCGTGCGTGAACACGCCCGCCTGGAGGCCGTACTTGGAGGAGTTGACGGCGGCGAACGCGGCCGCCTCGCCGTCGGCCTTCTGCACGGTCAGCACCGGGCCGAAGACCTCCTCGCGGGCGATGGTCACATCGGCCGGGACGTCGGCGAGGACGGTCGGCGCGTAGGAGGCGCCGTCGCGCTTGCCGCCGGTGAGCAGGGCGGCGCCGGCGTCGACGGCCTCGCTCACCCAGGACTCGACGCGCTGGGCGGCGGCCTCGCTGACCAGCGGGCCGACGTCGGTCCTCGGGTCGGCGGGGTCGCCGGTGACCTGGGCCTCGACGGCGGCGACGATGCGCGGCAGCAGCCGGTCGTAGACGGCGGCGTCGGCGATCACGCGCTGCACCGAGATGCAGGACTGGCCGCCCTGGTAGTTGGAGAAGGTCGCGATGCGGTTCGCGGCCCAGTCCAGGTCCTCGTCGCTCGCCCAGTCGCCGAGGACGACGGCCGCGCCGTTGCCGCCCAGCTCCAGGGTGCAGTGCTTGCGCGGCACCGAGTCCATGATCGCGTAGCCGACCTGCTCGGAGCCGGTGAAGGAGATGACCGGCAGCCGCTCGTCCTGGACGAGGGCGGGCATCTTGTCGTTGGCGACCGGCAGGATGCTCCAGGAGCCGGCCGGCAGCTCGGTCTCGGCCAGCAACTCGCCGAGGATCAGGCCGGACAGCGGGGTGGCCGGGGCCGGCTTGAGGATGATCGGGACGCCGGCGGCGATGGCCGGGGCGACCTTGTGCGCGCACAGGTTCAGCGGGAAGTTGAACGGCGCGATGCCGAGGACGACGCCCTTGGGGAAGCGGCGGGTGAGGGCCAGGCGGCCCTGGCCGCCGCCGTCGGTGTCCAGGCGCTGGGCCTCGCCGCCGTTGAAGCGGCGGGCCTCCTCCGCGGCGAACCGGAACACCGAGACGGCACGGCCGACCTCGCCGCGCGCCCACTTGATCGGCTTGCCGTTCTCGGCGGAGATCAGCTGCGCGATCTCCTCGGTGCGCTCGGTCAGGCGCTTGCCGACGTGGTCCAGGGCGGCGGCCCGTACGTGGGCGGGGGTGGCGGCGAACTCGTCCAGCGCGGCGTGCGCGGCGGCCACGGCCTCCTCGACCTGGGCGTCGGTCGGCACGCCGACCGTGCCGACCGTGCGGCCGTCCCACGGGGAGGTGACGTCGAAGGTGTCCTCGCCGGTGACCTGGCGGCCGGCGAGCCAGAAGGCGGTGGTGGAAGTCATTGTGACGAGTCCGGCCCTTCCGCGTTGGGGGTGGTCTGCTTGCGTCGTCAACGGTAGGGCGACGACGCGCGCACGGCGCTTGTCCGGGGTGGAGCAGTGGGGGGCGGGGGTGCGCCGGTTTGGCAGAGGCGGGGTGGGCGGCCGGCGCGGGGCGGTTGGCGGGTGAGCGGTCGCGGGCGGCCGGGTCGAGCCACCGCCACCGACGCGGAGGAACGGCCACGGCCGGGCCGGGGAGACGGGCGGGCACGCGGCCCGGGCGAACGCCTGCGGCCGGGCCGGGCAAGCGGCGACACGGCCTGGGCGAACGGCCACGGCCGATCCGGCGAGCGGCTGTCGACGGGGCGAGCCGGGCAAGTGGCCACGCGGCCCGGTGAAACGGCCATGGGCGGTCCGGAGCGGCTGCCGCCCGGTCATCGCCACTGGCGCGCGGACGAACGCCTGCGGCCGGGCCGGAGAGGCGGGCACCGGCGGCCCGGGCGGGCGGCCACGGACGGTGCGGGCGCGTGGCCGCGGCCGGTCGGGGCGAGCGGGTGGGGCCGGTCCCGGGCAGCGGGCGCGGGTGGTGGGCGCGAGGGGTGTTACGGCTGGTCCGGGGTGGTGGTTTTGAGGGCCAGCCAGAGTTCCATGCGGACGTCCGGGTCGTCCAGGGAGCGGCCGAGGATCTCCTCGACCCGGCGCATGCGGTAGCGCAGGGTGTGGCGGTGGACGCCCAGGTCGGCGGCGGCCGCGTCCCACTGGCCGTGCCGGGAGAGCCAGGCGCGCAGCGAGGCGACCAGGTCGCCGCGGCCGGTCGCGTCGTGCTCGTACAGCGCCCGCAGCAGGCCGTCGGCGAAGGCCCGCACCGCGTCGTCCGCGAGCAGCGGCAGGACGGAGCCGGAGGCCAGCTGTTCGTGCTCGACGAGCACGCGGCCGCGCCGCCGGGCCACCGACAGGGCCTGTTCGGCCTGCTTGTAGGCGCCGGCCGCGGCGATCGGGCCGGCCGGGGCGGACAGGCCGACGACCAGCTCGCCCCCCTCCCCCGCGCGCTGCTCGGACGGCGCCGCGGCCCGGGCGGCCTCCAGCGCGGCGGCGTGCTCCGCGCAGGCGGCGACGGCCGCGCTGCCGTCCCCGGCGAGCACCACCAGCCGCTCCCCGTCGGGGACGACCAGCACCGCCTCACCGGAGCGGGCGGCCGCCGCCTCCACGATCTCGGCGAGGCCCGCGAGCGGGTCGCCGCCCAGGACGACGGGCGGGGCGGCCGAGGCGGTGGGCTTGGCCGTCTGGGCGGTGGGCTTGGCGGCCGGGACGGCGGGCTTGGCGGCCGGGACGCGGGCGTGGGCGTCGGCGTGGGCCCGCGCCGCCGACGCCGAGGCGGACTCGGCGACGATCACCCTAAAGGGCGCGTCCAGCAGCCCGCCGTACAGGTCACCGGCGACGCCGCGGGCGTGGTCGGGCTGCCCGGCCAGCAGCATGCGCAGCACAGCCGCGCCGATCCGCTGCTCGGCGGCGTGCAGCGAGCGCGAGCGTTCGGTGGTGAGGGTGAGCAGGGCGATGGCGGAGTGCACGGCGTAGCGCTCGGCGGTGCCCAGCGGCGCGGCGGTGCCGACGGCGAGGGCGGCGCGCGGGCGGCGGCCGGTGCCGATGGAGTGCAGTTCGACGCGGTCCTCGGTGTCGGGGCCGCCGACCACGGCGGAGGCGGGCGCCGGCCGGTCGCGCAGCCGTTCGACGTCGGCGGTGAGCCGGGCCGCCCGGCGGCCGGCCCACTCGGGCGCGGTGGCGACGACGGCGCCCGAGGCGTCGTAGAGCGCCGCCCAGCCGTCGACCTGCGCGGCCAGCGCGGCGAGCAGTCCCTCCGGGCCGGAGATCAGGGCCTGCCGGGTCAGCTCCCGCTGGGCGGCGAAGCCCGCGGTGACCGCGCGGTACTGGTCGGCGGCGATCGCGGCGGAGACGGCCTTGCTGATGGCGAGGAACGGGGTGCGCCGGGGCACCTCCAGCAGCGGCAGCCCCTCCGCCTCGGCCGCCTCCACCAGCGCGGCCGGCACCTCGTCGTAGTTCACCCCGACGGCGAAGCCGAGCCCGACGACGCCGGCCCCGACCAGCCGCTTCACGTAGCGGCGCATCGCCTCGGGGTCCTCCGCGTCCAGCTTGAGCGCGGTGATCAGCAGCAGCTCGCCGCCCTCCATGTACGGCACGGGGTCGGCGAGCTCGCTGACGTGGGCCCAGCGGACGGGCACGTTCAGGCGGTCCCCGCCCGCGCGCACGGTCAGCTTGAGCGCGGAATGGTGGACGAGCGAGGCGAGCGTCGGGGGCATGGGGCCTTCAGATCTGCGGAGGTCGGGTGAGGGGTGTGGCGTTTTGGCCGCCGCGTATGAACGACCTCTGCCGATTGTGCCTCACCGTACGATCGGCGCGAGTCGGTACACCGGCCGGTCCGCGCCGGTCCGGTGTGCCCCCGTCCGCCACCGTCCGCCCTCGGCCGCCCCCGGCCTCCCTCACCCGCGCAGGTCCACCAGCAGCGGCGGGGCGTGCTCGCCGCGCACCCCGGTCAGCGACAGCACCGCGTGGCCCGGCGGCAGCTCGTGGGCCAGCTGGGAGGCGGACCAGCGCTCGCGCTCGACCTGCTTGGTGGTGACCGCGTCGGTGGTGACGGCCTTGCCGGTGACCAGCTTGCGCAGGGCGTGGAGGGCGCGGGTCATGGGCTGGTCGGCGAAGACGGTGTGCTTGGCGACCTCCTTGGTCTCCACCCACTCGGTGCCCCAGGCGTGCGCGAACCGGCCGCCGTCCCAGGTGGTGACCCCGGCCAGCGCCATCCGGCAGCCGACGGCGCCCAGCAGCGGGCCGTGCAGCGCCTCGGGCACGTCGGCGACGGTGCGCAGCGCGAGGACCACTCCGGCGTTCAGCGCGCGCAGCCGCTGGACGCGGCGCACGGACTCGGGGGTGACGGCGCCGGTGGCGTCGTCCAGGACCAGGAAGGCCGAGTGGCCGCGCCGGGTGTCGCGTACGACGGTGTGGAACTGGGCGAGGACCAGCCGGGTGATCAGCCGCGACGCCTCCTCGTGGCCGCGTTCGGGCAGGTCGACGCGGACCCGCAGCGGGTGGTGGGCGACGGCGCGCAGTGAGAAGGGCCTGCCGCCGCCCTCGCCGGTGCCGAAGAAGTCGGCGAAGACGGGGCGGTCCAGGAGGGAGAGCCGGTCGGCGAGGGCCGGTCCCGCGTCGGTGGGGGTGCCGGCCTGCCGCATCCGGGCGTCCAGCTCGCGGCGCATCACCGTGTGCTCGTCGGCGGCGAGTCCGGCCCGCAGCGCGGCCAGCGTGCCCGGCTCGCCCTCCAGCAGTTCGCGCAGCACGGGCAGCGGCGGGAAGCGGCCGTGGACGGCGCGGTAGGGGCCGAGGAGCTGGGCGAGGGCGGTGGCGGCGCCGCGCGCGGTGACGCCGCCGGCGCCGTCGAGGTCGCCGACGAGGGCCTCGGCGAGGAAGGCGGCGGCCTCGTCGGGGTCGTCGGACTCGGCGTAGGGGTCGAGGTCGTGGACGGAGGCGGGGTCGCCGATCCGCACCACCACGTCGTACGCCGCGTCCCGGCCGAGCGGCGCCCCGGCGGCGGAGACGGCGACCACCGCGCAACGGCCGGTGAGCGCCTGGAGCGCGAGCGACTCGGTGATCGGCTCGGTGACGTACCGGGTCTTGCCGGAGCCGGGCGGGCCGACCAGGAGCAGGGAGGTGGCCAGCAGGTCGGGGCCGAGGGCCGCGCCGGCGTCGTGGTACGGGCGCGGGGTCCGCTCGGCGGGCACCCAGCGGCCGAGCCGCACCTGTCCTTCGAGCAGGTCGTGGCGGGCGGTGCGGCCGGGCAGGTCGCGGGCGCCGGAGGGGTGGACGAAGGCGGCGGCGCCGTGCCGCAGCACGGTGTCGGCGAAGGCGTCCGGGTGCGCCCCGTCCCGGGCCTCGGTCCAGGCCCGCTCCACGCGGGCGCAGTCCACGTCGGTCATCCGGCCGCCGGCCACCTCGGCGGTCAGCAGGTCGGCGGCCTGGTGCCGGCCGGCGTGGCGCAGTGCGGGCCACTGGGAGCGGGGCAGGTCGGCGGGGGGCGGGGCGGCGGGGTCGGCGGCGGCGCGGCGCCGGGCGGCGAGTTCGGCAGCGTAGGCCCACCAGCCGCCGACGCGGGCGAACGGCCACACCACCAGGGCGGTGATCAGCGCGTACAGGGCGTCGGTGAACAGCTGGGAGGCGAACAGGTCGTAGCCGCCGGAGACGAGGACGACCAGGGAGAAGACCGGGTCGGCGACGGGCAGCGGGTCCCAGTTCACCAGCGGGAAGGCGCTCGGGAAGACCAGGCTGAGCGCGCCGAGGGCGCCGAGGGCGGCGTACCCGGCGCGGGCGGGCTGCGGGCGGCGGCCCACGAAGTGCCGTACGACCTCGGGCCAGCTGCCCAGCCGGGCCACGGCGTAGACGAGGACGGCGAAGAAGAGGCCGTCGTAGACCACCCTGGCCTCGCGGCCCTCCATGCCCTTGGGCGAGACGGTGCCGGCCCACCACCAGTCGGAGGGGGTGAACAGGCGCAGCGGCGCCGACTCGTAGGGCACCGCGCCCTGCCGCCACAGCGACCACACGAGCAGCGCGAGCACGAGCGGGACCAGCAGTCCGACGACGGTGATCGACGGCAGCCGGTCGGGGGCGGCGTCCTTGGGCGGGCGGTGGCCCAGGCGCCAGATGCCGGGCGCGGCGGCCGGGCGGGGGGTGTCGAGCCAGTCGGCGACGGCGGAGCGCGGCGCGGCCGGTCCGGGGGCGTACGGCGCCCGGCGGGCGTCCGGCGGTCCGGCGGGCCGGGGCGGGGCCGCGGGGGCCCGCGGG
>NZ_BAABKC010000028.1:0-23982 GCF_039543625.1 Streptomyces similanensis | reverse complement strand
GGCGCCGCCGCCGTCGCGGTGGCCGGCGGGCGGCGCGTGGCCCCGGCGGCGCCCGCCGTGCCGGTGTGGCCCGGCGCCGCCACCCCGCTGGGCGCCCGGTTCCGCACCGGCCCGGACGGTGTCGCGGGCACCAACTTCGCGCTGTGGGCCGGCGGCGCGGAGGCGGTCGAACTGTGCCTGTTCGACGACGCGGGCAAGGAGACCCGCGCCCGGCTGACCGAACTGACGCACGAGATATGGCACGGCTTCGTGCCCGGGGTGATGCCGGGGCAGCGCTACGGCTACCGGGTGCACGGCCGCTGGGACCCGTGGACCGGGGCCCGCTGGAACCCGGCCAAGCTGCTGCTGGACCCGTACGCGCGCGCGGTGGACGGCGCGTTCGCGCTGCCGCCCGAGGTCTACGGGCACGTCCGGGACTGGCCGGACCAGCACGTCGCCGACACCGTGCGCGACGACCGCGACTCCGCGCCGTACGTGCCCAAGGGCGTCGTGGTGCATGACGACGACGACTGGGCGGACGACCGCCGCCCCAAGACGCCGTGGGCCGACTCGGTCATCTACGAGCTGCACGTGCGCGGCTTCACCAAGCTGCACCCCGGCATCCCCGAGGAGCTGCGGGGGACGTACGCCGGACTCGCCCACCCGGCGGCGATCGCGCACCTGACGCGGCTGGGCGTCACGGCGGTGGAGCTGCTGCCGGTGCACCAGTTCGCCCACGAGGACCACCTGCTGCGCCGCGGCCTGCGCAACCACTGGGGCTACAACTCCGTCGGCTACTTCGCCCCGCACGCCGCCTACGCCGCCGCCGGCACCACCGGGCAGCAGGTCGGCGAGTTCAAGCGGATGGTGCGCGCGCTGCACGCGGCCGGCATCGAGGTCATCCTCGACGTGGTCTACAACCACACCGCGGAGGCCGGCGAGTACGGCCCGACGCTGTCCCTGAAGGGCATCGACAACCAGCGCTACTACCGCCTCCAGGCCGACGCCCGCCGCTACGCCGACTACACCGGCTGCGGCAACACCCTGCACGTGGTGCAGCCGCACGTGCTGCGCCTGATCACCGACTCGCTGCGCTACTGGGTCACCGAGATGGGCGTGGACGGCTTCCGGTTCGACCTGGCCGCCGCGCTGGCCCGTTCCATGCACGACGTGGACATGCTCTCCCCGTTCCTCGCCGTGATCGCCCAGGACCCGGTGCTGCGCCGGGTCAAGCTGATCGCCGAGCCGTGGGACGTGGGCGCGGGCGGCTACCAGGTGGGCGCGTTCCCGCCGCTGTGGGCGGAGTGGAACGACCGCTACCGCGACGCCGTACGGGACTTCTGGCGGCACGCGCTGCCGGACGTGCGGGAGATGGGCTACCGGCTGTCCGGCTCCAGCGACCTGTACGCCTGGGGCGGCCGGCGCCCGTACGCCTCCGTCAACTTCGTCACCGCGCACGACGGTTTCACCCTGCGCGACCTGGTGAGCTACGACCGCAAGCACAACGAGGCCAACGGCGAGGGCAACCGGGACGGCACCGACGACAACCGCTCCTGGAACTGCGGCGCGGAGGGCGAGAGCGACGACGGGCGGATACGGGCGCTGCGCCGCCGCCAGCTGCGCAACCTGCTGACCACGCTGCTGCTGTCCACCGGCGTGCCGATGCTGGTCGCCGGCGACGAGACGGGCCGCACCCAGCACGGCAACAACAACGCCTACTGCCAGGACAACGAGACCGGCTGGCTGGACTGGTCGCTGCTCCAGGATCCCGAGTGGCGGCCGCTGTACGAGCTGACGGCCCGGCTGATCGCGCTGCGCCACCGCCACCCGGTGCTGCGCCGCCGGGCGTTCTTCTCCGGCAGCGCCCACTCGGCGGACGGGCTGCGCGACCTGGCCTGGTTCACCGCGCGCGGGGCGGAGATGACCGAGGAGGACTGGTACGCCCCGGCGGCCACGCTCGGCATGTATCTGTCCGGGCGGGACATCCCGGGCCGCGACGAACGGGGCGCGCCGGTCCTCGACGACAGCTTCCTGGCCGTCCTGCACGCCGGGGACCGCCCGGTGCGCTTCGTCCTGCCGGGGCCGCCGTGGGCGGAGCGCTACGCGGTGGTGGTGGACACCTCGCTGGAGGAGCAGGCGGACCCGCCGGACGCCGTGCACCGGGCGGGCGAGGCGATCACGGTGCCGGGGCGCTCGGTGCTGCTGCTGCGGGTGGCCGGCTGACCGGCCCGCACGCCGTGCCGGGCACCGGCGCGCACGCCCGCCGCGGGCCGCCGCTCAGCCGAGGATGCCCCGGTCGTAGGCGACCGCCACCGCCGCCGCCCGGTCCTTGACGCCGAGCTTGCCGTACAGGTGGGTGAGGTGGGTCTTGACGGTGGCCTCGCTGATGAACAGCTCGCGGGCGATCTCCCGGTTGGAGGTGCCGCGGGCGACCAGCACCAGCACCTCGCGCTCGCGCGCCGACAGCGCCTCGTTGCCCGGGGCGGGGGCGCGGACGGCGGAGACCAGCCGGGAGGCGACCGCCGGGGACAGGACGGTGCGGCCCTCGGCGGCGGCGCGCACGGCGGTGAACAGCTCGTCGCGCGGGGCGTCCTTGAGCAGGTAGCCGGTCGCGCCCGCTTCGATGGCGGGCAGCGTGTCGGAGTCGGTGTCGTACGTCGTCAGGACCAGCACCCGGGCGCGGGCGCCGCGCCGGGTCAGCTCGCGGATCGCGTCCACGCCCGCGCCGCCCGGCATCCGCAGGTCCATCAGGATCACGTCCGGGTCGAGGGCGGCGGCCCGCTCGACCGCCTCCACCCCGTCCGCCGCCTCGGCGAGGACCGTGAAGCCGGGCGCGGACTCGAACATGCCGCGCAGACCGTCCCGCACCACGGGATGGTCGTCGACGATCAGCAGGGAGACGGTGGTGTCATCGGTCATGGCGCACCAACGGTACGCGAGCGGAGACCGCCGTGCCGTGCCCCGGTTCGGATTCGACGGCCAGGGTGCCGGCGATGCGTTCGGCGCGGGCCCGCATCCCGGCCAGGCCGAAGCCGCCGGCGCGGGTGCGGGCGGGCACGGCGGCCGGGTCGAAGCCGGCGCCGTCGTCGCGGATGTCGAGGATGACCTCGTCGCCCAGGAAGGACAGGGTGACCCCGACCCGGGCGGCGCGGGCGTGCCGGGCGGCGTTGGAGAGGGCCTCCTGCGCGATGCGCAGCAGGGTGGCGGACACCTCCTCGTGCAGGTGCTCGGCGGTGCCGGTGACGGTGAAGTCGGTGCGGGCGCCGATGCGCTCGCCCCACGCGGCGACCGTGGACTTCAGCGCCTCGGGCAGTCCGGTGTCCTCCAGCTCCACCGGGGCGAGGTTGTGCACCGAGCGGCGGGCCTCGCCGAGGCTGTGCCGGGCCAGTGCGGAGGCCCGCTCCAGGTGGGTGCGGGCGGTGGTCAGGTCGGGGGCGTTGGCGACGACCTGGAGCTGGGCGATGATCCCGGTCAGGCCCTGGGCGAGGGTGTCGTGGATCTCGGCGGCCAGCCGCCGGCGCTCGTCGGCGACGCCGGCCTCGCGGGCCTGGACGAGCAGTTGCGCGTGCAGGGCCGCGTTCTCGTCCAGGGCCTGCTGCAGCGCCGTGTTGGTGCGCTCCAGTTCGGCGATGGTCTCGGCCTGGGCGAGGGCGCGGCTCTGCTCCTGGTCGGCGTAGCGGGTGAACAGGGCGACCAGGCCGATGTTGGCGCCGAGCACCACGACGAAGCCCGTCCACAGGGTCAGCCCGTGCGGCGGCATGCCGCCGATCTCGCTGCCGGCCATGGTGACGGCGGTCAGGCACAGACCCGGCACCACCAGTCTGCGGGGCAGCTGCACGGTGGCCGTGTAGTAGCCGATGACGGCGTAGAAGGCGAAGAAGGGGTTCAGCCAGGTGAGGACGAAGCCGAACGACCAGCGCAGGAAGTAGAGGAAGGCGGCGGCGCGGCCCCGCGGCGGCCGGTGGCGCAGTATCCGCCGCCGCCCCGGCTCCAGGACCAGGGCGGCGGCCACCAGGACGGCGGACAGGTACAGCTCGCCCCGGGACATGCCGACCACGTGGGCCGACCCGGCCGCCGTCAGGACGCCCACGGCCAGCAGGCCGTACGGTCCCCAGTCGGCGAAGCCGACCCGGAGCGGCGTCCATTCGGCGTTCGTCATCCCCTCAGTATCCGGCACGGCCCGCTCACTCCCAGCGGAACCAGCGCGCCGCCCCGGCGGTCAGCAGCACCGACCAGAGGGCGAGCACCCCGAGGTGGGTCCAGCCCGGCCAGTGCCCGCCGGCGGCCTGGTTCAGGGCCTGGGCGGCGGCGCCGAAGGGCGTGTAGCCGACGATCCGGGCGAGGACGTGCGGCATGGCCTGCACCGGCACCCACAGTCCGGCGCAGAACATCATCGGGAAGAGCACCGCGCTGCCGACCGCGCCCGCGATCTTCGTGGTGCGCGAGACGGCGGAGATCACCGAACCCAGCGCGAGGGCGACCAGCACCGCCAGCAGCAGGGCGAGGGCGTACCCGAAGGGCTGCTCGGGCAGGCGGACGCCGAAGGCGAGCCGGCCGACGAGCAGGGCGAGCACCGCGGAGGCCAGCGCCGCGCCCGCGAAGACCACCATGTGGGCGGTGAGCAGGGTCAGCGGCCGCACCGGGGTGGTGGACATCCGGCGCAGGATGCCCCGCTCGCGGTAGCCGGTGAGGACCTGCGGCATGCCCTGGAGGCCGCCGAGGATCAGGCCGAGCAGCACCGCGACCGGCACATAGGTGTCGACCAGCCGGAGGCCGCCGAGCGAGTCGTCGCTCTGCCGGAAGGACGGGATGGAGCCGAGGATCACCAGCAGCAGGGTGGGGAAGAGCAGGATCCAGAAGATCGCGCCCGGCTCGCGGCCGAAGAGGCGGATCTCGGTGCGCAGCACGGCGCTGTCGAGGACCGGGGTACTCATGCGGCGGCCTCCGTGAGGTCGAGGAACGCGTCGTCGAGCGTGGCGTCGCTGACGCGGAGCTGGTGGGCGGTGACGTGGTGGCGGGCGAGCAGGGTGATGACGGCGTTGACGGTGGCGTCGGTGCCCGAGAGCGTGACGCGGCCGTCCTTGTACGCCACCGAGGCCACCTCCGGCAGCGCGTTCAGGTCGTGCTCGTCCAGCGGCGCGGACGGTGTGAAGCTGATGACGGTGGCGCCGGCCGAGCGGCGGATCAGGCCCTCGGGAGTGTCCAGCGCGGCGATCCGGCCCTTGTCGATGACCGCGATCCGGTCGCACAGCCGCTGCGCCTCCTCCATGAAGTGCGTGACCAGCAGCACGGTGACGCCGGCGGCGCGGACGTCCTCGATCAGCTGCCAGGTGTCACGGCGGGCGCGCGGGTCGAGGCCGGTGGTCAGCTCGTCCAGGACGACGACCCTCGGGTCGCCGACCAGGGCGAGCGCGATGAACAGGCGCTGCTTCTGGCCACCGGACAGCTTGCCGAAGCGGGTGGCGAGCTTGTCGGTCAGACCGAGCCGCTCGGCCAGCGGGCGCCAGTTCGCCGGGCGCGGGTAGAAGGAGGCGTACAGCTCCAGGGCCTCGCGGACGGTGAGCTTGGCCTGCAACTCGCTCTGCTGGAGCTGGGCGCCCAGCACCCGGGCCACCCGCTCGTGGTCGGCGACCGGGTCGAGGCCGGTGACCCGGATCCGGCCGGCGTCGGGCACGCGCAGCCCCTCGACGCACTCCACGGTGGTGGTCTTGCCGGCGCCGTTGGGGCCGAGGATGCCGAAGATCTCGCCCTCCTGCACGGAGAACGAGACACCGTCCACGACGGCCCGGCCGCCGTAGGACTTGCGCAGTTCGCTGACTTCGATGACGGACATGGCTTCAGAATCCCGGCGCGCGGCCCGCCCGCGCATCGCCCGACGCGCTCGAAGGCGCATCAGCCGATCGGTTGATGCCGCGCTACGACCCGGCGGCCCGCGCCCTCACCCACACGGCCGTACGCGCAGGTCGTGGGACCAGGGGCGGAGCGGGGTCCGGCCAAAACTCGGTGGGCGATGTCAGTGCCGATCCGTACGCTCGCTCCTGATGTCCACGACACCCGCTCCCGCCGAGGAGACCACCGAAGAAGGCGCCCGGACAGGCCCCGAGGGCGCCGGCCCGGCCGAACGGTCCGCCGTGCGCGCGCTGCTGCGCCTGTGGCCGTTCGTCCGGCCGGTGCGCGCCCGGCTGTCCGCCGCCGCGGCCGTCGCGATCGTCGCCTCCTGTGTGGGGCTGGTGATCCCGCTGGTGCTGAAGTGGCTGGTGGACGGGCCGGTGGCGGACCGGGACACCGGCGGCGTGTGGCTCGGCGCGCTGTACGTGCTGCTGCTCGGCCTGGTCGAGGCGGTGCTGTTCGGGCTGCGGCGGTGGCTGGTGGCGCGACCGCTGTCGCGGGTCGAGGCAGACATGCGGGCGGCCCTGTACCGGCACCTCCAGCGTCTCCCGGTCGCCTTCCACGACCGGTGGGCCTCGGGCCAGTTGCTCTCGCGGGGCACCACCGACCTGATGCTGCTGCGCATGTTCCTCGCCTTCCCGCTGACCTTCCTCCTGGTCAACGGCGTGACCATCCTGGTGGGCGTGGCCATCATGCTGGTCCAGGACTGGGCGCTGGGGCTGGTGATGCTGGCGCCGGCGCTGCCGCTGATCGCGCTGAGCGCGCTCTTCGAGAAGCGGTACGCGCGGGTGGCGCGGCTCGCGCAGGACCAGGTCGGCGATCTGACGACGGTGGTCGAGGAGAGCGTGCTCGGCATCCGCGTCGTCAAGGGGTTCGGCCGGCACCGCAGCCAGGCGCGGGCGTTCCGCGAGCTGGCGGGCACGTTGCGCGGCACCGAGCTGCGCAAGGCGCGGCTGCTGGCGACGATCTGGGCGGTCATCATGGCGCTGCCCGAAGTGGCCATCGGGGCGACGCTGGTGGTGGGCGCGGTGCAGGTGGCCGACGACGCGCTGTCGGCGGGCACGCTGGTCGCCTTCCTGTCCACGGCGCTCGCGCTGCGCTGGCCGGTGGAGTCGATCGGCTTCCTGCTGGCGATGAGTCAGGAGGCGGCGACGGCGACGGAACGGTACTTCGAGGTGATGGACGCGGAACCGGAGACCGCGGCGGCGCCCCGCTCCGCCGAGCCGGACGCCGGCGCCCGCTCCGGACGCGTCGCGGGGCTGCGCTTCGAGGAGGTCCGCTTCCGCTACCCCGACGCCCCCGAGGACTCCCCGCCCCTGCTCGACGGAGTCGACCTGCACATCCGGCCGGGCGAGTCCGTCGCCCTCGTCGGCGCGACCGGCAGCGGCAAGACCACCCTCACCGCGCTCGTCCCGCGGCTGCACGAGATCACCTCCGGCCGCATCACCCTCGACGGCGAGGACATCACCGCCATGGACCGCGACCGCCTGCGCTCCCTGGTCGCGGTGGCCTTCGAGGAACCCACCCTGTTCTCCGCGAGCGTCGGCGAGAACGTCCTGATGGGCGCCGCCGCCACCGCGGGCGCGGCCGACCTGGACCGCGCGCTCGCCGTCGCCCAGGCCGAGTTCGCGCACGCGCTGCCCGAGGGCGTCGACACCCAGGTCGGCGAGCAGGGCCTGAGCCTGTCCGGCGGCCAGCGCCAGCGCCTGGCCCTGGCCCGGGCGGTCGTCGGCCGCCCCCGCTTCCTCGTCCTGGACGACCCGCTGTCCGCCCTGGACGTGCACACGGAGGCCGCCGTGGAGGCCGCGCTGCGCCGCGTCCTCGTCGACACCACCGCCCTGATCGTGGCGCACCGTCCCTCCACGGTGCTGCTCGCCGACCGGGTCGCGCTGCTGTCCGGCGGCCGGATCACCGCGGTGGGCACCCACCAGGAACTGCTGCGCGGCCACGCCGAGTACGCCCACCTGATGGCGGGCGCCGCGGCGTCGCACGAGCCGTGCGAGCCGTACGAGCACGAGCACGAGCACGAACAGAGCGAGCCGAACGAGGGGGACCAGGACCGATGACGGCCTCCACCACGCCCGTCCCCGCCGCCGAGGACGAGGCGGCCCCGCCGCGCCCGAAGGACGCCGGCGACCCCTTCGACCGGGACGTCCTGCCCACGCCCCCGGGCGCCACGGCCGCGCTGCTGCGCTCGCTGCTCGCCCCCATGAGGGCCCGGGTCGCCGGGACCACCCTCCTGCTGCTGCTCCAGCAGGCGGCGGCGCAGGCGGGCCCGCTGCTGGTGGCGTACGCGATCGACACCGCCGTACCGGCGCTGCGCGGGCACGACCACGGGCCGCTGGTCGCGGTGGCGGTCGGCTACCTGGTGTGCGCGCTGGCCTCCGGCGTGCTCCAGTGGGCGTTCGTCGTGGGCGCGGCCCGGGTCAACCAGGACGTGCTGCTGGACCTGCGCGGCCGGATCTTCCGGCACGGCCAGGCGCTCAGCGTCGACTTCCACGAGCGCTACACCTCCGGCCGGCTCATCTCCCGCTCGACCACCGACGTCGAGTCGCTGCGGGAACTGCTCAGCGAGGGGCTCCAGGAGCTGATCACGGTCGTCCTGTCGTTCGTCTACATCTCGGCGATGCTGCTCTGGCTGGACCCGGGCATCGGCGCGGTCGCGGTGGCCTCCTTCGTGCCGCTGTACCTGCTGGTGCGCGGCTACCAGGGGCGCGCCGGGCGGGCGTACGCGGAGCGGTCCACGGCGATCGCGGCGCTGATCGTGAAGTTCGTGGAGACGATGAACGGCATCCGGCCGGTGCGGGCCTTCCGCCGCGAGGCCGCCAACGACGCCGACTTCGCCGCCCTCAACCGCCGGCACGAACGCGCCAACGGCGACGCGCTGCTGGAGATGGCCCGCTATGTGGTCGGCTCCCGGCTGGTGGCCAACACGGCGGTCGCGGCGATGGTGCTGTGGGGCGCCTACCGGGTGACGGACGGCTCGCTGGAGCTGGGCGTGCTGGCGGCGGCGGTGCTGTACCTGCGCCGGCTGTACGACCCGATCGACCGCCTGGGCATGTTCCTCAACTCCTACCAGTCGGCGGCCGCGTCGCTGGAGAAGATCGCCGGCCTGCTCGCGCAGACGCCGTCGGTCCCGGAGCCGTCGGCGCCCCGGCAGCTGCCGCCGCCCGCCTCCGAACTGCCGGGCCGCAAGGTGGTGTTCGAGTCGGTCGGCTTCGGCTACCGCACCGGCGGCGAGGTGCTGCCCCGCTTCGACCTGACCATCGCGGCCGGGCAGACCGTCGCGGTGGTCGGCTCCACCGGCGCCGGCAAGTCCACCCTGGCCAAGCTGCTGGCCCGCTTCTACGACCCCTCGGCCGGGCGGGTGCTGCTGGACGGGGTGGACCTGCGCGACCTGGCCGTGCCCGAGCTGCGGCGCGGGGTGGTGATGGTGACCCAGGAGGCGTTCCTGTTCTCCGGCACGGTCGCCGACAACATCGCCCTCGGCCGCCCGGACGCGGGCCGCGCTCAGATCGAGGCGGCCGCGAAGGCGATCGGCGCCCACGACTTCATCAGCGCCCTGCCCGACGGCTACGACACCGACGTCCGCAAGCGCGGCGGCCGCATCTCGGCCGGACAGCGCCAACTGGTGGCGTTCGCGCGGGCGTTGCTCGCCGATCCGGCCGTGCTGATCCTGGACGAGGCGACCAGCTCGCTGGACGTCCCGGGCGAGCAGGCCGTGCAGCGGGCGATGGCCACGGTGCTGCACGGCCGTACGGCGGTGGTGATCGCCCACCGGCTGTCCACCGTGGAGATCGCCGACCGGGTGCTGGTGATGGAGCGGGGCCGGATCGTGGAGGACGGCCGCCCGGCCGAACTGATCGCCGGCACGGGCCGGTTCGCGGATCTGCACCGGGCCTGGCGCGACAGTCTCGCCTGAGGCTCGCCTGAGAACGACGATCGGGGGAAGCGTGATCGACCCGTACGAGGACCCGGGGACGCCCGACCGGCGGGGCGGCTGGCACTACCTGTGGTGGCTGGTGCTGCGCCAGCCGGGCCGCTCGGTGGCCGGCGCGGTGCTGGCCAGCGGATGGATGGTGCTGCTTGCGGTGACCCCGTACCTGCTGTCGCGGGCGGTGGACGACGGGCTCCAGCCGGGCGACCCGACGGCGCTGGCCGGCTGGACGGCCGCGCTGGTCGCGGTCGGCGCGGTCAACGCCTGGGTGAGCATCATGCGGCACCGCACGATGACCCGGCTGCGGATGGACGCCAACTTCCGCACCGTCAAGGTGGTCGTCGACCACGTGGTGCGGCTCGGCGCCGCGCTGCCGCGCCGGGTGGGCGCCGGGGAGGTCGTCACGATCGGCGTGGGCGACGTGCAGACCATCAGCAGGGCGCTCACCGTCATCGGTCCGGGCGTCGGCTCGGCCGTGGTGTACGCGGTGGTGGCCGTCCTGCTGATGTCCGTCTCGCCGGCGCTGGCGGCGGTGGTGGTGCTGGGGATGCCGGTGATCGCCGTGCTGGTCGGGCCGCTGATGCGGCGGCTCCAGGGCGCCGAGGGCGAGTACCGCGAACAGCAGGGTCTGCTGACCGCGCGGATCGGCGACCTAGCGGGCGGGCTGCGGGTCCTGGGCGGCCTGGGCGGCAAGGAGCTGTTCGCGGACGCCTTCCGCCGGGACTCGGGGCGGCTGCGCGCCCAGGGCTACCGGGTCGGCGCGGTCACCAGCTGGATGCAGGCGCTCGGGGTGGGGCTGCCGACGCTGTTCCTCGCGGTGGTGACCTGGCTCGCCGCCCGCTCGGCCGCCCGGGGCGAGCTGACCGTGGGCGAGCTGGTGTCGGTGTACGGCTGGACCGCGGTCCTCGTCGGCCCGGTGGCCTTCCTGGTGGAGATGGGCTACGACCTCAGCCGCGGCGTGGTGGCGGCCCGCCGGGTCGTCCGGCTGCTGCGGGTGGAGCCGGAGGCGGATCCCGACGTCCTCGACGCGCCGGCCGAACCGTGCGTGCTGCACGATCCGGACTCCGGCGTCCGGGTGCCGCCGGGGCGGCTGACGGCGCTGGTGTGCGCCCGCCCGGCTGAGGCGGCGGCGGTCGTGGACCGGCTGGGCCGCTACGAGCCGTCCGCCGTCACCTGGGGCGGGCGGCGGCTGTCCGAGATCCGGCTGCGCGAGGTGCGCGAGCGGATCCTGGTCGCCGACCACGAGGCCGATCTGTTCGCCGGCGCCCTGCGCGAGCTGCTGTCCGGGCGCGCCGAGCGCCCGGCGGCGGACCTCGCACGCGCGCTGCGCGCGGCCGTCGCCGAGGACGTCGTACGGGGGCTGCCGGACGGGCTCGACTCGCCGGTGGCGGCGCAGGGGCGCAGCCTGTCCGGCGGACAGCGGCAGCGGGTGCGGCTGGCGCGGGCGCTGCTGGCCGATCCCGAGGTGCTGCTCGCGGTGGAGCCGACGTCGGCGCTGGACGCGCACACCGAGGCGGCGGTGGCCGGCCGGCTGCGCGCGGCCCGGGCGGGGCGCACGACGCTGGTGACCACCACCTCGCCGCTGGTGCTGGACCACGCCGACCTCGTGCTGCACCTGGTCGACGGCAAGGTCGCGGCGAGCGGCCGCCACCGCGAACTCCTGGCGAACGAGCCCGACTACCGGAACCTGGTGGCCCGCGACACCGGAACACCGAGCCGACCGACCCCACCGAGCACGGCGAGCACGGCGAGCACGGCGGAGACGGTCCGATGACGGCCGGGGCGCAGGGACTGCCTCCGGCTGACGGGCCCACGAAGGAACGGCCGCCCGTCGGCGGCCCCGCCGAGGAACGACCGCCCGTCGCCGGAGCCGTCGAGGAACGGCCGCCTGTCGCCGGAGCCGTCGAGGAACGGTTGCCGACCGACGCCGCCGGGAGGGAACGGCTGCCGGGCAGCGACCCTGCGGAGGAACGGCCGCCGACCGGCGAATCCGCCGAAAGGCAGCCGCCTGGCAGCGGACCCACCGAGGGACGACCGCCGGGCGGCAGGCCCGCCGACGGGCAGCCGCCGGCCAGCGGACCCACCGAGGATCAGCCACCGCGCAGCGACCCTGCGGAGGGACGTCCGCCGACCGGCGGACCCACCGAGGATCAGCCACCGGGTGGCGGACCCACCGGGGGACGACCGGCGGCCAGCGTCCCCACCGGGGGACGACCGCTGGCCGGCGAACCTACCGAGAGGCAGCCGCCGGGCGGCGGACCCGCCGGGGGACGGTCGGCGGTGGAGGAAGGGCGTTCGGGGCAGGGGCGGTTGCCGGTGGCCGGGCCCGGGGAGGTGCGGCGGGCCGCGGCGCGGCTGGTCCGGGCGGACGGGCGGGCCTTCACCGCGGTCCTGCTGCTGAACGTGCTGGCCGCCGGGGCGGGCCTGGCCGGGCCGTGGCTGCTGGGCCGGATCGTCGACCACGTCCGGTCGGGCGGCGGCGTCGGCGGCGTGGACCGGATGGCGCTCGCCATCCTGGTGTGCGCGCTGGCGCAGCTGCTGCTGGCGCGCTGGGCCCGCTACCTGGGGCACCGGTTCGGCGAACGCACGCTGGCGCGGGTGCGCGAGGGCTTCGTGGACCGGGCGCTGGCGCTGCCCGCGGCGGTCGTGGAGCGGGCCGGCACCGGCGATCTGGCCACCCGCGGCACCGCCGACGTGGCCGCCGTCGGCACCACCCTGCGCGACGCGGGGCCCGAACTGCTGGTGTGCGCCATGCAGGCGCTCGCGGTGCTGGTCGCGGTGTTCCTGATCGATCCGCTGCTGGGCGCGGTCGGCGTGCTGACCCTGACGCCGATCTGGCTGGCGCTGCGCTGGTACCTGCGCCGGGCCAGGCCCGGCTACCTCGCCGAGGGCGCGGCCACCTCCGAGGTCGCGGAGGTCCTGGCGGCGACGGCGGCCGGGGCCCGCACGGTGGAGGCGTTCGGGCTGGCCGGCCGGCGGGTCGAGGCGAGCCGGGAGGCGCTGGCGCAGGCCCGCCGCACCCGTCTGTACACCCTGTTCCTGCGCACCGTGTTCTTCCCGGCGGTGGAGGTGTCGTACACCCTGCCGGTGGCCGGGGTGCTGCTGCTCGGCGGGTATCTGCACGCGCGGGGCGCGATGTCCCTGGGCGCGGTGGTGGCCGCCGCGCTGTACCTGCGGCAGTTCACCGAGCCGCTGGACCAGGTGCTGATGTGCGTGGAGCAGCTCCAGAACAGCGGGGCCTCCTTCGCCCGCGTGGAGGGCGTGGCGCAGGCGCCGCGTACCGCCGCCGACGCGGCCGGCTCGCCCGTTCCGGCGGACGACCGGATCGACGTGGCCGGGGCGTGCTACGCCTACGAGCGCGGCGGCGAGGTGCTGTCCGGGGTCGATCTGACGGTGCGGCCCGGGGAGCGGCTGGCCGTGGTGGGGCCGTCCGGCGCGGGCAAGACCACGCTGAGCCGGCTGCTGGCGGGCGTGGACGCACCGACCGCGGGCTCGGTGACGGTGGGCGGGGCGCCGATCGCGGACCTGGCGCCGGAGCGGCTGCGCCGTCAGGTCGTCCTCGTCACGCAGGAGCACCACGTGTTCCTCGGCACGGTCCGCGACAACCTGCGCCTCGCCGAACCGGCGGCCTCGGACGCCGACGTGTGGGCGGCGCTGGCCGCCGTGGGCGCGGACGGCTGGGTACGGGAGCTGCCGGCCGGCCTGGACACCGAGCTGGGCGCGGACGGCTGCCGTACGGACGGTTCGCGGGCGCAGCAGCTGGCGCTGGCGCGGGTGGTGCTGGCCGATCCGCACACGATCGTCCTGGACGAGGCCACGGCGCTGCTCGACCCGGCGACGGCCCGCCACACCGAACGCGCCCTGGCCGCCGTGCTGGCGGGCCGCACGGTCATCGCCGTCGCCCACCGGCTGCACACCGCGCACGACGCGGACCGGGTGGCGGTGATGGAATCCGGCCGCCTGACCGAACTCGGCACCCATGAGGAACTGGTCGCGGCGGACGGCGCGTACGCGGCGCTGTGGCGCACCTGGCACGGGGAGGAGACGGGGTCCCCCGGGGGCGGCGGGGACTCTCCTGCGGACACCGGGGGTTCCTAGCCGGGCGCCGGGAGCCCTCCTGGCGGACGGCGGAAGCCCCCCCGGCAGCCACCGGAAGTCCCCCAGCGGGCAGCGCGAGTCCCCCGTAAGCGTGCCGTCGCGTCGGGGGGTCCTGCGGTCCGGGGCGTTCGAGGGGTGCGAGGGTGTGGGGGTCCGCACCGACTCACGGAGGGGAACCGCCGGCATGGCCGTCATCCACCGCACCACCCTCAAGCCGACCAAGCTTGAGCTGCTCACCGACTGGCTGCCCACCCGCGCCTGGTACCAAGGCGGCGGCGAAGGAGCCGAGTTGGCCAAGGCGGGGGGCTTCCGGCTGGACGACCCGGAGGGCGAGGTGGGGATCGAGTTCATGGTGGTCGAGGACTCCGCCGGAGCGCACCCGGTCGCCTACCTGGTGCCGCTCACCTACCGCGCCGCCCCGCTCGACGGCGCCGAGGCCGCCCTGATCGGCACCATGGAACACGGCGTCCTGGGCCGGCGCTGGGTCTACGACGGCTGCCAGGACCCGGTGCTGACGGCCGAGCTGGCGGCGCTGATCGACGGCCGGGCCGAGGCGCAGGCGCAGAGCACCAGCCACACCCGGGACCAGGAGGTCACCGCCGTCCGCGCCACCGCCGGCCCGCTGCCCGGCGGCTTCGCCGCGGCCGCCGACACCGGCCGGGACACCCGGCTGTCCGCGCCGGACGGAACCACCCTGCGCCTGCTCCGGATCGTCACGCCCGCCCCGGACGGGCGGCCGGTCCCGCCGCCGTCGGCGATCGGCCATGTCGCCGGCGGATGGGACCTGCCGGACGGCACCCGCGCCCACGGTCTGTTCGCCACGGTGCACCCCGCCCGCGGCTGACCGCCGGGGCGCCTGAGACCCCGTATCACCGGAGCCCCGCCGCACGTCGTCGCGCGGCGGGGCTCCTCGCCGCGCCCGGACACGCGGCGGAACGGACCAGCCGAATGCGCCGCCCGCACATCAGGTCCGTATACCGAACATGAACATCCGGACAACGAACCATTTCCGGCCAAGTTGATGACGCGGTCCTGACAAGGACAGCGTCCTCCTGCCACTCTTCCCCTCGGCCGTTCACAGCCACACCACAGCACCCCCCACCGTTTCGCGGACTGTGGCCCGGCCGGCATCCCGCCCTTCGGCGCCGTGCACCCCGCACCGCGCACGCCAGCACAGCGCACCTCGCACTTCGGCACTTCGCAGTTCTGCCCGGACGGCTCACCCCCCGTCCGGATCTCCCCGAATGGCCGCGCGACCCGCGGCCACGCAGAAGGAGTCAGTGTTGAGTAGCAGCAGCTCTCGCAGACGCACCTCCCACATCACCCACCGCCGGGCCGCGGGCGTCGCCCTGGCCGGCGTCGCCGCCCTCGTCGCCACGGCCGTCCAGTCGGGCGCCGCCAGCGCCGCGCCGCACCCCGGCAAGGCCAACCCGGCGCACACCGCCGTGCAGTTGACGCCCTCGCAGCGCGCCGAGCTGATCCGCGACGCCGACGGCGCCAAGGCCGCCACGGCCAAGGACCTCGGGCTCGGCGCCCAGGAGAAGCTGGTCGTCAAGGACGTCGTGAAGGACGCCGACGGCACCCTGCACACCCGCTACGAGCGCACCTACGCCGGTCTGCCGGTCCTCGGCGGCGACCTGGTGGTCGACACCGCGAAGTCGGGCGCGACCGAGCGGGTCGTGAAGGCCACCGACGCGGCCGTCAAGGTGCGCAGCCTGACCCCGAGCGTGTCGCAGGCGGCCGCGCAGCAGCAGGCGCTGCGCAGCGCGCGGGCGCTGGGCGCCGAGAAGACCTCGGTGGCCCCGTCCTCCCGCAAGGTGATCTGGGCGGCGAACGGCGCCCCGGTGCTGGCGTACGAGACGGTGGTCGGCGGTCTCCAGGACGACGGCACGCCGAACCAGCTGCACGTCGTCACCGACGCGAGCACCGGCAAGGAGCTGTACCGCTACCAGGGCATCGAGACCGGTGTCGGCAACACCCAGTACAGCGGCCAGGTCTCGCTGACGACGACCCAGTCGGGCTCGTCGTACACGCTGACCGACGGCGCGCGCGGCGGCCACAAGACGTACAACCTGAACCACGGCACGTCGGGCACCGGCACGCTGTTCAGCCAGACCAGCGACACCTGGGGCAACGGCACGACGTCGAACGCGGCGACCGCCGCGGCCGACGCGCACTACGGCGCCGCGGTCACCTGGGACTTCTACAAGAACACCTTCGGCCGCAACGGCATCAAGAACAACGGCGTCGGCGCCTACTCCCGCGTCCACTACGGCAACTCGTACGTGAACGCGTTCTGGGACGACAGCTGCTTCTGCATGACGTACGGCGACGGCTCCGGCAACAACGACCCGCTGACCTCGCTGGACGTGGCCGGCCACGAGATGAGCCACGGCGTCACCTCCAACACCGCGGGCCTCAACTACAGCGGCGAGTCCGGCGGTCTGAACGAGGCGACCTCCGACATCTTCGGCACCGGCGTGGAGTTCTACGCGGCCAACAGCTCGGACGTCGGCGACTACCTCATCGGCGAGAAGATCGACATCAACGGCGACGGCACCCCGCTGCGCTACATGGACAAGCCCTCCAAGGACGGCGCCTCGGCCGACTCCTGGTCCTCGGGCGTGGGCAACAAGGACGTGCACTACTCGTCCGGCGTCGCCAACCACTTCTTCTACCTGCTGAGCGAGGGCAGCGGCGCCAAGGTCATCAACGGCGTCAGCTACAACTCGCCCACCTCGGACGGGCTTCCGGTCACCGGCATCGGCCGGGACAAGGCGCTGCAGATCTGGTACCGGGCGCTGACCACGAAGTTCACCTCGACCACCAACTACGCCTCGGCGCGCACCGGCTCGCTCGCGGCGGCGGGCGAGCTGTACGGGACGACCAGCGCCGAGTACAAGGCGGTGCAGGACGCGTGGGCGGCCGTGAACGTCGGCTCGCGCTCCGGCGGCGGCGACCCGGGCGGCGGCGGCACGTCCTTCGAGAACACGGCGGACGTGCAGATCCCGGACTACGGCTCGGCGGTCACCTCGTCCATCACGGTCAGCGGGCGCACCGGCAACGCGCCCTCCAACCTCCAGGTCACGGTGGACATCGTGCACACCTGGAGCGGCGACCTCCAGATCGACCTGGTGGGTCCGAGCGGGACGACGTACCGGCTCAAGAGCAGCAGCTCCGACTCCACCCCGGACGTCCACAAGACCTACACGGTCAACGCGTCCACCCAGACGGCCAACGGGACCTGGAAGCTGAAGGTCCAGGACAAGGGTCCGCAGGACACCGGTTACATCGATGGCTGGAAACTGACCTTCCCGTAAAGGTCTCTTGTAGGCCGCTGTGACCCCAGGTCAGGGTGCCGTTCCGGAGGTGTCGCACCCGGAACGGCACCCGTTCACACGGCTGAAACATGAACTCTCTCGTCATTTTTCGGCCAACATCACTTCAGGGTCATGACATGTACGCGTCCTGGATGCCACTCTCTCTCCACCCGCCGCACAGCAACCTGACACCCGTTCCGGTCCCGGCAACCCCACGCCGGGCGGACTCCCCCACAAAGGAGCTCGTGTGACTCCCCGCTACACGCGTCACAAGCGCACCACTCTGGCCGTCGCCACCGCCGTCGCCGCCGGCGCCCTCCTCAGCACGGGCCTGACCACCAGTGCCTCGGCCCAGGTCCCCACCGGCGCCGCGACCCTCGCCGCCGCGCCCACCGACCTGACCGCCGCGGCCCGCACCTCCCTGATCCAGCAGGCGCAGGCCGGGGTCACCGAGACGGCGCAGAGCATAGGTCTGGGCGCCCAGGAGAAGCTGGTCGTCAAGGACGTCGTGAAGGACGTCGACGGCACGGTGCACACCCGCTACGAGCGCACCTACGCCGGTCTGCCCGTCCTCGGCGGCGACCTGATCGTCCACACCTCCAAGGCCGGCAGGACCGAGGGCGTCACCAAGGCCGTCAAGGCCGCCATCAAGGTGGCCTCGCTGACCGCGAAGGTGACCCCGGCCAAGGCCGAGAAGCAGGCCGTGGGCCTGGCCAAGGACGCCGGCTCGGCCGCCTCCGCCGCCGACCAGGCGCCGCGCAAGGTCATCTGGGCGGGCAACGGCACCCCGGTCCTCGCCTACGAGACGGTCGTCGGCGGCCTCCAGGACGACGGCACGCCGAACCAGCTGCACGTCATCACCGACGCGGCCACCGGCAAGAAGCTCTTCGAGTACCAGGGCATCGAGAACGCCACCGGCACCGGCAAGACCCTGTACTCCGGGACCGTCAGCCTGACCACCACCCTGTCGGGCTCGACGTACCAGCTGTACGACACCACGCGCGGCGGCCACAAGACGTACAACCTGGCGCACAAGACGTCCGGCACCGGCACGCTGTTCACCGACGCGGACAACGTGTGGGGCACCGGCACCGCCTCCAGCTCCACCACCGACCAGACCGCGGCCGCCGACGCCGCCTACGGCGCGCAGGAGACCTGGGACTTCTACAAGGCCACCTTCGGCCGCAGCGGCATCAAGAACAACGGTGTCGGCGCCTACTCCCGCGTCCACTACGGCAGCAACTACGTCAACGCCTTCTGGGACGACAGCTGCTTCTGCATGACCTACGGCGACGGCTCGGGCAACAACCACCCGCTGACCGCGCTGGACGTGGCCGGCCACGAGATGAGCCACGGCGTCACCTCCAACACCGCGGGCCTCAACTACAGCGGTGAGTCCGGCGGTCTGAACGAGGCGACCTCCGACATCTTCGGCACCGGTGTCGAGTTCTACGCCAACAACGCCTCCGACAAGGGCGACTACCTCATCGGCGAGAAGATCGACATCAACGGCGACGGCACCCCGCTGCGCTACATGGACAAGCCCAGCAAGGACGGCGGCTCCGCCGACTACTGGTCGTCCTCGGTCGGCAACAAGGACGTGCACTACTCGTCCGGCGTCGCCAACCACTTCTTCTACCTGCTGTCCGAGGGCAGCGGCGCGAAGACGATCAACGGCGTCAGCTACAACTCGCCGACGTACAACGGCTCGGCGGTCACCGGCATCGGCCGGGACAAGGCGCTGCAGATCTGGTACAAGGCGCTCACCACGTACATGACGTCGACCACGAACTACAAGGCCGCCCGCACGGCGACCCTGAACGCGGCCTCGGCGCTGTACGGCTCGACCAGCGCCGAGTACAAGGCGGTCGGCGCCGCCTGGACGGCGGTCAACGTCAGCTGATCAGGGAATCACCGGCACAGGGCGGCACCCGGGAGGCGGAATCTCCCGGGTGCCGCCCTACGCTTGGGTCCCATGTCTTCGGCCCACTTCACCTACGAGCAGGTCGGCGCGACCCGCGAACAGGGACACTGCCCGCCCGGCTTCCACCCGATGCTCGTGCGCTCCCGCATCGGCGAGGGCGAGGCGGTGTTCCGGCGCGCCGCCGAGGCCGTCCTCACCTGGGAGATGCACCGCGCCCTCGGGGTCGGTGTCACCACGACCGCCGAGCGCGCCGTCCCCGGCGCCGACGTCACCATCACCCTGGCGGGCGTCGTCAAGGCGCCCTGCCGCGTCGTCTGGACGGCCGAGGAGCACCGCCGCGCCGGCTGGGCCTACGGCACGCTGCCCGGGCACCCGGAGTGCGGCGAGGAGTCCTTCGTCGTGGACCGCACCGGCGACGGCACGGTCTGGCTCACGGTGAACGCCTTCAGCCGCGCCGCCAAGTGGTACGCCCGCGCCGGCGGCCCCGCCACCCGCGCCTTCCAGCACGCCTACGCCCACCGCTGCGCGAAGGTGCTGCGCGCGCTGTGCGCGGACATCCCCGAGGACGCCTGACCCCCGGGCCGCCCGGCCCGGAGCCGGGGCCGGGGCCGGGGCCGGACCCGGGGCCCGGGCGGCCGCCGGGTCCGGGACGCGCTCAGCGCAGGAGCACTCCGGCGCCGTCCGCCGCGCCCTCGGCGCCCTCGGCGGGCACCGTCACCAGGCCCAGTTCCGCGCCGGAGGCCAGGAGGCGGTGGGCGGGCAGGATGCGGACCGTGTAGCCGTAGGGGCCGGTGCGGTCCAGGGCGAGCGGGCCCTCGTAGACCCAGCGGCCGTCCGGGTCGGGGGCGCCCGCCGGTTTGAGCGGGACCGCGGTGGCGTCCTCGATGCGGTCCTCCTCGTCGACCCGCCCGGAGACGGCCTGCACCTCGATGTCCTCCGGGCCCAGACCGCCGAGCCCCACCCGCACCCGCAGCCCCAGCGTGCTGCCGAGTTCGGCGGTGGGCGCGCCCGCGACCGTCTCCACGTGGTCGACGGTCACCTCCGGCCAGGCGCCGCGCACCCGCGCCTTCCACGCTGCCAGCTCACGCGCCGCCTCCGGACCCAGCGCGCGGTGCGCGTGCGCCGCCGGGGTGTACAGCCGCTCGACGTACTCGCGCACCATCCGCCCGGCCAGCACCTTCGGCCCCAGCCGGGCCATGGTGCGGCGGACCATCTCGACCCACCGGTCGGGCAGTCCGGCCCGGCCGCGCTCGTAGAAGCGCGGCGCCACCCGCTGCTCCAGCAGGTCGTACAGCGCCGCCGCCTCCACGTCGTCGCGGTGGTCGGCGTCAGTACCCGTCCCGTCCGCCGTCGGCACCGCCCAGCCGAAGTCGGGCTGGTACCACTCGTCCCACCAGCCGTCCAGCACCGACAGGTTGAGGCAGCCGTTGAGGGCCGCCTTCATCCCGGAGGTGCCGCACGCCTCCAGCGGCCGCAGCGGGTTGTTCAGCCACACGTCGCAGCCGTGGTAGAGCTTCTGCGCCATCGCCATGCCGTAGTCCGGCAGGAAGACGATCCGGTGCCGCACCCGCGGGTCGTCGGCGAAGCGGACCAGCTCCTGGATGAGCCGCTTGCCGCCGTCGTCCGCCGGGTGCGCCTTGCCCGCCACCACGATCTGGACCGGCCGCTCGGGGTGCAGCAGCAGGTCCATCAGCCGGTCGCGGTCGCGCAGCATCAGCGTCAGCCGCTTGTAGGACGGCACCCGCCGCGCGAAGCCGATGGTCAGCACGTCCGGGTCCAGCACGCCGTCGACCCAGCCCAGCTCGGCGGTGCCCGCGCCGCGCTGCCGCCAGGACGCCCACAGCCGGCGCCGCACCTCCTCCACCAGCTGACCGCGCAGCTCCCGGCGCAGCTCCCAGACCTCCTCGTCGGGGATGTCGGCGACCGCGTCCCAGCGCTCCGAGCCGCCCACCGACAGCGCGTCCTCGGTGCGCTGCGCGCCGATCTGCCGGGCGCCGAGCCGGATCACCTCCGGGGCCACCCAGGTGGGCGCGTGGACGCCGTTGGTCACCGAGGTGATCGGCACCTCTTCGGGGTCGAATCCGGGCCACAGCCCGGAGAACATCTCGCGGCTCACCTGGCCGTGCAGCAGCGACACCCCGTTGGCGCGCTGGGCGAGCCTCAGCCCCATCACGGCCATGTTGAACAGGTTCGGCTCGCCGCCCGGGTACGTCTCCATGCCCAGCTGGAGGACGCGCTGCACGTCGATGCCGGGCAGCTCGGCCTCCGGCCCGAAGTGGCGGGCGACCAGTTCCCGGTCGAAGCGGTCGATGCCGGCCGGGACGGGGGTGTGGGTGGTGAACACCGTGCCCGCGCGCACCGCCTCCAGAGCGGAGTCGAAGTCGAGCCCGGCCGCGCACAGCTCCGCGATCCGCTCCAGGCCGAGGAACCCGGCGTGCCCCTCGTTGGTGTGGAACACCTCCGGCTCCGGGTGCCCGGTGAGCCGGCAGTACGTCCGCACCGCCCGTACCCCTCCTATGCCAAGGAGCATCTCCTGGAGCAGCCGGTGCTCGCTGCCGCCGCCGTACAGCCGGTCGGTCACCCCGCGCTCGCCGAGGTCGTTCTCCTCCACGTCGGAGTCGAGCAGCAGCAGCGGGACCCGGCCGACCTGGGCCAGCCAGATCCGGGCGTGCAGCGACCGGCCGCGGGGCAGCGCCAGAAAGACCCGGGCGGGGCTGCCGTCGGCCTCGGCCAGTTGGGTGACGGGCAGCTCGTTGGGATCCAGGACCGGATAGTGCTCCTGCTGCCAGCCGTCCCGCGACAGGGTCTGGCGGAAGTAGCCGTGCCGGTACAGCAGCCCCACGCCGATCAGCGGCGCGCCGAGGTCGCTGGCCGCCTTGAGGTGGTCGCCGGCGAGGATGCCGAGGCCGCCGGAGTACTGCGGCAGGGCGGCGGTGATGCCGAACTCGGGCGAGAAGTAGGCGATCGCGGCCGGCAGCCCCGCGGGCTGCTCCTGGTACCAGCGCTCGCCGCTCGTGTAGTCGTGCAGGTCGTCGGCGGCGGCGGTCAGCCGGCGCAGGAACCGGCGGTCGCCGGCCAGCTCGGCCAGCCGGGCCGGGCGCACACTGCCGAGCAGCCGCACCGGGTCGCCGCCCGAGGAGGCCCAGCGCTCGGGGTCGACGGACTGGAAGAGGTCGCGCGTCTCGGCGTGCCAGGACCAGCGCAGATTGCGGGCCAGCTCGCTGAGCGGTCGTAGGGGCTCGGGGAGAACGGGACGGACGGTGAACCGACGGATCGCCTTCACATTCCACCTCGGCGCATTCGCTGATGGACGCACGGCACGGCGCGCTTCGCCGAAAGCGCGCACGACGCCCTGCGCTTCGCTGGGACGCACGGCACTGTGCGCCCCGTCACCCGGAACACCGTACCGGTCGTGGTGCGGCCCCCGCTGGGACCGACGCCGCCGGTCCTGTCCTGGCGACCTGAACGGGTTCGCCCCGACGCACCGGTAATCGGCCATTCTCAGGAGGCCGAGAGGCGGTGCGTGGTGGTGTGCGTCCGGGGTACGCGACCGGTGGGTGAGGTATCAGGCCAGGTTCCCGGCGCCCGCGGGCGACGGGGACCGGCTTGTCGAACACGTTTACGCAGCTCCAGGGGGTCGCGGTGACAGAGGAACAGTGCGGGCCCGGCCCGTGGCCCGAGACGGCCGGTCTTGTGCGCGGACATACGCGTGAGTAGTTAACAAAGTGCCGGAATGCTCACCCGAACAGGGTGGGAAGGCTCCACCGGTACACCCGGCCGGCCCCACGCACCTTCACAGGTACATACACGTCCCGGTTCCTGAGGACAGCCTCGCGGGACCCACCTCCCCACCCACCTCCGCCCACCCCCTCGTTGACGCGGACAGGAGCGGTCATGCCCGCCACGCACCACCCGGCACCACCCGGCACCACCAGCAAGCGCCCACGCGACGCCGGTCCACAGACCGCCGCCGGGGCGCCCGGAGCACACCCGTCGCCGCGGGACACCCCCGCGGGAACGGCCACCGCCGTCGGCCGGATCCCCGTGCTGGACGTCCGGCCGGTCGTCCAGCACGGCCGCCGGCCGGCGAAGGCGGTGACCGGCGAGTCGTTCGAGATCACCGCCACGGTGTTCCGCGAGGGCCACGACGCGGTGGCCGCCGACGTCGTCCTGCGCGACCCCGAGGGCCGCCCGGGACCGTGGACGCCGATGCGCGAGCTGGCCCCCGGCACCGACCGCTGGGGCGCCGCCGTCACCGCCGGGGAGCCCGGCCGCTGGACGTACGCGGTGGAGGCATGGAGCGATCCGATCGCCACCTGGCGCCACCACGCGAAGATCAAGATCCCGGCGGGGATCGACACCGCGCTGGTGCTGGAGGAGGGCGCCCGGCTGCACGAGCGGGCCGCCGACGGCGTGCCCGAGGACGACGAGGGGCGGGCCGCCGTCCTGGCCGCCGCGGCCGCCCTGCGCGACGAGGGCCGCCCGGCCGCCTCCCGGCTGGCGGCGGCGCTGACGCCGGAGGTGGCCGCGGTGCTGGCCCGCCATCCCCTGCGCGAGCTGGTCACCTCCTCCGACCCGCTGCCCCTCCAGGTCGAGCGCGAGCGCGCCCTGTACGGCGCCTGGTACGAGTTCTTCCCCCGCTCCGAGGGCACCCCCGAGCAGCCGCACGGCACCTTCACCACCGCCGCCCGCCGCCTGCCCGCCATCGCCGCGATGGGCTTCGACGTCGTCTACCTCCCCCCCGTCCACCCCATCGGCACCACCTTCCGCAAGGGCCCCAACAACACCCTCACCGCCGGCCCCGACGACGTCGGCGTGCCCTGGGCGATCGGCTC
>NZ_BAABKC010000027.1:0-112521 GCF_039543625.1 Streptomyces similanensis | reverse complement strand
CGCGCCGCGCCCGATCACGCCGCGCCGGGCCGCACCGCAGCCGACCGCACCGCACCGGGTCGCACCGCACCCGGTCGCCCCGCGCCCGACCGCGCCGCACCCGGCTGCCCCGCCCCGGTCGCCGGCTCCCGTCGCGACCGGGACGGGCGGGGGTGATCATGGGCGATCCGCACTGGCTCTTCGGTGACCAGCTCGGCCCGCACTTCCTCGCCCCCGGCGACCAGGGCCCCGCCCGCGACGCCCCGGTGGTCATGATCGAGGCCCGCTCGGTGTTCCGGCGGCGCCGCTTCCACCGGGCCAAGGCCCATCTGCTGCTGTCCGCCATGCGCCACCGGGCCGCCGAACTCGGCGACCGGGTCCGCCACGTCCGCGCCGAGACCTACCGCGAGGGGCTGCGGGAGGCCGTCGGCGGCGCCGCGGTGACGGTGTGCCACCCCACCTCACGGGCCGCCCTGCGCCTGGTCCGCTCCCTGGACCGGGTACGGGTGCTGCCCGCGCGCGGGTTCCTGCTGCCGCACGACGCCTTCCGCGCCTGGGCCGACGGACACGACGGCGCGGCACGGCTGCGGCAGGAGGACTTCTACCACTGGGTGCGTCGCGAGCTGGACCTGCTCATGGACGGCGACAGCCCGGCCGGCGGCCGCTGGAACCACGACCACGCCAACCGCGAACCCCCGCCGAGAGGCGAACGCACCCTCGACGCGCCCAAGCCCTACCGGCCCCGCGAGGACGACATCGACGCCGAGGTCCGCGCCGACCTGGACCGCTGGGAACGCGAGGACGGCATCCGCTTCGTCGGCCGGGACGGACCGCGCCGCTTCCCCGCCTCCCGTCGCGAGGCCCTGGCCGCGCTGCGCCGGTTCACCGAGCACCGGCTCGCCGGATTCGGGCCGTACGAGGACGCCATGCTCGCCGCCGACCCGGTGCTGCACCACAGCCTGCTCTCCTCCCTCAACCTGGGCCTGCTCGACCCGGCCGAGGTGGTCGCCGCGGCCGAGGACGTGTGGCGGGCCGGCCGGGCGCCCGTCAACAGCGTCGAGGGCTTCGTCCGGCAGGTCGCGGGCTGGCGCGAGTACGTGTGGCAGCTGTACTGGTACTTCGGCGAGGACTACCGCGACGGCAACGCCCTGGACCACCGCGCACCGCTGCCCGACTGGTTCCTCGAACTCGACGCCGACGCCGTCACCGCCCGCTGCCTGGCCACCGTCCTCGCCCAGGTGCGCGACACCGGCTGGACCCACCACATCCCGCGCCTGATGGTCCTCGGCAGCCACGCCTTGCAGCGCGGCTGGGACCCGCGCCAGGTGACCGACTGGTTCCACCGCTGCTTCGTCGACGGCTACGACTGGGTGATGCTGCCCAACGTCACCGGCATGTCCCAGTACGCCGACGGCGGCCGGATGACCACCAAGCCGTACACCTCGGGCGGCGCCTACATCCACCGGATGAGCGACCTGTGCGACGGCTGCGCCTACCGGCCCGGCGACCGGACCGGCGAGCGGGCCTGCCCGTACACCACCGGCTACTGGTCCTTCGCCCACCGCCACCGGGCCCTGCTCGCCGCCAACCGGCGCACCGCCCGCGCGGTGCGGGGCCTGGACCGGCTCGGCGACCTCGACGACGTGCTGGCCGCCGACCGCCGCTGGGACCGGCGGCCGCCCTGACCGGCCGGTCGGACCCCGCCGGCCGGACCCCGTCCGACGGCTCCCGCCGCCGGTTCACCAGGGCAGCGGCCCCGCCAGGTCGAAGTACCCGCCGGTGGGGCCGTCCGGGCCGACCTGGGCCATGCGGACGATGATCTCGGCGCCCTCCTCCACCGTCTGGGTGCCGGTGTTCCCGTTCAGGTCCGTTCTGGTGAAACCGGGCTCCACCGCGTTGACGCGCAACTCGGGCAGCGCCTTCGCGTACTGCACGGTGATCATGTTGACCGCGGTCTTGGAGGCCGGGTACGCGACGCCCGGGTAGGCGGAACCGGGGTGCCCCGGCTCGGACATGTGGGTCAGCGAGGCCAGGCCGCTGCTGACGTTGACCACGACCGGCGCCGCGGACCGCCGCAGCAGCGGCAGGAAGGCGTGGGTGACGCGGACCGTGCCGAACACATTGGTCTCGAAGACCGTCCGCATCGCGTCGGCCGTGAGGTCCGCCGCGCCGGCCACCTCGTTGTGCGGGCCGCGCGCCTCGATGCCGGCGTTGTTGACCAGCACGTCGAGACCGCCGCCGGCCTCGACCGTCCGCACCGCCGCCGCGACGGACGCGTCGTCGGTGACGTCGAGCGGCACGGCCCGGGCCCGCTCGCCCAGCCGCTCGGCGGCGGCCCGGCCCCGGGCCTCGTCCCTGCTGCCGAGGTAGACGGTGTGGCCCGCGGCGAACAGACGGCGGGCGGTCTCGAAGCCGAGACCCTTGTTCGCTCCGGTGATGAGTGTGGTCGTCATGCCTTCACGATCCGTCCCGCCCGGCCGCGCAGCCAGATGTCCCGCCTTCCTGGGACCAGCGGTACCAGGCACGCGCCCGGCCGGCGCGGCACACTGGTCGCATGGCGACGGCGGAGTTCGGAAAAGCGGTGCGCCGCTGGCGCGACCGGGTCCCGCCCGAGGCGGCGGGGCTGCCGACGGGCGGGCAGCGGCGCGCGGCCGGGCTGCGCCGCGAGGAGCTGGCCATGCTGGCCGGGATCTCCGTCGACTACGTCACCCGGCTCGAACAGGGCCGTGCCACCAACCCCTCGCCCCAGGTCGTCGAGGCGCTGGCCCGCGCGCTGCGGCTGTCGCGGGAGGAGCGCGGACACCTGTTCCGGCTGGCCGGCCTGGTGCCGCCGGGCCCGCGGACGGTGCCGGAGTACATCACCCCGAGCGTCCAGCGGGTGCTGGACCGGCTGACCGGTACGCCCGTCGCGGTCTTCGACGCGACCTGGACCCTGCTCCTGGCCAACGCGCCCTACGCGGCCCTGATGGGCGACCCGTCCGACCGGCGCGGCAACGAACGCAACGGCGTGTGGCGCCACTTCCTCGGCCCGGGGATCGGGGTCCGGCGCAGCCCGCGCGCGCAGCGCGACCACGAGGCCGCGCTCGTCGCCGACCTGCGCACGGCCGCCGAACGCTACCCGGCCGACCGCCGGCTGCACCGCCTGATCACCGAACTGCGCACGGGCAGCGAGCGATTCGCCCAGCTGTGGGACACGGGCGCCGCCGGCCGGCACGAGGCCGCGCGCAAGACGATCGACCATCCAAGGGTCGGGCCGGTGGCGCTGGACTGCGACATCCTCACCGTGGCGGGCAGCGACCTGCGGATCATGGTGTACACGGCCGAACCCGGCACCGAGGACGCCGAACGCCTCGCCCTGCTCATCGTCCTCGGCACCCAGGAGATGGCCGGCCCCACCGGCCGGGAGCCCGGCGCACCGGGCTCCCGGCCGGCGCCCACGCCTCAGCTGTAGCGCCCGAACACGCGCAGCAGGTACGCGGCGCGGTCCAGCGGATTGAGGTCGGTGCGCCCGCGGCTCGGCGCCGGCCCGGCCACCGGCCGGTACCCGTGGAACCGGGTGACCAGCACCCCCTCGCCCTGGCTCAGCCCCGGCAGCCGCTGCTCGAACTCCCGCACCCCGCGCACCGGTACGGTGCCCTCCACCAGGCAGCTGCCGCCCCGCTCCCGGGCCGCCTCCGGGGTGGCGCCGCACTCCGCCAGGTTCAGCAGGACGGCGCCCGCGCAGGCATCCGGCACCTCCAGCTCGAACCGGGCGACCGGCTCGTACACCCGGGTGCCGGCCTGCGCGAGCGCGTTCATCAGGACGAGCGGGGTGAGCCCCCGGAAGTCGCCCGCCGCGCTGACCGGGCTGGCGTATCCGGAGTGGGTGAGGGTCACCAGGACGTCCCGCACCTCCCAGCCGTGCAGCCCCTGTTCCAGGGTGGCGTGGACCGTCTCCTCGATCGCCTTGTGGAAGGCGCGCGGCAGCGAGCCGAGCTCCACCGAGCGGCGGAAGACGACGCCCGAGCCCGGCTCCCCGGGCTCCACCCGGAGACCGACCGTGGCCCAGAAGACGGTTCGGCCGCGCTGGTCGATCTGCTCCACCGACGCGCCGACCCCGACCGGGCGTTCGACGCAGACGATCCGGGTGTCCTCGAACACCACGTCCAGCCCGAAGTCCTCGGCGAGCGTCGTCGCGACGACCTCCTTGTGCACCTCGCCGTAGAGCGACACCGTGATCGTCCGCTCCCGGTCGTCCTCGCGGACGTCGATGAACGGGTCCTCGTCGGCCAACCGCGCCAGTGCGGCATGAAGCCGGGGCAGGGCGTCGGGCCGGGACGGCCGGACCACGCTCTCCAGACCGGGCGGCGCGAACAGGTGCCCGCCGCCCAGTTCCCCGGCGCGGCCGAGCCGGTCGCCGATCCGGACGTCCCCCAGCCCCCGGACCTTGGCGATGTCCCCGGCCCGGGCCCGCGCCGCCACCACCGCGGAGCCCCGGTCGAACACCTCGACCACCGTGGTCCGGCCGGTCAGTTCGGCGAGGACGCCGTGCCGGTCGCGCCGGAACACGGGCACCTTCGTCCGCGGCCCGAGCGAGCCCCCGCGCAACCGGACGAAGGCGGTCTTCTCGCCCGTCCCCCCGCGTTCGATCTTGAACACCGTGCCGTCGAGCGGGCCGTCGGCGTCACCGGGAGCGGCCGGGAGGAACCGGGGGATCGCGTCCATCAGGGCGTCGATGCCGGCGCCGGTCCGCGCCGAGCCGAACAGCACCGGGTGGAGCCGCGCCCGGCGCGCCTGCCGGGCGAGTGCCTCGGCGTAGTCGTGCGCGCCCAGGGACGTCTCGTCGTCCAGATAGCGGGCCAGGAAGCCGTCGTCGTGCTCGGCCAGGACGTCGGCGAGTTCGGCGGCGAAGCCCGGATCGCCGGGCCCGACGCCGCGGGCGGTCGCTCGCGCCCGAGCGGTGCCGATACCCTCCACCTGGGTCAACGCGACGACGTCCGGGCTGAGTTCGGAGCGGATCTCGTCCAGCAGGTCGCGGTGGCGGGCACCCGCCCGGTCGATCTTGTTGACGAAGACGATCACCGGCATGCGCAGCTTCGTCAGCGTGCGCGTCAGCAGCCGGGTCTGCGCCTGCACCCCCTCCACGGCGGAGACGACGAGCACCACCCCGTCGAGCACCCCGAGGGCCCTTTCCACCTCGGAGATGAAATCCGGGTGGCCGGGTGTGTCGATGAGGTTGACCTTGGCGCCGCCGACGGTGAAGGACACCACCGCGGACCGGATGGTGATGCCGCGCCGGCGCTCCAGTTCGTGCGAGTCGGTCTGGGTGTCGCCGCGATCGACGCTGCCGACGCGGTCGATGACGCCGGCGGTGTGCAGCAGCCGCTCCGTCAGGCTGGTCTTACCTGCGTCGACATGGGCCAGAATTCCGATGTTCACGCTTGCCAAGACGTGTGTCCCCTGCTTCTACGGTCTTCATGAGGATTACCGAGGCAACACGGATCTTTCGGGGCACGTCTTTCTCCTCGTCAGGCTGGGGCCGGGCGCGACCGGGTGTCCGATCCGGCGATACGGCCGGACGGGGCGCGGCGGGGAGCCAGCCTAGCGACGGGAGGTGACCGGCGGAAACGGATTTCGCCTGCCGGCGGCGCGCCGGGCCGGGCCGGGCACGGCGTCAGGGGCGTCAGGGGCGTCAGGGCCTCAAGGTGTCACAGCATCAGCAGCAAACGGGTGTTCGGCACGAGCTTGCGGTTCACGCTGGTGCTCTGGACGAAGATGGTGAAGTCGTCGTTGTGGTCCGGCCTGACCCGGACCTCCACGTCGGGCAGCCCGAGCAGGGCGCGGGCCTCGGGCCCCGTGAACACCCGGTCCGTCTTCTTCTCCAGCACCGCTATGCGCTTGCGCGCCTGCACCTTCTCCGACTTGCTCAGCTGGTAGAACGCGCCACCGGTGCGGTAGGTGTGTCCGCTCTCCACGACCCAGTCGCGGATCCCCGCGTCCCGGCTCACCGGGATCAGCCGGTACTCCGACGGGTCCACCGGGGCGAGGCCGGCCGCCTTGATGGTGTTCTCGTTGACCGCGTCCGCGCCCGTGGAGAACACCGCCCTCGACCCCCGGATACCCTGGGTGCGGCCCACCATGAACTTCTCGGTGGCCTGCTGGATGACCTGTCCGGCCTCCTCGAGGCCCTGGGTGCTCGTGGCGTCCCAGACGGCGACGTTGTCCTTGGGGAAGCCGCACCGCATGGCCTCCCGCTTGCCCATCTGGTCCGGTACGAGGACGGCCAGCGTCCAGTTGTCCTGCTGCGTCTCGATCATCCGGGCCACGGAGGCGACCAGTGCGCGCGGGTTCCCCTCGGGAGCGTCCGGGCAGTGATGGCTCGCGTTCTCCTGGCCGTCGGTCAGCACGAACGTCAGGAAGCTGTGGTCGCCGTAGAGCTGGGCCGTCTGCGCCAGCTCCCGCTGCGACTTCAGCGTGGCCGCCAGCAGGGCCGTCATCCCGCCGACCCGGTACAACTGCCGGAGCGACGGCATCCGCAGCACGTCCTTGTCGTAGACGACGCACTCCACCTCGCTGGCGAAGACGTACACCGTGACGCGCGTCTCCTGGTCCAACTCCCTCGACCGGCGGGCGAGATAGGCGATCTGCTCGTCGGCGACCTCGATGACCTTGCCGCTCAGGTGCGCCATGGACGAACTGGCGTCCAGCACCAGGGCGACGTGGTTGATGTAGTTCTGGGTCCCGGACATGGGAGCCTCCCCCTCGTTCCGACTCTCTCCGACGCGGTGCCCTCACTGTCGCACCCACCACTGACAATCGGTCCGGCGTCCGCGCCGCACGAGGCGCCGCCCATCGTGCGGGCGACGGCGTTGACGCCGTTGGCCCCGCACCCCGTGGGGCGCTCCCGGGCCGGGGAGGCGGGCGGCGCGACGGAGGGGGAGGCCGTCGGGCCGTACGGGGCGGGCGCGTCCCGGGACGACTTCGCCCGGGCCCTGCCGCGCGTCCCGGACGGCGTGCTCCGCACGCGCTGACGCCCTGCCGCGCACGGCGGCCTGACGAGTCGTCGCCTTCTGCCGGCTCGTCCGCCGTGGACCTCTCGACGGGAACGGCCCGGTGTGCGTGGTCCTGGCTGTCCGGCATGCGCTAGGTTAGGTTAGGCAAACCTAAGTTACCTGCTCCTGGGAGAGCCCGGATGCGCCGTACCCGTTCCCGCGCCACCGCGCCCACCGCCGCCGAGCGCGTGCGCTCGATCCTGGCCGCCGCCCATTCCCTGACCGTGGTGAGCGACGGAGTCCACAGCGAAGTGCGCCGCCTCAACGGCGAGGGCGCCATGGGCCACTTCCACCTGCACGCCCCCGCCGAAGACCCCGTCGTCCGGCCGTCCGGCCGCATCCCCGTCCGGCTGGAACTGACCGACGTCGCCCCCACCCCCGTACGCGAACGGCTGCGCGCCCGCGTGACGCTGACCGGACTGCTGGGCGCCCCCTACGATCCGGAGCGGGCGGAGAGCACCTGTGTGGAGTTCGGGCAGGCGGTCCTGGAGGACGAGCGGGGCCGCACGTACCTGACCCTCCAGGAACTGGAGGCGACCGCGCTCGACCCGCTGGCGATCTACGAGGCGGGCATGCTGACCCACCTGGCCGACGAGCACGGCGCTCTCGTCCCCCTGCTGCTCCGGCTCGTCCGCCCGGCCCCCGACCCCGGGGTGCGGCGGGTGCTCCCGGTGCGCATCGACCGCTACGGAGTGACCCTGCGGCTGGAATACCCGGACACCCACCGCGACGTCCGGCTGCCCTTCAGAGCGCCCGTGCACCACATCGACCACGTCGGCCCCAAGATCCACGGCCTCCTGGCCACCGCCCGCCGCCTCTCCCACACCGGCCGGCTGCCGACCTGAGCACCTGCCCCGCCTCGTCCCGGCACCGAGAACTACTGTCGCGGGCATGGTCGAACACGATGCCTTCAGCGCCACCCGCGAGGCCTACGACGCCGTCGCCGCCACCTACGCGCGGCTGTTCCGCGACACGCTGCGGGACAGCCCCCTGGACCGGGCGTTCCTGGGCGCCTTCGCCGAGGCCGTACGGGCGAGCGGGAACCGCCGGGTCGCGGACCTGGGGTGCGGGCCTGGCTACGTGACCGCCCACCTGGCGGAGTCGGGGCTGTCGGCGTTCGGCGTCGACGCCTCCGAGGCGATGATCGAGACGGCCCGGCGGGACTGTCCGGGCCTGCGGTTCGACGTGGGCTCGATGGCGGCGCTGGACATCCCCGACGACGCGCTGGGCGGCGTGCTCTCGCGGTGGTCCGTCATCCACACGCCGCCGCCGCGACTGCCCGCCGTCCTGCGGGAGTTCCACCGGGTGCTGGCGCCCGGCGGCCACCTCCTGATCTGCTTCTCGGCGAGCGACGGTCCCGACCGCCCGACCCAGGTCTTCGACCACGCGGTCGCGCCCGCCTACCGGTGGTGGCCCGACCATCTCGCCGCGACGCTGCGCGCGTCGGGGCTCGCCGAGGTGGCCCGGATGGTCCGCGAGCCCCAGCCCGCCGACCGACGGCAGTTCAAGGAGATCCACCTGCTCGCCCGCAAGGCCGCGCCGCATGACGCCCGGCCGGGTGAGTGAGCGAACCCACCGAACCCGCTAACCCACCGAACCCGCCTAACCCGCCGTGCCGGGCGGGTCCGACGCCTCCGGCGGACACCGGGCCATGGGTCGGCCCCGGTGCCTGCCGGGTGCGCTCGGCCGGCCCGGCCCTGCTCAGTCGTCGGTGACCTGGACTGTCACCCAGTCCGCCGACGGCTCGTGCAGGGCGTCCCCGGCGTAGGAGACGGTGTAGAGGGTGCTGCCCGCGGCGGGCGGCGTGTCGGTCACCGTGAAGCCGCCGTCGGGGCCGACCGTGACGGCCGGCAGCTCGGTGGCGCCCTTCTTCGTCAGCCGCTGGACGTCGACCACGGTCCCGGCCGGCAGCGCCGTACCGGCCGTGCCGAGGGCGCCGTGCAGGACGACGCCCGAGGTGCCCGTCCGGGACGGCGTCTCGACCGTCAGGTCCGTGGCGGCCTTGACGACGTCCACGCTCACCGTGGCGTCCGGGGCGGGATCGTGCGCGGCGTCACCGGCGAAGGAGACCGTGTACGTGGCCGTCCCGGTGGTGGACGGCGTGTCGGCCAGGGTGAAGCTTCCGTCCGGGCCGACGGCGGCCGCCGGGACGGTGTGGTCGCCGTCCGCGTCGTGGCGCACCGCGGTCACCCGCGCCGACGCGGCGGCCGCCGGGCCGTTCAGCCGCAGCGTGCCGGAGATCCGCACCGCCTGTCCCGCGTACGGGCTGCCGGGCCGCACGGTCGGCGGGCCGTCGAAGGCGGAGTGGTAGCGGGCGTCGGGGCGGGAGATGACGTGCAGCCAGTACGCGTCCCCGGCGGCGTCGGTGGTCATCGCGAACAGCCGTGAGCCGTCGGCGCTGAAGGCGAGTCCGCGGTCGGCCACCCGGTCGCCGCCCGCCGTCGGATCCGTGAAGGCGTACACGCGCGGGGTGTCACCGGCGGTGGGGTCGGCCCGCTGCACCAGCAGGTCGGCCTGGTCGCCGTCGGCCGCACCGCCGCGGGCGACGAGCGAGCCGTCCGGGCTGAAGGCGACCGAGGTCGCGTCGGCGCCCTGCGGCAGCGGGCCGTAGCCGGGCGCCGCGTCCGCGAGGTTCGTGGTGGACAGCGTCTTGACGCCCGAGGTCCCGGCCGCGACCGCCGCCAGCGTGCCGTCGGGGCTGATGGCGACGTCCCGGGGCGTGGCCGCCGGATCGGCGGCGGCGGTGTACGTGCGCAGGGCGAGCTGGCGGGCGGCGGTGGAGGTGGCGTCGTAGACGCCGACGACCAGCTTGGGCGTGCCGTAGGTCGCGTAGGTCTGGACGATCTTGTCGGGGATGCCCGGCGAGGTGGCGAACTTCGCGCCCACCAGCGAGTCGCCCGCCCGGTCGTGGGACCCGCCCAGGAGGCCGCCGCTGTAGAGCGCCTGCGTCTCGGTGGCGCAGTCCTTCGGGCGGTACTGGCTGGTGAGCCGGGTGAACCACAGCTTCCCGCCCGCGGTCCCGACGTCGCCGGGGCACAGCCCCTTGAAGAAGTCGTTGCTCACCCATCCGCCGCCCACGTAGGCGAACGTGTCGGCGTCGAAGACCAGCAGGTAACTGGAGGCGGCCACATAGAGGATGCTGCCGTCGGCGGAGAGCATCATGGCGCTCGCGCCGTCCGTGGCGCCGGTCCTGACCGTCTTGAGCAGGGTGCCGTCGAAGTCGTACACCAGCACCTCGCCGACGGTCGACGAGAGGCCGCCCGTGCTGACGTACACCCGGCCGCGGGCCTGGTCCACCAGCATGCGCGCGTAGGAGTCGGTCGGCAGTCTGACCGTCGTGTCGGACGGTTCGCCCGGTTCGGCCGCCTGCGCGGCCGGCGCGCCGGTGAACAGGGCGGCGGCGCAGACCGTGAGCGCGGCGAGCAGCCCCCTGGCCCGTCTGGAGCGGGTACGGCTGTTCCGAGTCATCCGAGTCATGCGGTGTCCCCCCACTGTCCCTGTTGTCCCTGTCGTCGCTACGAACGCCGTCCTGCGTCCAAGGAGAGGACGACGTTCGAACGTAACAGGTCGTCAGGTCGTGCGGAGGGTTTTTACGGTCCGTCGCACCGCGTCCGTCGCACCGCGTTTGTCGCCCCCGTCACACGCGCCGGTCGCGGTGGGCGGCGCCGCGGCGCGGCTCCGTGAGGTCGGCCAGCAGCAGCGCGGCCCACAGGGCGGCCTGGACGGCGAGGCCGCACACGGTGCGCACCTCGGCCCCGGTGGCGAGGGCGGAGGCCAGCAGACCGGCGGAGAGCACCAGGAACGCGAGGTAGGCCACCTGGGCCGACCGCAGGACCGCGCCCGTCCAGGCGGTGGACCGCGGCGCGCGCCGCTGCGTGCGCGCGGTCATGAGGGCCCCCGGACGAACGCCGCCGGAGACAGTGGAACGAAGAACACGTGACGTCCCCTCCCGTGCTCGCGTCGTACCGGTTCCCGCCCGGCCGGCGGGACCCGCATCCGGTACGGGTGCCCCGGCGGACGCCACGGACACGCCCTCGGCCCCGGGATTCCCCCGATCGGCGGGATTCACGGCGCCGGGCCGCCTGTCGGGCCGGGTACGGGACACTCGGCGGCCGGGCGTTTTGAAACGGTGACGTCGGCGGGGCAACGACCGCCGCTCGCCGCCTGTCTTCCTCTGCGACAGACCGCCGGGGCCGGCGCGGGAGCCTGACCCGCCCCGCCCGGCCCGGCGGTGACCACGGCGATCTCGGGAGAGGGAATCCATGAACACGCGATGTGGCCGTACGGCACTGCGGGGGACGGCCGTCGGCACGGCGGCGGCGGCCGCGATCGGACTGGCGGCGGCCGGGGCCTGGGCGAAGTCCGACCTCTCGTTCACGGCCGGCCCGCACACCGTGCGCCTCGGCTCGTCGGTGCGCCTCGCCGGACACGGCGCGGACGACAACTCCACCTTCAACAGGTTCTGTGTGCAGCAGCGCTCCGGCAAGGGCAAGTGGGCGACGCTGCGCTGCTCGGCCGGCGAGTACAACGGCGGCGGCAGCCTGAAGTTCTCGGTGCGCCCGGCGCATCGCGGCCAGTGGCAGTTCCGCGGCGTGCTCACCGAGGCGTCGTCCCGGACCTCCCGCCACACCTGGATACACCAGGTCTCCCCGACGGTGACCGTCCGCGTCCGCTGACCGGCCGCCGTACCCGCCCTGCCCGCGCGCCGTACCCGCCCTGTCCGCGCGCCGCGTAGGCGGGCGCGGCGGACACGGCGGGCGCGGCGGCGTCTACAGCGAGGTCGGCTTGATCATCGCGAACGGGGCGCCCTGCGGGTCGGCGACCACGGTCATCCGGCCGGCCATCATGTCGAACGGCGGGGCCAGGACCGTCCCGCCGCGTTTGACCAGGGCGTCCACGGTGGAGTCGACGTCGTCGACCGCGAAGTAGGTCAGCCAGTGCGCCGGGGTGCCGGGCGGGTCGTTGGCGAGCAGGGTGACGCCGCCGACCGTCCGGCCGCCCACCCGCAGCTGCCAGTAGGAGTCCGCGCCGTCGAGCGGTTCGATCTCGATGCCGAACGCCTCCCCGTAGAAGGCGGTCGCGGCGGGCACGTCGCTGGTGTGCAGCTCGTTCCAGGTCAGCGCGCTCGCCTCGTTGACCACCCCCGCGCCGAAGAACTCGCCCGGCTGCCAGACGCCGAACACCGCGCCCTGGGGGTCGGCGGCGACCAGCATGCGGCCGAGGCCGCCGACGTCCATCGCCGGGACCAGCAGGGTGCCGCCCGCGGCGACGACGGCGTCCTGGGTCGCCTGGGCGTCCGTACTGGCCAGATAGCTCGTCCAGACCGTCGGCGGCTCCGGCATCCCCTCGGGGGCCATCGCGGGACCGATGCCGGCGACGGCCTTGCCGTGCAGTTCGCAGACCGCGTACCCGCCGAAGTCGGCCGGCCCCGGACTGCCCTGCCAGCCGAACAGATCACGGTAGAAGTCCAGCGCGGCCTGCTGGTCCTTCGCCATCAGATCGACCCAGCACGGAGTGCCGGTCGCGTACGGAGAGGTGACTTCGGGCATCTTCGTCCTTCCACGAGGTGTGTCAGTCACCCTCGCCCGGCCGGACGGCCGTCGCCCTCCGACACGCCGCCGCCCTCGCACCGTCGGCGGCGGCGTTCACCGAGGTGGGGCGGGGTCTGCCGCCGGCAGCCCGCCCGCGAACGGCGCCGAGCGCCGGCGTACGCGTCCGCCGGTCACGGCGGGAGGGTGGTTATGCTCCGGCGCATGGACATAGTGATCCCGCTCTTCGACGGGTTCGAGCCGCTCGACGCGGTCGGGCCGTACGAGGTGCTCGCGTACGTGCCCGATACCACCGTACGGTTCGTCGCGGCCGAACCCGGCCTTGTGCAGGACGTGTTGGGCTCGCTGCCGGTGCACGTCGGGACCGGGTACGCGGAGGTCGAGCGCTGTGACGTCCTGCTGGTCCCGGGCGGGGGCAGCTTCCAGACCATGGTGGGCGACGCCGCGTTCCTCGACTGGGTGCGGCGGATCCACGCGGGCACCCGCTTCACCACCTCGGTCTGCACCGGCTCCCTGGTGCTCGGCGCGGCCGGACTGCTGAACGGCCTGACCGCCACGACCCATTGGGACGCCGCCGCCCAACTGGAGTCGTACGGCGCCCGCTACACCGCCGAGCGGGTGGTGCGGCAGGACCGGGTGATCACCTCGGCCGGGGTCTCCTCCGGCATCGACATGGCGCTGCGGCTGGCCGCCCTGCTCAGCGACGAGACGACCGCCCAGGCGATCCAGCTGTACACCGAGTACGACCCGCAACCCCCGTACCGGACCGGCTCGGTGGCCAAGGCGCCGGCCGAGGTGCTGGAGCGCGCCAAGTCCTTGTGGGGGTAGCGGGTCGGGTGTGACCGGAGCCGGACGAGCGGAGCCGCCCGGCGCGGTCCCGATGGCGGGTGCGTCCCGGGTGCGGCCGGGATCAGTCGAGATCCGAGGCCCGGGCGGCCGCCTCTTCCTCCGTGTGCGTGCCGCCGGTGGCCAGGGAGCCGCCGGCGCTCTCCAGGTGGGCGCGCACGAACCACTGGAACTGCTCCAGGTCGCGCAGCTGCTCGATGAGCAGGTCCTCGGTGGCCGGGTCGGTCTCCGAGACCTCCTTGATGGCGCCGCGCACGTCCAGGATCACACCGGAGTAGACGAGATCGAGCGCCCCGAGGTGGGCGATGGCGTCGGCCCGGCCGATGGAGTAGTCGTCCCAGGTGCGCTGGCTGACCAGGGCGCCCGGCGTGCCCTGGGCGACCCCGCCGAGTGCCGCGATGCGCTCGGCGACGTCGTCCGCCATGTCGCGCACCCGGTCGACCTGCGGGTCGACCATCTGGTGCACCGCGATGAAGTGGGGGCCCACGACGTTCCAGTGCACGTGCTTGAGCGTGAGGTGCAGGTCGTTGAGCGCGTGCAGGCGCAGCCGGAGCACGTCGACCAGGCGCGCGGCGTCCTTCAGGTCGACGCCCGGCACGGTGTACTTCGGGTTCGGGTTCTTCGCCATGGGGGTTCGGCTCCTTCACTGCGAATTCACTGCGAAACGATCTCGACACCCTCCTTCCCCGCTTCCCGGATCTCAGGCGGGGGGAGCGGGGGAGTGACGGAAACCGCGTTGTCAGTGGTGCCTGGCAGGCTGGGCGGCATGCACAGGGACGCACAGGGATGAGGAGCTGCGGCATGGACAGGGATGAGGAGTTGCTGCGCGGCCGGGTCTACGGAGAGGACCACGACCATCCCCGGCCCGGCCCCAAGCCCGGCCGGGTCTACGTCGAGCTGGTGGGCGGCCCGTTGGACGGCCTGCTGCTCGACGTCACCGGCTGGACGCGGGCCGAGACCGACGCCGGCGTCGCCCTCCCCACCGAGCTGGGGCGCTACGGCGCGGGCGGCCGGGCGACGTACGGTCCGCGCCCCGGCGATCCGCGCCGCTTCGACTGGAACGGCGACACTCCGTGACGGGACGGACGGCGCCACTCGCGTGAGTGAGGGCCGAACTGGTGACCTGGATTCCGGTTTCCCCCGCCGCGCCGGACGATGGGACGGGGCGATGAGGGCATCGCCTCTCGCATCGATGGGAGGGAGCGACATGGGACGACGATGGACGGGTTTCCTGCTGGCCGCCTCGGCCGTGGCGGCGACGACGCTCGGCGCCCCCGCCGAGGCGCGGGCGAGCGTCCTGTGCCCCGGCAACGCCATCTGCCTGTGGCACGGCCAGTACCACACCGGCACCCGCTACGTGTGGACGGGCGGCTACCACGACCTGCCCGGCGGCTTCACGGACCACGTGGGCTCCTTCCGGGCCAACCGGAGCGGGGCCTTCATCGACTGGGCGAGCGGCAAGGTCTGCCACCCGGTGCGCAAGGGCGACTACGGGGACTTCTACCTCCGCGGGTTCGGCGGGAAGATGGACGCGGTGGGCGACCGCTGCTGAGACGTCCGTCGTTGACACGGCGTCAGCTCGGCGGCCGCCGCAGCCGCCGTCACCGTGCGACGGCGTCGAGCCAGTCGTCGACGGTCACGACGTCCGCCCACTGCGGGAACAGCCGCTCGGTGAGGAACCGGTGCACCTCGGGGTCGAGATCCAGACAGGCGTCGCCGAGCACGGTGAGGCCGAAGTCCAGGTCGTTGGCCTGGCACAGGGTGTGCAGCACCACCGCGCTGGTGGCGATCCCGGCGAGCACCAGGCTGTCGATGCCGCGCGCCCTGAGCACCACGTCGAGGTCACTGCCCGAGAACGCGCTCGCCCGTCTCTTGGTGACCACCACCTCGCCCGGCAGGGGAGCCACCTCCGGGTGGATCTCCGTGCCCGGATCGCCCTCGACGTGGAGCCCGGCCCGCGCGACCGCGGTGAGCGCCCGGTTGCGCGCGCCGACCTCCGGGAATCCGGGCCGCAGGGCGATGACCACGTGGATCACGGGGATGTCTGCCGCCCGCGCGCCGTCGATCGCCCGGCGCAGCCGGGGCAGGTATCCGGAGCCGTCGTCGGCGAGGTCCACGACGGCGCGTTGGACGTCCATCACGAGGAGGGCGGTGCTCATGCTGTCTCCAGAGGTCGGATCGGGGTGACCGCGCCGCGCGAGGCGAGGCGGTGCGGGGCGGTGCTCCGCCCGGCCGTACGCGGAAACGTCACAGGAAGCGCCGGATCGGGGTGACCGCGGCCTCCTTGGCGCGCTGGAGCACCGCCCGTCTTCTCCACCGGGCCAGATCGATGTCCACGCTGCGCTCCAGGTCCGCATCGTAGTCGCGGTCCAGTTCCGCGGTCAGCGCCTCGTCCAGGACGGCGAGCATGACCTCCTCGTCGTGGTCCATGGACCGGCGGTTGAAGTTGGTCGACCCGATGAGGGAGGCGACCGAGTCCACCGTGATGATCTTCGCGTGCATCATGGTCGGCTGGTACTGCCGGATGCGCACCCCCGCCTCCAGCAGCCGTGTGTAGTGCTGCTGGCCGGCGAGCTGACAGGCGCGCTGGTCGGTGTGCGGGCCGGGGAGCAGGATCTCCACCCGCACCCCGCGCCGCGCGGTCCGGCACAGCAGGTCGATGAAGTACGTGTCGGGTGCGAAGTAGGCGGTGGCGAGGCGGAAGCGCTGCTCGGCGGAGGCGAGCATCACCCGGATGAGGGTCTGCATGTCCTGCCAGCCGATGCTGGCGGACCCGCGGACGACCTGCACGACGGCCGAGCCGACCTGCTCGTGTTCGGTGAAGCGGTCGCGGTCGTCGAAGAGTTCGTCATGGCACTCGGCCCAGTTCTGCGCGAACGCGGCGGCGATGCCGTCCACGGCCGGTCCGCGCACCTGCACATGCGTGTCCCGCCACTCGCCGGGGTTGCGGGCGTCGCCGCACCACTCCTTGGCGATGCCGACGCCCCCGGTGAACGCGGTGTGCTCGTCGACGACGAGGGCCTTGCGGTGGCAGCGGTGGTTCTGCTTGAACGGCGACAGCCACAACGGCTTGCGGAACCAGGCCACCTGCACCCCGGCGTCGTCCATCGCGTCCAGCAGGTCCCCCTCGATCTCCTTGGCCCCGAAGCCGTCGAGCAGGAGCCGCACCCGCACCCCCGCGCGGGCGCGCTCGGCGAGGGCGGCGGCGAAGTCGCGGGCGATGCGGCCGCGCCAGTACACGAACGTCATCATGTCGATCGTGTGCCGCGCGGAGCGGATCGCGCCGAGCATCGCGGGGAAGATCTCGTCGCCGTTGCGCAGCGGCACCAGGTCGTTGCCCTCGGTCGCGGCCACGCCGATCAGCCGCTCCAGGCGGCGGCGCAGGCGCTGCTTGCGGTCCGCCTGGTCCGCCTGGTCCGCCTGGTCCGCCTGGTCCGGCGTGGAGCCGGGCGCCTGAGGCGTTGGTATGCCGTCGACGATCACGCCGAATCTCCCTCTGAGCCGTGCGGGCACGTGGGGGCCGCCGGAGGAGTCCGGGGAACCCGAGGAAGATGATGCCCGACGGCCGCTGCCGCATTCCCGAGGGCGGTGCGGCGGCCCGGGGCACGGCGTCCCGTTCGACCCTGACACGGTGGCAAGGTGTTCACTGCCCATCGGGGGATGTGCGGGGACGGACCGGGAGGGACGGCAGGACGTGTTGATCGGTGAGGCGGCGCGACGCTCCGGGGTCAGCGCCCGCATGCTGCGGCACTACGAGTCGCTCGGCCTGGTCCGCCCCTCGGGCCGAACCGGGTCCGGCTACCGGGAGTACTCCGGCCGGGACATCCAGCGCGTCTTCCACGTCGAGAGCCTGCGGTCGCTGGGGCTCTCGCTGCGGGAGATCGGACGCGCGCTGGACGACCCCGGCTGCACGCCCTCGGCGCTCGTCGACGACCTCGTCAGCCGGACGCGTGAACACATCGCCGCGCAGCGCGCGTTGCTGGCCCGGCTGCGCCGGATCGACGCGGCGGACCCGGCCGGCTGGGACGACGTCCTCCAGGTCGTCGCACTGCTCCAGGCACTGGAGTCGAAGAGCCCCGACACCCGCCAGCGCGCGGTCCTCGCCTGCGTCGACCGGGCTGCGGCGCCGGTGGCGGCCCTGGTCGAGGCGGTGTTGGGCGAGACGGACCCGAACGTCGCCGGGGCCCTGCGCTGGGCGCTGGCGCGCTCGCCCGACCGCGGCCCGGAACTGCTGGCCGAGGCCCTTTCCGCACCGGCGGCCGCGGTGCGCGAACGCGCCGTGCGGTGCCTCGCGGAACTGCCCGGCGACGCGGCCGCCGCGCAGCTGCGGGTCGCCCTCGCGAGCCCCGACACCGTGGTCCGCGGGCACGCGGCCCTGGCGCTCGGGGCACGCGGCGCGGCCGAGGCGGTCCCCACCCTCGTCGACATGATCGTGGCGGGCCGCAACGACACCGACGCGGCCGACGCGCTGGCCGTGCTGGCGAGCGACACCGCGACGGCGGACCGCATCGCGCGCGGACTCGTCGACCACCTCGCCCGCCACGGCACGGACGCGCCCGCACGCGGACGGCTCACCCAGGCGCTGGCGGACATCCCGGGGGCCAGGGCGCAACGCGCCCTCGTGGCGCTGGCGCGGGACGCGGACCGCGCCGTGGCGCTGACCGCGGCGTACCTCCTGCGACGGCGCGCGGCACGGAGGTGTTGACCGGGCTACCGAGCGACTCGCCGGGCCACGGCGCATCCCCCGGTTGGTCTACTCGGTAGATGTTGCGCATCCGAACGAGCAAGGAGCGCAGCAAAGTTGGACGAGTTCTCGCGCGATGTCCGATTGATTCGCCTGCCACGGTGGGGGCATGTGTCCGCGAACCCGGGCGTGGTGCCGTGGCTGGTCTTCGATGAGGAGGGGCGGGCTGTCGAGCCGGTACGTCGGTATCTGATCGATTTCGTCGCCCGGTACAACCGGCCTGGCAGCGTCCGCAGCTACGCATTCGATCTGCTGCGGTGGTGGCGGTGGCTCCGGGTGGTGGATGTTCCGTGGAACCAGGCCACTCCTGCCGAAGGTCGGGACTTCGCGTTGTGGCTGGGGGCGACGGTCAAGGTGCCCAACGCTGCGCGGACGGTATCCAGCGCGACGGCGGGCACCATCAACCCAATCACCAAGAAGCCCTACCTGGACGACCGCTACAAGCCCCGCACCATCCGGCACAGCAACGCGGTGATCCGCAGCTTCTACACCTTCTGGATCGAGACCGGCGACGGCCCGCTGATCAACCCGGTGCCGCTGGCGCGCTCTGAGCGTCGCCGTCCCCACGCCCATCACAACCCGCTCGATCCGTATCGAGGCGAGGGCCGGCTTCGGTACAACCCGAAAGTCCCACGCCGTCGGCCCCGGCAGATGTCGGACGAGCGGTGGAACGAGTTGTTCGCCGCGCTGCGCTCCAACCGAGACCGGGCGATCGTCGCGCTCGCCATCAGCAACGGCGCCCGCGCCTCGGAACTCCTGGGCATGAAGGGGGTCGACGTGGACTGGGGCGATCAGCTCGTGCGTGTGGTGCGTAAGGGCGCCCAGGCCGAGCAGTGGCTGCCCGCGAGCGCGGAGGCGTTCATCTGGGTGCGGCTCTATCAGAGCGAGGGCACGCCGCTGGATCCGCAGGCTCCGCTGTGGTGGACCCTGCGCCGACGTGATCACGGCGCGGGACTGATCCATCAGCCGATGAACTACGAGGCCCTGCGGGCGGTGTTCCGCCGCGCCAACGCCCTGCTGGAGACGAACTGGTCCATGCACGACCTGCGACACACCGCCGCTCTGCGCATGGCCCGCGACAAGCGGCTTTCACCGCGTGACGTGCAGACCATCCTCGGACACGCACACCTCAGCACCACCGCCGACATTTACCTGGTCGAGGACGAAGAGCAGGTGATCGCTCGCGTCCAGGAGTACCTCGCCGACGTCAAGGAACGTGCCGCGCTCCCGCCGCCCTCGCCGGCCATCGGCTACGAGGCGAGCGCCCTGGACGTGCTGTTCGGCGGTGAGCTCGCATGACCCGGCAAGGATCGCGGCGGGCCAACTCCGTCCGGCTGGCGGGAACCGGACCCGTTCCGCCGCGGCCGTTGTTCGTCGACCACGAGCTGAAAGCCGATGAAAGACGTGTCGGGCCCCACGATCACCTGACCCGCGCCGAGGTGCTTGCGCTGCTGCCGGCCTCTCTGTCCTGGCCGTCCCGCGATTCCAAATCGGACCGGGACCGGGGGCACATGCGGCTGCTGAACGCGGCCAGGCTCCTGGACTGGCTCGCGGACCATCCCGGCGACGGGTGGCAGGAACGCTGGCGGGCGGCCGGCGCCGACAGCGGCAAGGAAATCGTACTCGCCGCCGTGCTGGGCGACGACCAGAGTGAGTCCCAGCGCAACGGCCTGGTGGCGGGTCTCAACTGCCTGATGATGGGTCGGATCGTCCTGCCGGGATACGCCTTCCTGCGCGGCTACAAGGCGTTGCGGCTGTTCAAAGACGTCCAGCAGACGTTTCCCGACGGGGATCTGGACACCATGCGCGATCACGGCACCGGGCTGGGTATGACGCCCCGGCACGTCGATGAAGGCTTGCGCCTGATCTCCGCGATGGTTCTGCACACGGGCCGTGACCTGCATGAATTGACCGCTGAGGACATCTTCCACGTCCGGGCCCTGGGCCGCCGGCTGCGAGGGGAGGCGTTCATCGGGACCCACACGGCCTGGGAACTGCTGCGAGGCGTCGGCGTCATCCAGTCCAAGGAAACCCTCGAGGACGCTCTTCGATTCGGCCAGCGGCCGACGGCCGAACTGGTCGATGCCTACAACATCCAGTCGACAGCGATCCGGAACGTGCTGGTGCGGTATCTCGACGAACGCCGTCCCGGTGTCGACTACGGCAGTTTCCGCGGACTGGTACGGGAGCTCGTCGGTGTCTTCTGGGCGGACATCGAGGCCCACCACCCCGGCATCGACATCCTCCGGCTCCCCGACGACGTCGTCGACGGCTGGAAGCAACGGCTCGTGACCTACGTCCACAGCAAGAGCGGGGAGGTAAAAGAGCGACGGGGCCGTATCGCCGTGATGATGCGCGTGCGAGGCTTCTACCTCGACATCCAGGAATGGGCGCACGAGGACCCGTTCTGGGCACAGTGGGCCGTCCCCAGTCCCATCACCCGGGGCGATGGAGCCGGAAACCACAAGATTTACAAGGAGACCACCGCACGCATGCACCAGCGGGTGCGCGAGCGGCTCCCTCATCTTCCGCTGCTGGTCCAGACGGCCGAGCGAGTCCACCGTGAGGCCGTCGCCCTGCTGGAGGCGGCTTGCGCCACCCCGCTCAACGGGGTCTTCGAGCACGACGGGACGAGCTATGTGCGGGAGCTGCTGAAGGTGAACCAGGTTCCCAGCCGGCTGGACCACGGATCGCCGCACGTCTACATCCGGGCGGTCGGCGCCACCGGCCGCCGGATCAACCAGAGCCTCGTGGAGGACGACGCCTTCTGGTCCTGGGCAGTCATCGAGACTTTGCGCCACACCGGAGTTCGAGCCGAGGAACTGACGGAACTGACGCACCTGGCACTGGTCTCCTACCGGCTGCCCGAGACCGGAGAAGTCGTTCCGCTGCTTCAGATCGTTCCGTCCAAGAGCAACGAGGAGCGGCTCCTGCTGGTCAGCCCCGAACTCGCCAGCGTCCTGGCCACAGTCATCAAGCGCCTTCGCGACGCCAACGGCGGCAAGATCCCGCTTGTCGCCCGCTACGACTCCCACGAGCGCGTTACCGGCCCGCTGCTGCCTCATCTCTTCCAGCGGCGGCCCTACCGGCAGCCGCAGGTTATGAGCGAGGCCGCGGTCAAGCACAGGCTCGACCGAACGCTGGAAGCCACCGGCCTGCGCGACCAGGCAGGGCAGCCGCTGACCTACACGCCGCACGACTTCCGCCGGATGTTCGCCACCGAGGCCGTCACCGGCGGGCTACCCGTTCACATCGCCGCCCGCATCCTGGGACACAAGACGCTGACCACCACTCAGGCATACCTTGCGGTCTTCCAGGACGACCTGGTGCGGACCTACCGCGGCTTCCTCGACCGGCGCCGAGCGGATCGGCCGCAGGACGAGTACCGCGAGCCCACCGAGCAGGAGTGGCACGACTTTCAGCAGCACTTCGAGCTCCGCAAGGTGTCGCTGGGTACCTGCGGGCGACTCTACGGAACCCCCTGCAAGCACGAGCATGCCTGCATCCGTTTCCCGGTCCTCCAGATGGATCCTCGCCAGCGACCCCGCCTCCTGGAGATCATCCAGAACCTCCGCGAGCGCATCCGCGAGGCCCGCGCCAACGGCTGGCTCGGCGAGGTCGAAGGACTTCAAGTCAGCTTTGACGCCGCGATGGCCAAACTCAACAACCTCAAACGGGCTCCGACCGATGGCCGGCCGCAGCTGGTCGACCTTGGCATGCCGGTCTTCACCGACCCCGCACCACTGCTTCAACCAGGATCGGGAGAGCCCGGATACCGGCCCTGATCCGGTCACCGAGCGAGTTCGGCTTGGCGAAGACTGCGGAACACCTCCGGGGTCGTCCATCCGCGCAGCGTGGCGTAAATCGACGAGCGGAATGCGGCCTCGGCTGCGGTGGCGTCCAGGGCCCCGGCCAGTTCAAGAGTCACCAGCCCGTGCAGGGCGGCCCAGATTGACAGGGCGATCGCCGTTGCGTCGCCGGCGAAAACGGCCGCCGCCAAGGCGCGATCGATCGCCGCGAGGAGCGGACGGATCGGGTCACTGGCACCGGCCTCCCCCGACGGGTCGAAGGACTGCACACCACCGAACAGCACCGTGTACAGGTGGCTGTGTCCCCGCCCCCAGCGACGGTAGGCGACGGCCAGCGCGTAGAGGTCGGCGAGAGGGTCCGCGGAGGTCTGCACCGCTGACACGTCCTGGAACAGGCCGGCGACGGCTCTGTCGCGCACCGCACCGATCAGCCCGTCCTTACCGCCGAACAGGGAGTACACCGCCGTCGTCGACGCCTCGGCGGCAGCGGCCACGGCGCGGACCGTGAGCGACTCCCGCGGACGGGTGGCGAGCATCTCGGTCGCGCACTCCACAAGCCGCTCTTTGACGGCCTCGTCGTTTGTTCTCGGCCTACCCACGGCCAGCAGCCTACTCCCTCTGATAACGTCGTTTTGAAACAGCGTTCTGAAACTGTCGGAGGTCCGCCGTGCCCATGCCCGCCATACGCCTCGTCCGCTTCACTGGACGCTTACTGCTGGCCCTGGCCGCCGTCACGATGCTGGTCGTCGTCTTTCTCGCACTGATCGCCCTCACAGATGGGGCAGGCTCGGGGCTCGCCGCATGGTTGACGACCCTTGGAGTCGGAGCTGTCCTCGCGCTGTGGCGGGGCCGGCACCGCACCTGGCCGGCGCGGCTCGTGCCGTTCCTGCCGGTGGTCGTCGCGGCGGCGTTGACAGCGACGGTCTGCATCCCGACTGTGCCGACGGCCCGGCGGTACCCGCACGCCCTGCCCTTCGCAGCCACGCAGCACTGGAGCCTGGCCACAGGCAGCCGGGTAGCGGTGTACCACTACCCGCCCGCGAACCCCGGCACCCGGCACCCCATCCCGCTCGTGTACCTCAACGGCGGACCGGTCCGTGGCATCTCGGTGCTCGACCACCGGTTCCTGCAACTCCTGGCACGCCAGGGCTACGACGTCTACGCCTACGAACAGGCAGGCGGCGGACGAAGCGACCTGCTCCCCATGGACCAGTACACGATCTCCAGGTCGGTCCGCGACCTCGCCGCCTTCATCGACCGCCTGGACAAGGGCAAGGTCGACATCCTGGGATTCTCCTCAGGCGGGGCCGTGCTCACCCGAGCTCTGGCCGACCCGAGCGCCGCCGCCCGCTTTCACCAGGCGATCATCGCCGAGCCCGGCCCCATGGACGGCCCCACCGCACACATCGCCGGGCACAAGGGCCGAAAATCCGCGCGCGACCTCGCGCCGGCTCTGACCGGGCCGCGATCGACGCACGTTCCCCGGTACGCCGTGGCCTTCGGCCTCATGCGGCTCGGACTCCTCAGCCCCGACACCGGACTGATCGGACAGGCCGAAGGCGTCAACGCCTTCACCGCCGCAGATCTCGGCAGCGACACCGCATCCGCATACTGCGCGCGCGACGCGCACCGCATCCCCGCCGAGGACACCGCACAGAACTTCTCCTTCAGCCCCGCCGCCAGCCTCCGCATCCAGCAGACGGTCAAGGACTCGCCCTCCATCGCACCGCAACTGAGGCGCTCCCGAACCCCCGCGATGCTGATGATCGCCGAGTGCTCCTCCCAGGTCCGTCAATGGGAGACCACCGTCCTTGCCAATGACCCCGCCATCCAGCGCACGCAGTACATGCCCGGAGTCGGACACCACATGTGGAACGGCCTCGACGACAACAACAACCGGGCCGTCGCCGTCATCACCGCGTTCCTTCAGGGCAAGCGAGCACCCCTGCCGAACTACCCGACCCGCGACGAGATCCCTGCCTTCCTGCGCGACCACAAATGAATACGGTTCAGCCGTGACCGGCAACGGCGGGCGAAACCTCGAAGCTGCCCCGGCCCTGCGGCAGGTGCAGCCAAGGGCGATCTCTTAGTCCGGAAAAGAGGTGTTGACCGGACTACCGCACGACACGCCGGACGTGAGCGCATCCCCCGCGTGGCCTAGTCGGTAGACGTCGCGCATCCGAACGACGAAGGAGCGCGACGAAGTTGGACGCAGCATCTCATGACATCCAGTTGATTCGCCTGCCGCGATGGGGGCGGGTAGCCGTGGGAGCCGGGGCGGTGCCCTGGCTGGTCTTCGACGAGGAGGGAGGAGTGGTGGAGCCGATTCGCAGGTTCCTGATCGACTTCGTCGCTCGGGACAACCGGCCGGGCAGCGTCCGCAGCTACGCCTTCGATCTCCTGCGCTGGTGGCGATGGCTTCGCGTGGTCCAGGTTGAGTGGGACCGGGCCACGTCCGCCGAGGTACGCGACTTCGTGCTGTGGCTGCGGGTCACGACGAAGCCTCGGTCCTCCCCGCGGACGCACTCGGCGGCGACCGCGGGGACGACCAACACGATCACGAAGAAGCCATACCTGGACGACCTCTACAAGCCGCGGACGATCCGGCACAGCAACGCCGTACTCCGCAGCTTCTACGAATTCTGGATCGAGTCGGGCAGCGGCCCGCTGGTCAACCCGGTGCCGCTGGCCCGGAGCGCGCGGCGCCGCCCGCACGCCCATCACAACCCGCTGGATCCCTACGGCGGCGAGGACCGACTGCGCTACGACCCCCAGGTCCCGCGCCGGCGCCCACGGCAGATGCCGGACGAGCGATGGAACGAGATGTTCGCGGCCCTGCGGTCCAACCGGGACCGGGCGATCCTCGCGCTCGGCATCAGCAACGCCGCTCGGGCCTCCGAGCTCCTCGGGGAAGCCGCCGAGCCAACTCCGTCCGCCGGGCCGGAACCGGCCCCGCGCCGGCGAAGCCGTTGTTCATTGAGCACGACCTCACAGCGGACAAGGAACGCGTCGGCCCACACGACCACCTCACCTGAGACGAGGTCCTGGCCCTGAACGAGGACGATCCGCGCTGCGCGGAGTCCAGGCGCAACGAGCTCATGATGGGCCTCAACAGCCTGCTCATCAGCCGGGTGGTTCTCCCGCGCTACGTCTTCCTGCGCGGCTACAAGGCGATGCGGCTCTGCAAGGACGTCCAGCAGATGTTCCCCGCCGGGCAGCTGGACCGAATGCGCGACTTCGGCGCCGAGATCGGCATGACGCACCGCCACATCGACGAGGGCCTGCGCGTCATTTCCTCGATCATCCTGCACACGGGCCGGGAGCTCGCTCAGCTCACCGCCGAGGACGTCTTCTACCTGCGGGCCGTCGGACGACGGGAGACCGGTGAGGCATACGTGGGTACCCACAGCGCCTGGGACTTGCTGGGGGGCGCCGGCGTCATCGACTCGAAGGACACCCTCAAGGACGCACTGCGGCACGGGCAGCGGCCCACCGCCGAGCTGGTCGACGCCTACAACATCCAGTCCACGCAGGTCCGCAACCTGCTCGTCCGTTACCTCGAAGAACGCCGCCCCGGGATCGACTACGGCACCTTCCGAGGACTGGTACGCGAACTGGCCGGCGTGTTCTGGGCGGACATCGAGGCACGCCACCCCGGCATCGACACCCTCCGTCTGCCCGACGAGGTCGTCGACGGCTGGAAACAACGCCTGGTCACCTACGTCAACAAGAGCGGAGAGGTCAAAGAGCGCCGCTCACGCATCGACGTCATGATGCGGGTGCGCGGCTTCTACCTCGACATCCAGGAGTGGGCCCACGAGGACCCGTTCTGGGTCCAGTGGGCAGTGCCAAGCCCGATCACCCGGGGCGACGGCGCCGGGAACCACAAGATCATCAAGACCACATCCCGGATGCACCAGCGAGTCCGCGAGCGGCTGCCCCATCTTCCCGTGCTGCTGCAGACAGCCGAGCGAGTGCACCGAGAGGCCGTCGCTCTCCTGGAGGCCGCCCGCGCCACCCCGTTCAACGAGACCTTCGAGCACGGCGAGACGCGATACCTGCGGGTCCTTCCCAAGGTGAACCAGGTGCCCAGCCGCCTCGACCATGGCTCGCCGCATGTCTACATCAAGGAGGTCGACAGCACCGAACGAAGGATCAGCCAGAGCCTCGTGGAGGATGACGCCTTCTGGGCCTGGGCGATCATCGAGACGCTACGGCACACCGGAGTTCGCGCCGAAGAACCGACCGAGCTCATCCACCTCGCGCTGGTCTCCTACAAACTGCCCGACACCAGCGAGGTCGTCCCGCTCCTCCAGATCGTTCCCTCCAAGAGCAACGAGGAACAGCTACTGCTGGTCAGCCCTGAACTGGCCAGCGTCCTGGCCACGATCATCAAGCGCCTGCGCGACGTCAATGGCGGGAAAATCCCGCTGATCTCCCGCTACGACTCACACGAGCGCGTCACGGGCCCCCAGCTGCCCCACCTGTTCCAGCGCCGCCCCTACTGGCAGCCGCAGGTCATGAGCGAGGCCGGCATCAAGCGCGCCCTGGACCGCACCCTGGAGGCTACTGGACTACGCGACCAGGCCGGCGAGCCACTGCGCTACACACCGCACGACTTCTGAAGGATGTTCGCGACCGAGGCCGTCACCGGCGGACTGCCCGTTCACATCGCAGCCCGCATCCTCGGTCACAAAACACTGACCACCACCCAGGCATGCCTCGCCGTCTTCCAGGACGACCTGGTACGCACCTACCGCGGCTTCCTCGACCGGCGCCGGGCCGAGCGCCCCCAAGAGGAATATCGCGAGCCGACTGCGGCGGAGTGGCAGGACTTCCAGCAGCACTACGAGCTCCGCAAGGTCTCCCTCGGCACCTGCGGGCGCCCCGACGTATACGACGGTACGGGCCCTGAGGTTCAGCACACTGAACCTCAGGTGCACGTGGCGTTGGGACGTCGCAGATGCCAGCTGGGGCGGTGAACACCAGCAGGGCCCACCCGGTAAAAACGCCGCACCGCAGCGTCTTCCTACCGTGTTCCGGCCGCACCCTGGGTTGGGTTCACGCGCTCAAGCTTGGTCCAGCCGGTCCAGCCTCGCTTCGTCAGCAGCTCGATCAGCCGACGGGCCGGCGGCAGGGTGTCAAACACATGTGTATCCAGCAGTTCGGCGAACGGTGGCTCGATGCCGGTGTCGTCGACGTAGAACTCGCCCTGCTCGTTGGCCATCTGTGTGATGTAGGCGGCCAGCTTGTCGGCCAGTTCGACGAGCCGTGGGTCGTCGTCGGTGCCGTCGAGAGCTTTGCCCAGGGTGAGATAGAAATCGATGATCTGTGGGTTGGCTATCTGCTCCCGCTTGCGTGCCATCCACTCCGGGACGCGCTCGGGTGAGCGCGCGGCCAGCGGGATCCAGCCGTCGCGCTCGACTTGGACGATCCGTTCGTCGACTCCGAGCACCCGCAGCCGGTCAAGGTAGTCGACCACTTCCTGGGGCAGTGCCAGGCTGTCTCCGGAGGCGAGGCGGGCGATCCGCTCGCGGTGTCGCTGCCGTTCCCGGATCTCCGCACGCAGCCGCTTGTCGATATCTGCGACTGCCGCGGCGAACTCCTCCTCGTTTGCCTGGAGCAGTTCCCGGACGCGTGCCAGAGGGACCCCGGCCTCGGCGAGGGTCCGGATCTTGACCAACTCGACCACGGCGTCGGCGCCGTACCTCCGATAGCCGGAGTGGTCCCGCTCCGGTTCCGGCAGCAGTCCCTTGGCGTGATAGTGCCGCACCGCGCGCACCGTCACTCCGGCATACGACGCCAGCTCGCCGATAGTCAGCATCGGACCAGTCTCCTAGTTCGCAGCCCGGGTCCGGTAGAGACGCCGCGACCAGAGGTAGCCGACCAGCCCGATCACCACACACCAGCCGATGGCCCAGAGCATGTCCGAACCATCGGGCGATCCGGCCAGCAGACCGCGGAAAGCGTTCATGATCGGCGTGAACGGCTGGTACTCGGCGAACCACCGCAGCCCGGTCGGCATCGACTCCACCGGTACAAACCCGCTGCCCACGAACGGCAGCAGTATGAAGATCATCGGCCAGTTACTCGCGGCCTCCGGGTTCGGGCTGACCAGCCCCAACGCCACGGTGAACCAGGTCATCGCGAACGACAGCAGCGCGAGCAGTCCGACGAGGCCCAACCACTGCATCGCCGAGGCGGCGGTCTCCAAACCCAGCAGGAACGCCACCCCGAAGACCGTGGCGAGGGCCAGCGCAGTCTGGACCATCGCGCCCAGCACATGGCCGGTGAGCACCGAGACCTTGGCGATGGCCATGGTTCGGAACCGGTCAATGATTCCGCCTGTCATGTCGGTGGCGACCGAGACCGCGGTGCTGATGGACACGCTCGCCACCGCCATCACCAAGATCCCCGGAGTGATGAACGTCAGGTAGTCGCCGCGGTCCCCCGCCGGGGCTCCGGGCAGACCGGCGCCCATGGTGCCTCCGAAGACGTAGACGAACAGCAGCAGGAACACCAGCGGCACGCCGATCAGCATCAGCGTCTGCGACGGGTACCGGGCCATGTGCTTCAGGTTGCGGCGCAGCATGGTCGCCGAATCGCGGACGGCATACGTCGGGCTATTCATGCCGGCACATCCTCGGGAGACTCGTCGGCGGTGGAGTGGTCAGTCAGAGCCAGGAACACGTCGTCCAGGTCCGCGGTGTGCACGGCGAGCCCGGTGACCGCGTCGTCGTCGATCCCGGCCAACAGCCGTCGCAGCGTGGTGAGGCTGCCGTCGTGCGTCAGGTTCAGGGTGAGCGCAGTGGCGTTTGTGTTCGCCCCGGGGAACTGGCGTGCCAACTCGGCCAGCCGTTCACTGTCGGCGGCCTGAAGCTCGACATGACCGCCGGGGACCAGTCGCTTCAGCTCGGCCGCGGTGCCCTCGGCGACCAGTTGGCCTCCGTCGAGCACACCGATCCGGTCGGCAAGCTGGTCGGCCTCCTCCAGGTACTGGGTGGTGAGAAAGACGGTCACCCCGTCGGCCACCAGTCCCCGCACGATCCCCCACAGGTCCCGGCGGCTGCGCGGGTCAAGGCCGGTGGTCGGCTCGTCGAGAAAGATCAGCCGAGGCCCGGCCACCAGGGTCATGGCCAGGTCCAGCCGCCGCTTCATACCGCCGGAGTACGTCACCGCACGCCGGTCGGCGGCATCAGCCAGGTGGAACCGCTCCAGCAGTTGCCCTACCACGCTCTCCGCATGGCGCCGGTCGAGGTGACCGAGGTCGGCCATCAACCGCAGATTCTCCCGCCCGGTCAGTAACTCGTCCACGGCGGAGAACTGCCCGGTCACTCCGATCGACGCGCGCACCTGGTCTGCCTCGCGCCGTATGTCGTACCCGGCGACCCAAGCCTCACCGGCGTCCGCAGGGAGCAACGTGGACAGGATCCGGACTGTGGTGGTCTTGCCGGCCCCGTTGGGTCCGAGCAGGGCGTAGACGGTGCCTACTGGGACGGTCAGGTCGACTCCGGCGACCACCTCGTTGTCGCCGTACGACTTACGCAGCCCGGCGACCTCGATCGCACTGGTTCTCGTCGTCATGCCGCCCATGCTGAGAGGTTGCCCCTGCGTCAGGGTCAACTGTTGCGCTACATGGCCTCCACCCGGTGATCGATCTCTTAGTCCGGAAAAGTGACGCGACCGCCGCTGACGCGGCCCCCGCCGACATGGCCGCCGCCGACATGGCCCACGGCGGCACGGCGGCACGGCGGCACGGCGGACGCCGGGGCCTCGCGCCAACTCCCCGCCCCGCGCGAGCCCCCGCCCCCGCCCGAGTTCCAGGTCCAAAATCCGCCAGCGTCCGCCGGACCGGCCGACGACGCTGGAGCCATGACCGGATACACACCCCTTGCCATCCCCTCCGCCGTGCTGCGGGAACTGCGTGACGCCGACGACGCGGGGCGGCCCCCGCAGCCGTTCACCGCGGGCGGGGACGACGACGTCCTCGACAGCGCGGGCAGCCCGCTGCGCTGCTGCCTGCGCGCCGTCGAGCCCGGCGAACGGATCGCCCTCGTCTCCTACGCGCCGCTGCGCCGCTGGGCGGCGGCGACCGGGGCCCGGCCCGGGGCGTACGACGAGACGGGGCCGGTGTTCGTCCACGCCGCCGACTGCGCCGGGCCGTCGGCCGCCGCCGGGGCCTACCCCTTCGCGCGGCCGGGGGCGCTGCGCACCATCCGCCGCTACGACGCGCACGGGCGCATCGTCGGGGGCGCCTGCTTCCAGATCCCCGAGGACGCCGACGCCGGGTTCGAGCGGGCCTTCGACGAGGCGTTCGCCGCGCCGGACGTGGCGCTGGTGCACGTGCGGGCCCTGGAGTACGGCTGCTTCCAGTTCGAGGTACGGCGGCCGTGAGGGCGGCCGGTCAGTCCCCGCTCCCGTGCCCGTCCGTCCCGGCGTCCTCGTCCTCATCGCGTTCGTCATCCTCCGCACCGGCCGCGTCGCCGATGGCGACGCGCAGGTCGTGCATGCCCTGGAGGGTGTCGATGAGGGCCTCCTCGGCCCCGCTCAGCGCCTGCCGGGTGCCCGCCGCGTCGTCGCGGTCGGCGTGCAGCTGGGCGCCGAGCGCGTAGACCGCCGTCATCACGGCGGCGAAGGCGGCCTCCCGGCCCGGTGGCAGTTCCTCCGCCCGGGGCTCGGAGACCTGGAGCGCGGTGCGCTGCAACCTGTTCGTCAGGACGTTGACCGCGACGCCGGGGTCCGCCCCCAGCTCCTGCCCCCAGCCGTGCAGCGTCTGGAGGACGTCCTCGACCTCGCCCTCCTCGGTCAGCCGGGTCGCGGCCGTGATCAGCAGTTCCGTCCTGGCGAGCAGGCCGCCGAGCAGCCGCAGCCGCTCCTCCTCCCGCGGACCGCCGGGACTCCCGTCCCCATCCGCCGTCGGTTCGGCCGTCAGAGCGGCCAGCGCCGCGCGGATCTGCTCGGCGCTTACCGGGTGCCTGCCACTGATGCTCACGGTCCCAGCTTCCCCCCGGACCGGCGCGTACGCCCGGGCGTCTCGGCCGTTCGAGTGATCCGGCCGCCCGCGCACCGCCTCGCGGCGCGGGCCGCGGGTCACGGGCCGTGGGTCCGCGAGGTTCCCCCTGTCAGCCGGCCGCCGGCGGTTCCGGGCGGCACGGCTTGCTCATGTACAGCGCGTGCTCGCCCGCCGAGAGCGTGCCGTCGTAGAGCGCCGTGTCCAGTCCGCAGAAGGCGAAGCCCATGCGGCGGTACGCGCGGATCGCCGGGGCGTTGACGTTCGTGACCTCCAGCCAGACGTGAGCGGCGCCGCGCTGACGGGCGAAGCCGACGGCGCGGTCCATCAGGCGGCGTCCGATGCCCCGGCCCCGATGCGCGGGCGCGACCTCGATGTCCTCGACGACCAGCCGCCGGTTCCACGCGGCGTAGGAGACGGCGGCGAAGCCCACCAGACGGCCGCCGGGGCCGACGGCGACGTACGTGCGTCCGTCCGGATCCGCACCGTCGGGGGAGCCGTCGTCGGCGTCCCGCTCCGGGAAGACCTTGCGCAGGGGCGGGTCCACCGGCGTCTCCCGGAGGCCGAAGCCCTCCTCGGTGACGGTCACGCGGTAGACGGTGCGGGTGGTGAAGGAGCCGTCGAGCGCCTTCATCGCCTCGGCGTCCTCGGGTCGGGCGGGGCGGACCACGTAGTCCCTGTCGTCAGCGGTCGTCATGCCCCGAACCTACGCCCCGTCACCTCCGTCTCCGCCCCGCCCCCACAATGCCGCCCACCTGTGAAGGTCTGCCGGGGAAACGACGGGTTCGCCGACCGGGCCTTGTGGCGGCGGCCGCCCTGGCATACCTACGTGCCTCATGAACCTTTTCGGTCGCAGCTCCGCACTCCGACCCGCGACGGCCTCCGCCGCCCCGGCCGCACCCGAGGGCGCGGTGCGTCCGGCCGGGTCGGCGTCCGCCGCCACCGCCGTCGTTCCCGACGCCGCGCAGGCGGCGCTGACCGGGGACTGGATGATCGACCCCGCGCACAGCAGGATCGGCTTCTCCGTACGGCACGCCATGGTGACGACGGTGCGCGGCGCCTTCACGGCGTACGAGAGCCGCCTGTACTTCGACGGCCGCGATCCGGCGCGCTCACACGCCGAGATCGTGCTCTCCACCGCGAGTGTCGACACCGGCGTGGAGCAGCGCGACGCACACCTGGTCGGCCGGGACTTCCTCGACGCGGCGCGCCATCCCCGGATGACGTTCACCAGCACCTCCGTACGCCTCGCCGGCCAGGACGTGTACCGGATGAGCGGCGACCTCACCATCAAGGACGTCACCCGTCCCGTCGTCCTGGAGCTGACCTACATCGGCCACGTCACCGACCCGTTCGGCTACGAGCGGGCCGGCTTCGACGGCACCACGACGATCAACCGCTCCGACTGGGGCCTGACCTACAACGCCAGACTCGCCCAGGGCGGAGCCATGGTCAGCGAGAAGGTCCGGCTCCAGTTCGACATCGCCGCCATCCGCACCCCCGAGTGAGACCGGCTCCCACGCGGACACGGGACCTGACGGCGGCTCATGGCGGCATCCGGCGGTTGTGCGAAACGATGTTTTATGGCTCCTCCAGGAGGCCGTTACGGTCCGACGCATGGACTGGAACTTTGCGACGGTCGAAGAACTCACGGCCGCCCTGCGCGCCGGTGACGTCACCTCGGCGGAACTGACCGACGCGGCGATCGCCCGTATCGAGCGCGACGACAAGGCGGTCAACGCGATCTGCGTACCCGACTTCGACCGCGCGCGGGCCGCCGCGCGCGACGCCGACCGGGCGCGCGCCCGCGGCGAGGACCGGCCGCTGCTCGGCATCCCGGTCACGGTCAAGGAGTCCTACGACGTCGCCGGACTGCCCACCACCTGGGGCATGCCGCAGCACCGGGACCACGTGCCGGCCGAGGACGCGGTGCAGGTCTCGCGGCTCAAGGCCGCGGGCGCGGTGGTGCTCGGCAAGACGAACGTGCCCCTCGTGCTCCGGGACATACAGACCTTCAACGAGATCTACGGCACCACCAACAACCCGTGGGACCACGGCCGTACGGCGGGGGGCTCCTCCGGCGGATCGGCGGCGGCGCTGGCGTCCGGGTTCGGCGCGCTGTCCATCGGCTCCGACCTCGCCGGCTCGCTGCGCACCCCCGCGCACTTCTGCGGCGTCTACGCGCACAAACCGACGTGGGGCCTGGCGGCGAGCCGGGGCATGGTCCCGCCGCGCGCACCGGCCCTGCCGGCCGAGACGGACCTCGCCGTGGTCGGCCCGATGGCGCGCACCGCCCGCGACCTCGCGCTCCTGCTCGACGTCATGGCCGGACCCGACCCGCTGACGTCCGGTGCGGCGTACGCGTTGACGCTGCCGCCCGCGCGCCATGAACGGCTCGCCGACTTCCGGGTGCTGGTCCTCGACGCGCATCCGCTGATCGGCACCTCGGCCGCCGTGCGGGCGGGGGTGCACCGGGTGGCCGACGCGCTCGCCGCGGGCGGCGCCCGCGTCGAGCGGCACAGTCCGCTGCTGCCCGATCTGACCGAAGCCGGGCTGCTCTACATGGAGTTGCTGACCTCCGGCGCCGTCGGGCGCATGCCCGCCGAGGCGTACGAGGGGCTGCGGACGATGGCCGCCGCACTGGAGGCGGACGACCGCAGCCCGGGTGCGGCACGGCTGCGCGGCGCGGCGTTCAGCCACCGCGACTGGCTGGTGGCCGACGGCCGCCGCGAACTGCACCGCCACGGCTGGCGGCGGCTGTTCGCCGCGTTCGACGCGGTGGTGTGCCCGATCACCCCCACCCCCGCGTTCCCGCACGACCACCACCCCGATCCGGAGCAGCGCCTGATCGACGTGGACGGCGTCGCGTACCCGTACTTCGACCAGCTCGTCTGGGCCGGTGTGGCCACCATGCCCGGCCTGCCCGCCACCGCCGTGCCGGCGGGCCGGACCTCCGAGGGCCTGCCGGTCGGCGTGCAGCTCATCGGCCCGATGTTCGAGGACCGCACCCCGCTGCGGCTGGCCGAACTGCTGGCGGAGGAGATCGGCGGCTTCCAGGCGCCGCGGTAGGCGCGTCCCGGAGCCCTGCTGTCGTCGACTGGCGTCCCCCAAAAAATGGGAAGTGAGCAGGTAGGACGCCCTGCTACGGTGCCCCGATGGCAGCCATCAGGAAGTTCCAGGTCACCTTCGACTGCGCGGAGCCCGGGCGCGTCGCCCGCTTCTGGTGCGAGGTACTCGGGTACGTCGTACCGCCGCCCCCGGAGGGGTTCGACACCTGGGACGACTACGACGACTCGCTGCCGCCCGAGCAGCGGGATGCGTGGTCCGCCTGCGTGGACCCCTCGGGGGCGGGCCCGCGGCTGTACTTCCAGCGCGTTCCCGAGGGCAAGACCGTCAAGAACCGGGTCCACCTCGACGTGCGGGCCGGCACCGGACTGGTGGGGGAGGAGCGCCTGGCCACCCTGGAGGCCGAGGCCGTACGCCTTGAGGCGCTCGGCGCGGCGCGCGTGCGAGTGCTGCTCGCCGACGAGGAGAACGAGTCGTGCATCGTGATGCAGGACGTCGAGGGCAACGAGTTCTGTCTCGACTGAACGAGCCGGAACACCCCGCACGCCGCTGGGCGGTCGATCCGGGAACCGCTCTGACGGCGGCCACCGCGGTGACCGCCGCGCTGAGCGTGCTGAGCCTGTGGTGGGCCGTCCTGGCCGCCGTCGCCGCGTTCCTGGCGGGACGGCGGCCGGGACGGACGGCGCCGACGGCGCTCGCGCTGGTCGCGCTGCTCGCGGCCGGTGTGGTGGCGCTGTCCGTCGTTCCCGCCTGGCTGCCCCTGGCCGGCCGGTTCGTGGCGGTGGTGGTCGCCGCCGTGCTGCTGCCCTGGTTCGCGGGCCGGTTCTGGTGCCAGTACCAGCAGCTCGTCCGGGCCGGCTGGGAGCGCGCCGATCAGCTGCAACGCGAACGGCGACTGATCGAGAGCCAGGCCAGGCTGCGCGAACGGGCCCGGATCGCCCAGGACATGCACGACGTGCTCGGCCATGACCTCAGCCTGATCGCCCTGTCGGCCGGCGCGCTCAAACTCGCCCCGGACCTCGAAGAACACCACCGTGGGGCGGCGGGGGAGATCCGCGCCCGGGCCGCGGCCGCGGTGGAGCGTCTCGGCGAGGTGATCGGCGTCCTGCGCGAGGAGACCGGCACGACGCCGGCGGACCGCGACGACTCCAGTCTGACGCGCCTGACCGCCGAGGCGTCCGCGGCCGGTCTCAGCGTGGAGTTGCGCGTCGACGGTGAGGCGGACGACCTGCCGGAGACGGTCGAGCGGGCGGCCCACCGCGTCGTACGGGAAGCGCTGACCAACGTCGTCAAACACGCGCCCGGCGCGACGGCCAGCGTCCACGTCACGCACACGGCGACGCGGACGCGAGTCGAGGTGGAGAACGGCCCGCCGCCGTCAGCGGCCGGCCGGCGGTCCCTGTCCCGAGGCGGCGGGCGCGGCCTCATCGGGCTGGACGAGCGTGTGCGGCTGACCGGCGGCTCGTTCGAACACGGCCCACGCGACGGCGGCTACGCGGTCCTCGCGCACATCCCGCACACCCCCTCCCTCCCGCCGCCGCTCGCGCCCGCGACCGCCGACGTCCCCGAGGTGCCGTGGGAACACCGCCGCGCCCGGCGCCGGGCCGGCCGCGCCCTGGCCGCCGCGGTGATGGTGCCCCTGGTGACGGGCGCCCTGCTCAGTGGAGCGCTTGTGGTCTGGGAGACGCTGTCGGTCTCGCGGACGGTCCTGGACCCGGGCGACTACGCCCGCCTGCGGGTGGGGCAGGATCGTTCAGAGGTGGAGCGTTTCCTGCCGGACCGGCAGACGGACCACCGACCGCTGACCGCCGAGCCGACGGGAGACGACACGACGTGCCTGTATTACGCGATGACGGCCGACCGGTTCGACGACCGGTCCGGCGATGCCTACCGGCTCTGCTTCCGCGAGGACGTGCTGGTGTCCCTGGACACGATCACCCCGTGAGCGTCCGGTGATCCGGGTGCTGATCGCCGACGACGAGCCGATGGTCCGGGCGGGCATCCGCGCCGTCCTCGCCACGGACCCGGAGATCGAGGTCGTCGCCGAGGCCGCCGACGGGCACGGCGCCGTGGAGTTGGTCCGGCGCCACCGCCCGGCGGTGGCCGTGCTCGACATCCGCATGCCGGGCCTGAACGGCATCGACGCCGCCGCGGAGATCTGCGGCATCGCCCCCGCCACGGGCGTCGTCATGCTGACGACCTTCGGCGAGGACGACTACATCCTGAAGGCGCTCGGCGGTGGAGCGGCGGGCTTTCTGATCAAGTCCGGCGAGCCCGAGGAGCTGATCACCGGGGTGCGTGCCGTGGCCGAGGGCGCCGCCTACCTGTCACCGAAGGTCGCCGCCCGGGTCATCGCCCACCTCGCCGCGACGGGTGCGGGCGCCCTGGCCGGCCGGCGCTCCGCCGCCCGCGAGCGGATCTCCGCCCTCACCGCCCGGGAACGGGAGGTGCTGGCCTTCCTCGGCAGCGGCCTGTCCAACGGTCAGATCGCCCGCCGGCTGCGTGTGGTGGAGGGAACGGTCAAGGCCCATGTCAGTGCCATCCTGGCCGGGCTGGGCGTGGACAACCGGGCCGCTGCCGCGGTCGTGGCTCACGAGGCCGGGATCGTCGCGCCCCGGCCCTCCCCGCCGTGACGCCACGCGCTGGGCCAGGGGCAGCAGCGCGAGCAGCAGTGCCGCCACGACCGTGCCGCCGAGCGTCGCGCCGGCCAGCACGTCGTGCGGGTAATGCACCCCCACCAGCACCCGCAGCAGCGCGGCGGCCCCGGCCAGCGGCAGCGTGAGCGCGGCCAGGCGGGGCCGCAGCACGGCGAGCCCGACGGCCAACCCGGCGGCCAGGACGGCGTGGTTGCTCGGGAACGACCAGTCCCCGACGCCAGGACACCGAGCGACGGGCCGGGCGGCCGCCCCCAGCGCACGGCACGGCCGCTCCTCGTCCACCACGAGTTTCACCGCCTCGCTCACCGCGTAGGCCGCGACGGTGCCGACGCCGGTCAGCACGGTCCCGGCGACCGCCCGGACGTCCTTGCGGCGGACCGCCGTCCATCCCGTCCACGCCAGCAGCATCCCGAGGATCACCAGGGTGCCGTCCGTGGCCGCCTCCAACAGCGCGCCCAGCCACGACGGCGCGTCCGCCACCGCCCCGGTCACCGAGCGGTACGCCGACGCCGACGCCCCACCCGTGACCTCGATCGCACCGGCGTCGCCCAGGCCGCCGGGCGACAGCCGGATGACGACTGCCGCTCCCGCGCACAGGACGCCCGACGCGCCGAGCAGCCGTGCGGCGGCCCCGTATCTCTTCCGTGGTTCTCGTTCCATGAGCGGCGAATGTAGAAGCGCCGGCCGCCGCGAACCCGGGCCGAAAGACAAGGACGCACCCTGACGAAGGTCAGGGTTGACGGCGCCACGCTCGGCTCCTTACGCAAATCCGCGTCATGAGAACCGCACTGTCGCGCAAGAATTTGCGTTCCTTGCGCAGTCTTGCGTATCGGATCGCGGCACCTCTTGTTGTCCTCTCCAGCGGTCGATTCCCCCTGCTCACCGGCCAAGTCGGGGATCTCGTACGCGCCTCATCCCCGGTGCACGGGTGCACCCGGAGAAATGAGAGCCGTCGCGACCGTAGACGCGTGCCCTCCGGTCTGCAATATTTCGATGAAACAGCGCAAAAAATCGATGACGTGCCACCGCTCTGCCCAGGAAAGAGCCGTCCCCGCCGCCGCACCGGCGCGCGCGAACCTCCGCAGGGAGTGACCCCGCATGACCCCACACAAGCCGAGATCCTGGAGATGGCGCGCAGCGACCGCCGCGCTCGCCTCCACCGTCCTGGTGCTGGGCCTGCCCGCCGCCGGCGCGCGGGCGGCCGGCGGTCCCGACGCCGCCGCCGACGCCCCGGCCAGGTCCGGCAGCGCCCTCGGCGCCCACACCGCCGCCAACGTCACCGACGGCGACGCCGACACCTACTGGCAGGCCGCGAAGAACTCCGCCCAGTGGGTGCAGACCGACCTCGGCCGGACCGCACGCGTCCGCCAGGTCGTGCTGCGCCTGCCCGCCCACTGGCAGACCCGCAAGCAGACGCTGGCCCTCCAGGGCAGCGCCGACGGCAAGAGCTTCACCACGCTCAAGTCCTCGGCGCAGTACGTCTTCGGCCCGGGCAACGGCAACACGGTCCAGATCTCCTTCCCCGCGACCCTCGCCCGGTACGTGCGGGCCGACTTCAGCGGCAACTCGGTCGCCGCCACCGCCCAGCTCGGCGAGATGCGGGTGCTCACCGCCACCGCGTCGACACCCAACCTCGCCCAGGGCAAGCCCTTCACCGAGAGCGGCCACGCCGACGTCTACCCGGCGTCCAACGCCGGTGACGGCAACCGCGACACCTACTGGGAGAGCACGAACAACGCCTTCCCGCAGTGGGCGCAGGTCGACCTCGGCTCGTCGGTCAAGGTGAACCAGGTGATCCTGCGGCTGCCCGGCGGCTGGCCCAGCCGCAGCCAGACGCTCAAGATCCAGGGCTCGACGGACAACAAGAACTTCACCGACCTGACCGCCGCCAAGGCGTACACCTTCGACAGCGCCGGCGGCCAGTCGGCGACCATCGACTTCGACACCACCACGACCCGGTACGTACGCGTCCTGATCACCGCCAACACCGGCTGGCCGGCGGGCCAGTTGTCGGAGCTGGAGGTCTACGGACCGGCCACCGGCGACATCCAGGCGCCCACCGCGCCGACGAACCTCGCCTACACCGAACCGGCCACCGGGCAGATCAAACTGACCTGGAGCGCGGCCACCGACGACACCGGCGTCACCGGCTACGACATCTACGCCAACGGGCAGTTGCGCGCGAGCGTCGCCGGGAACGTCCTGACGTACACGGACACCCAGCCGGCCGGCAGCGACCTCACCTACTACGTCCGGGCCAAGGACGCCGCGGGCAACGTCTCCGCCAACAGCAACAGCGTCACCCGCAAGGGAGCGAGCGGCGACACCCAGGCCCCCACGGCCCCGGGCAACCTCGCCTACACGCAGTCCGGCAGCGACGTGAAGCTCACCTGGCAGGGCTCCACCGACAACGTCAAGGTCACCGGCTACGACGTCTACGCGAACGGCCAGCTCGTCAAGTCGGTCGCGGGCGACGTCACGACGTACACCGACACCCCGTCGGCTGCGGCCACGGTCACCTACTACGTCAAGGCGAAGGACGCGGCCGGCAACGTGTCGGCGGCGAGCAACAGCGTCACGCGGGCCGGTTCGGGCGCCGGCGCCGACCTCGCCCAGGGCAAGCCCATCGAGGCGTCCTCGGCCACCTTCACCTACGTCGCCGCGAACGCCAACGACGGCCAGCTCAGCACCTATTGGGAGAGCGCGGGCGGCGGCTACCCGGCCACCCTCACCACCGAGCTGGGCGCCAACGCCGACCTCTCCCAGGTCGTCGTCAAGCTCAACCCGGACGCGGCCTGGTCCACCCGCACCCAGAACATCCAGGTCCTCGGCCGCGACCAGGACGCGACCGCCTTCACCAGCCTCGCGGCGGCCAAGGACTACACCTTCAACCCGGCGAGCGGCAACACGGTCACCATCCCGGTCACCGGCGCCGCCGCCGACATCCAGCTCAAGTTCACCGCCAACTCCGGCGCCCCGGGCGCACAGGTCGCCGAGGTCCAGGTGATCGGCACCCCGGCCGCCAACCCCGACCTCAAGGTCACCGGCATCACCAACTCGCCCGCCGCCCCGGTCGAGACGGACACCGTCAGCCTCACCGCGACCGTCACCAACAGCGGCACCAAGGCGTCCAAGGCCACCGACCTGAACTTCACCCTCGGCGGCACCAAGGCCGCCACGGCCGACGTCCCGGCGCTCGCCGCGGGCGAGACGAAGACGGTCACCGCGAGCATCGGCGCCCGGGACGCGGGCAGTTACACCGTCGGCGCCCAGGTGGACCCGTCGAACAACGTCATCGAGCAGAACGAGGCCAACAACACCTACACCCGCTCCGACGCCCTCGTCGTCAAGCCGGTCTCCAGCTCCGACCTGCTCGCCGCACCCCTCGCCTGGTCCCCGTCCAGCCCGTCGGCGGGTGACGAGGTCAAGTTCACCGTGGCGATCAAGAACCAGGGCACCACGGCCTCGGCCGCCGGCGCCCACGGCGTGACCCTGACGATCCAGGACTCCAAGGGCGCCACCGTCAAGACCCTGACCGGCTCCTACAGCGGCGCCATCGCCGCCGGCCAGACGACCGCACCGGTCGGCCTCGGCTCGTGGACGGCCGTCAACGGCAAGTACACCGTCAAGACCGTCATCGCCGACGACGCCAACGAACTGCCGGTCAAGCGCGCCAACAACACCACCACCCAGCCCCTGTTCGTCGGCCGCGGCGCCGACATGCCGTACGACATGTACGAGGCGGAGGACGGCACGGTCGGCGGCGGCGCCAAGGTCGTCGGCCCGAACCGGACCGTCGGCGACCTGGCCGGCGAGGCCAGCGGCCGCAAGGCGGTCACCCTCAGCGCCACCGGCCAGTACGTCGAGTGGACCACCCGCGCGGCCACCAACAGCCTGGTCACCCGCTTCTCCGTCCCCGACGGCACGGACACCACGCTGAACGTCTACGTCGACGGCCAGTTCCTCAAGGCGATCGACCTCACCTCGAAGTACGCCTGGCTGTACGGCAACGAGACCGCGCCCGGCAACTCGCCCGGCTCCGGCGCCCCGCGCCACATCTACGACGAGGCGAACCTGCTGCTCGGCAGGACCGTCCCGGCCGGCTCCAGGATCCGCCTCCAGAAGGACGCGGCCAACACCTCCACCTACGCCATCGACTTCATCAACACCGAGCAGGCGACGGCGGCCCCGAACCCCGACCCGGCCGCCTACGCGGTCCCGGCCGGCTTCTCCCAGCAGGACGTGCAGAACGCCCTCGACAAGGTCCGCATGGACACCACCGGCAAGCTCGTCGGCGTCTACCTGCCGGCCGGCGACTACGAGACCTCCAGCAAGTTCCAGGTCTACGGCAAGGCCGTCAGGATCATCGGCGCCGGACCGTGGTTCACCCGCTTCCACGCGCCCTCCTCGCAGGAGAACACCGACATCGGCTTCCGCGCCGACAACACTGCCAAGGGCTCGGTGTTCAGCGGTTTCGCCTACTTCGGCAACTACACCTCCCGCATCGACGGCCCGGGCAAGGTCTTCGACTTCGCCAACGTCTCCGACATCACCATCGACAACATCTGGGTCGAGCACATGGTGTGCCTGTACTGGGGCGCCAACACCGACAGCATCACCATCCAGAACTCCCGCATCCGTGACACCTTCGCCGACGGCGTCAACATGACGAACGGCTCCACGGACAACCACGTCGTCAACAACGACGCCCGCGCCACGGGCGACGACAGCTTCGCCCTCTTCTCCGCGATCGACGCGGGCGGCGCCGACGAGAAGAACAACCTCTACGAGAACCTGACCTCCACGCTCACCTGGCGCGCGGCCGGCATCGCCGTCTACGGCGGCTACAGCAACACCTTCCGCAACATCCGCGTCGCCGACACCCTGGTCTACTCCGGCATCACCATCTCCTCGCTGGACTTCGGCTACCCGATGAACGGCTTCGGGACCGAACCCACGACCATCGAGAACGTCTCCCTGGAACGGACCGGCGGCCACTTCTGGGGCTCGCAGGTCTTCCCGGCCATCTGGGCGTTCTCCGCCTCCAAGGTGTTCCAGGGCATCCGCGTCAACGACGTCGACATCGACGACTCCACCTACGGGGGCGTGATGTTCCAGACCAACTACGTCGGTGGCCAGCCGCAGTTCCCGGTGAAGGACACGATCTTCACCGACATCTCCATCACCAACTCCAAGAAGAGCGGGGACGCGTTCGACGCCAAGTCCGGATTCGGCATCTGGGCCAACGAGCTGCCCGAGCCCGGTCAGGGCCCCGCCGTCGGTGAGGCCACCTTCCGCAACCTGCGGATGAGCGGCAACGCCCAGGACATCCGCAACACCACCAGCACGTTCAAGATCAACGTCGAGTAGCGCGCCGACAGCACCGAACGGTACGGGTCCCGCTCCGCGGAGGGGGCCCGTACCGTCGCGTCCGCCAGGTTCAGCCGGCCGTGCCGGGGAGCGGCCCGCACAGCAGGTTGCCGGGCTCGCGCGGGTCGTCGCTGACCCAGAACTGGGTCCACAGCACGGCGAACTCGGCGCGGCCGAGATATCCGTCGCCGTCCCGGTCGAGACGGTCGAAGACGTCTGCGGTGGACACACCCTGCCCGTGCCAGGTGTCCACGAGCCGCTGGTGCTCGGCGCGGGAGATCCGGCCGTCGCCGTTCTCGTCCACCGCGTCGAATATGGTGTCGGCGGTGGCGGTGACCTGCTCGGACATGGCCGGCAGCCGGTCCACCACGGAGAGGATCCCGTTAAGGTCGATCCTGCCCTCCCGTGCGGTGCCCGTCGCCGCCGTCAGCTGCCCCCACCAGCCCAGCAGCACGTCCTCCACCCGCCCGGCCAGCTCCGACCCGGGCTCGACCCGCGGCAACCGCGCCCAGCGGTCGGCCAACGCCACGAAGTCGCCCTCCTCCAGATAGCCGTTGCCGTCCGCGTCGAACGCGTCGAACATCGCCTGAAGCTTGTTCCGCTGGAACTCACTGGCCATGACCGGCCTCCTCACTCACGGTGCCCCCAGGAGGCTGCCCGCCCCGGCCGACCGCACAACGGCTCCCAGGAGCGGGGGAGCCGGGGCGCGCGCTGCCGAGTGCCGCCCGGGTGCCTCACGCGCCGGTTTCGGCGGTCGCCTTCAGTTCGGCGAGCCAGGTGGTGAGGCCGGCGGCGAGGATCTCGGTGGCGAGGGGCACGTTCGCCTCGACCTGTGTCCCGGTGTGGGTCTCCTCGGTGCGCACGAGGACGCCGCCCTTTGTCCGGGTGAAGGTCCACACGTGGACGCCGTCGATGCGCAGCCCGTCGCCCACCGCGGGGCCGGTCCAGCGGAGGCAGAAGCCCCTGTGCAGCTGCCGGACGGTCGAGGTGATGGTCAGAGTGGTGGCGGGCGTGGCCGGGGTGGCGGGCGCCGGACTGGTCCACCGGAACGCCGAGCCCTCGCGTAACGGCCCGTGGCCGAGGCGGGCGGCGGTCTCGACGGCTCGCTGCCAGGCGGGCCAGCGTTCCACGTCGGTCTGGAGTTTCCACACGGTGCTCAGCGGTGCGTGGATCAGGGTCTCGGTCGCGTAGCGGACCCGGGCGTCGGGGTCGGTGCCCTGCCCGCGGCAGGTGAGCGGCGTGGCGGTGGCGGACGCGGGGGCGGCTCCGGCGGGAGCGGCGGCGCCGAGGGCGCCGATGAGGAGCGGGACGGTGAGCAGGGCGGTGCGCGCCTTGGTGCTGCGGATGCCGGACATGGCGGTCCTTTCGCGCGCTGAGAATCAGCGACGGTAGAGGGTAGTGCTTCTGTTAGAGGCTCTAACTCATCGATGTAACAACGCCGAAGCCGTCGGCGTCAATGGCGTGCGTGATAGGTTCTCGCTCCAGCTTCAGGGCGTAGCCGTGCGGTGCGGCCGGGCAGGGAGGGCGGGAGGCCGGTGACCGGTACGGGCGGTACGGGCCCGAAGTCCCCCCGCGAGCGCTACCGCGCCCAGGTGCGCGCGGAGATCAAACAGCACGCGTGGGAGCAGATCGCCACGGCCGGGGCGTCGGCGCTGTCCCTCAACGCGATCGCCAAGCGGATGGGCGTGAGCGGCCCCGCGCTCTACCGCTACTACGCCGGCCGCGACGAGCTGATCACGGAACTGGTCACCGACGCCTACCGCAGTCTCGCCGACACCCTGCGCCCGGCCGCCGAACAGGGCGCCGACCTGGCCGCGCTCGCCCACACCGTCCGGGCGTGGGCGCTGGCGGACCCCCAGCGCTACTTCCTCGTCTACGGCACCCCCGTCCCCGGATTCCGGGCGCCCGCCGGCACCACGGCCGTCTCCGACGAGATCATGGCGATGCTGCTCGACGCCTGCGCGGCGCTGCCGGCGGCGGAGCCCGCCGCCCCGTTCGCCGCGCACCTGGCGGAGCGATGGGAGCGGGCCGGCGGTCATCCCGCCCCACCCGCCGCCCTGCACCGAGCCCTGAGCTTCTGGACCCGGGTCCACGGCGTCCTGTCGCTGGAACTCGCCGGCCATTTCACCGGGATGGGATTCGACCCGGCCCAGCTGTTCGCGGCCGAACTCGCCGACCTGCTGTCCCGCTGACCGCCCGCCGGCCACACGCACACACCGCGCCCGTCCCACTCCCCGCGTCCGCCGCACCCCCGCGCCCGTCACACTCCCCGTGTCCGCCGCATTCCCCGCGCCCACCGCACTCACCGGCCCCGTCACCCTCACCGGGCTCTCGCACCCACCGGGTCACCGCCGCGCGGTGCCCGTTTCGCCGTCCGCCGCCAGGCCCGCCCGGGCGATGTCCGTCCTCGCCGTGACGTTCAACTTCCGCAGGACGCGCGCCACATGGTGCTCCACGGTCCGCACGGACAGGACCAGGCTCTCGGCGATGTCCCGGTTCGACCGGCCCTGGACGACCAGACGGGCCACCTCACGCTCGCGCGGCGAGAGCTGGTCGCCGTAGCCGAGGCGGCCGCGTCGGTGCGTGGAGACGATGTCGTGGCGGCGCAGCAGCCGCCGGCAGCGGGCCACGTCCCAGCGGGCGCCCAGCTCCCGGTAGACCTCGATCACGTCCCGTACGGCGTCGGCCGCCGTCGCGTCGCGCAGGTCGAGCAGACAGCGGCCGCGGGCCTCGGCCGCCCGGGCCGCGTCGAAGGGGCGACCGAGCCGCCGCCACCGCGCCTCCGCGTCGGCGAGCGGCCCCACGGCCGCGGCCGGCCCGTCCTCCGCCCCGGCGAGCAGCGCCCGGCACACCGTCAGCGCCGCCCGGGCGGCGGGCGCGTCGCAGTGCGCGATCCCGGCCGCGAAGTCGGCGACCAGCCGGTGCGCCCGTACGCCCTGGCCGCTGCCGAGCAGTGCCTCCACGGCGGTGGGCGCCACCTCGCCGGCCCACACCCAGCCGCCGGTGCGCTCCAGCCGGTGCAGCGTCTCCTCCATGGCCTCGCACGCCTGCCCGGGCCGCCCGGCCTCCAGGTGGACGCGGGCGGTGGCGGCGGCGGAGGCGGTGAGGATGACGCCGGTGTCGTAGCGGGTGACGCGGGCGGCCTCGGCGAGGTCGTGCCGGGCCCGGGAGACGTCGCCCAGCACGTGCAGTGCGGTCAGCCCGCGCACCAGCATGGCCTCGGCGGTCAGGTCGGGTATCTCCTGATAGCACAGGGCGGTGCGGTCGGCGGCCTCGTGCAGGCCCGGCCAGCGGCCCTCGTGCCAGGCGAGCACCAGCCGGGCGGTCTGGGTCAGCCCTTCCAGGTACGGGCTGCTGGTGTCGGCGAGACCGGCCGCGGCCCGGCCGAGGTACGTGTGGGCCCGTGCGCCGTACCCGAGCGCGGTGGCCGCGTGCGCCAGGTTGGTCCAGCCCCGGGTGTGGTGCGCGGCCTCCATCGCCGTACCGGCCGCGGCGCTGAGCGCCTCGGCGGCGGCCCAGGCGCGGGGGCTGCCGAGCAGCATCAGCGCGGTCGCCCGGTTGGCGGCGATCGCGGCCCGGGCGACGGGGTCGGCGACCGGTTCGCCGAGCGTCTCGATCCGCTGGAGCCAGTACCGGTGGCGTTCGACGGGCCAGCCCTTGATGGACGGGATGGCGGCGACCGCCATGGCGCGGGCCGCGGTCTGCGGGTCGGACGCCTCCAAGTCCGGTATGGCGCGGGCGACTTCGTTGAGACTGTCCAGTGCGCCGCCGCTCTGGTTGCGCAGCACGACGCTCAGGTGCAGCCGGATCTCGCCGCGCAGCCGGGGCGGCGGGTCGTCCTCGTCCAGCACCCGCCGGACCACGGCCACCACGCGCTCACCGGCCCGCGCCAGCTGCGCGGTGCGGGCGAGTCTCTCGGCGGTGCGCACCCGGCCCGCGGCCCGCGGGTCCTCGGTGACGGCCCGGGTGTACAGACGGGTGGCGGTGGCGTAGTCGCCGGCGGCGGCCGCCCGGTCGGCCGCCGCGACGAGGCAGCGCACGGCCTGGACCATCCGTCCGGCCAGGGCGTACAGCCGGGCGAGGTCGACCAGCGGCGGCCGTCCGCCGCCGCGGCGCAGCGCCCGGACGGCGCGCAGGCCCAGCCGGGCCCGCCGGGGCCCGGGCACCCGGGCCAGCGCGGCCAACCGCTCCAGTGGGTGCCGGAAGGCGGGGTGCGGCCCGTCGGCGCGCAGCACCGCCCGGCGCAGGCACACGTCGACGGCGGCCTCGGCCCGCTCGGGCGCGAGGTCCGCCACCTCGGCGAGGACACCGGCCGGGACCGCCCGGTCCAGGACTGCCGCCGCCTCCACGACGCGCCGCGCGTCCTCGGTGAGCGGCGCGCACCGCCGGGCCCACTCCCGGCGTACGGCCGCCGGCGCGCCGACCTGCCGCAGCGCGGCGAGCGGGGAGTCCGCCCGCGCGTCCTCCCGCTCCTCCTCGTTCCACGCGCCGTCCGCCTCCGCCGCCCGGGCGGGACATGCCGTTTCCCGCGACCGCGTCAACTCCCCGGCCGCCCGCAGCAGCTGGCCGACGACCTCGGGCAGTCCGCGGGTCAGCTCGTGCACCAGAGCGGCGATGTCCTCCTGCTCCGTCAGGTGGTCCGGCCGCAGGTCGGCGAGCCAGTCCCGGACGGACTCCGCGGTCTGCGCGGCCGTCCAGGGCCGGACGTCGATCTCCTCGCTCCGCAGCCGGGCCGGTGCGCGGAAGCCGAGGTCCGGCAGCCCGGGTGAGGGGTCCTCGACGACGACCAGCCGCAGCCGCGCCGGCATCGCGCCGATCAGCCGGCGGAGCAGGCAGAGGGTCGCCGGGTCGGCGCGGTGGACGTCCTCGACCACCAGGACCGCGTCGCCGTACGCCGTCAGCAGCGCCTCGACCGCGCGCGGCGCGAGGCAGCGCCGTACCTCCGGGTCGGCGGCCCCGGCGGGCGGCGGCGGCAGCCGGTCGGCCAGCTCGGGTACGAGGAGGCCGAGGACGCCGGTCACCGGCGGCAGCGGCCGGCCGGGGAGCGGGGCGGGGCACGGCAGCGCGGCCAGTGCGTCGAGGACGGGAGCGAGCGGCATGGCGTCCGCCGCGTCGGCGCACCGCGCGCGCAGCCGCGTCCAGCACGCGAACTCCGGTTCCCGCAGCACCTCTTCGACGAGATCCGGCCCGCCCGCCCCGCTCTCCGCCCGCACCACGGTGAGGCTCGGGGCCGCCCGCAGCGAGGCCCGCAGCAGGCGCGCCTCCGGCCCGCGTCCGGTGGACGCGTACCCACGGGCGGTGCCCGCGCCGTGTCCCGTGTCGAAGCACCGTCCGTCCACGGCTCCGCCTCCCACCGACCGCTCGCCCCGCCAGGACAGGTCGCGCGCCCGGGGCCGCGGCGTCCTGTCCGTCAGGGAGGTGGTCTATCCGTCCGGCGGCGGAGCTCGCAATAGGGGTGCACCACCTACGGATTGCCCGCCGCCGTGTCCGCGACGCCGCCGATGGGCGGGGTGGCTCCGAGTCGGCGGCGGGCGCGGCCCGGTTCGCCAATCTTTAGGTGGCGGTACGCATTGCCGCCTCCGCCACCGGTGTCCCAAGCTCTGGGCAGTCCGGCGACGAACTCCCGTACCCCACGCTCCCTGGCCGGCAGGACGTGCGGGGCGGGGCGGCCGCACCCCGTGGCCGTTCGACGCCGCCGACCCGTGCCGCACGGAACCTCACTCCGTGCGGCACCTTGCCCCCGTCCCGCCGTGGACGCCGACCACCCCGAGGCGACCACGCACCCGCTCCGCCACCGATTGTCATGGCCCCAACATGCCGTGCCGCGGCGGCGGTCCGGCAGTCGCCCTCCGGACGCACCCCGCTCGCACGTGGCCCGTCCGGAGGGCGGCAGGGGCGCGAGGCACCCCCGCCGGGCCCGCACCGGGCCCGGACCGCACCCCAAGGGAGAAACCATGGAGTTCGACGCTCGCGCCGTCCGGCGGACCCTCGCCGTCGGCGCCAGTGCCGCCCTGCTGATGGCCGGCGCGGCCACGGCCGGGGCCACGGCCGCCCCCGTACCGCCAGGCGGCCCCCAGGGCCGCATCGTCGGCGCCGACCGCCCCGGCGCGGTCGAAGGCTCCTACATCGTCACCTTCAAGGATTCCGTCGCCCGCGCCGACGTACCCGGCGCCGCGAAGGAACTGGCCCGGCGGCACGCGGGCAGCCTGCGGTACACCTACACCGCCGCCCTGCGCGGCTTCGCGGTGCGCATGTCCGAGAAGCAGGCCGAGGAACTGGCCGCCGACCCGTCGGTGGCCCGCGTGGAGGCCGACGCGGCGGCGTACGCGGTCGACACCCAGACCAACCCGCCCTCCTGGGGCCTGGACCGCGTCGACCAGCGCGACCTGCCGGTCGACAAGCGCTACAGCTACGACACCACCGCCGCCGACGTGAACGCCTACATCGTGGACACCGGCGTCCGCCTGAGCCACCGTGACTTCGGCGGCCGCGCGGTCAGCGGCTACGACTTCATCGACAACGACACCAACGCCTCCGACTGCGCGGGCCACGGCACCCACGTCGCCGGCACCGTCGGCGGCGCCTCGTACGGCATCGCCAAGGCCGTCAAGCTGGTCAGCGTCCGGGTGCTGAACTGCCAGGGCACCTCGGGCGACACCTGGGCGCCGGTCCTCGCCGGCATCGACTGGGTCACCAAGAACGCCGTGAAGCCCGCCGTGGCCAACATGAGCATCGGCGGCGGCAAGACCCAGTCGGTGAACGACGCGGTGGCGGCGTCCATAGCCTCCGGCGTCACCTGGGTCGTCGCGGCCGGCAACAACAACGCCGACGCCTGTTCCTACTCCCCGGCCTCCACCGCGGCCGCCATCACGGTCGGCGCCACCAACAGCCGCGACGCCCGCGCCACCGGCTGGTCCAACGGACAGGGCTCCAACTACGGTTCCTGCCTCGACGTCTTCGCACCCGGCGACAGCATCGTCTCCACCTCCAACTCCGGCGACACCGCCTCCCAGACGATGAGCGGCACCTCCATGGCCACCCCGCACGTCGCCGGCGCGGCCGCCCTGCTGCTCGCCGCCCACCCCGCCTGGACCCCGGCCCAGGTCCGCGACGCCCTGGTCTCCGACGCCACGGCCGGCAAGGTGACCGACGCCCGCACCGGCTCCCCGAACAAGCTGCTCCACACGGGCGCCGGCACCACCCCTCCGCCCACCGGGCCGAAGTTCGAGAACACCGACGACTACCAGATCCGCGACAACGCCACCGTCGAGTCACCGCTCGCGGTCACCGGCGTCTCCGGCAACGCCCCGGCCGGCCTGTCCGTCACCGTGGACATCCGGCACACCTTCCGCGGCGACCTGAAGGTCGAACTCGTCGCCCCGGACGGCACCGCACACCTGCTGAAGGACTACGACGCCAACGACGGCGCCGACAACGTCCAGGCCACCTACACGGTCGACGCCTCGGCGCACCAGGCAGGCGGCACCTGGAAGCTCCGCGCCACCGACAACTGGACCAACGACACCGGGTACATCAACGCCTGGTCGCTCCAGTTCTGACCCGCGTGCGCGACTCGCGGCGCCGGCCCGCTCCCACTCACGGGAGCGGGCCGGCGCCCGTTCCCGCGTCCCGCCCGGACCCGTGGGCGTCCGGTGACCGCGGCCGGACGCCGTCCACGGTTCCCCTGCCGGGGGGATTGACGGGGCTTCCGTGGGAGGGGTTAATTCCTTGTGCCGTGAATGGGAGCGCTCCCCATCCTGTGCCGGCCTCGGCCGCCCAGGTGCCCGAGGACCTCGACGTGCGGGACTGTCCGGCGGACACCTGAGCGGTGTGCGAGAGCGCCGGGCCGTTCCCGCGGGCGCCGCCCGGCCGTGCGGGGCCGGCTCAGCCCCCGGCTTCGCGCGCCGCGCGTTCCAGCCGGCCGCGGTGGCCCTCCCACCACGTCCGGTCCTGCTCCGCCAGGTCGCCCTTGCCCGGCAGGAGTCCGACCGAGCCGTCGACGAGCTCGCGCACGATGTCCGCGTGGCCGGCGTGCCGCTGGGTGTCGGAGATCACCCGCACCAGGACGTGGTGCAGGGTGACCTCTCGACGGTCCTCCGGCCACCACGGGACGTGACCGACCGCGTCCAGCGGCAGCGCCGCGATCGTGCCGTCGGAGTGCTCCCACGCCCGGCGGTACAGCCCGAGTATCCGCTCCCGTGACTCGTCCGGGGTGGCCCACATGTCCGCGTTGGGTTCCGGGTCCCGGGTGTACCACCAGGACGGCGGCTCGTCCCCCTCCTTGAAGAACGGCCGTCCGAAGGTGTCGCCGAAGTACCCCAGCTCCACGCCGGCGACATGCTTGACCAGCCCCAGCAGATTCGTGCCCGTGGGGGTCAGCGGACGGCGGGCGTCGTACTCCGAGAGCCCGTCGAGCTTCCACACCAGGGCGTCGCGCGCCTCTCGCAGGTACCGGAGGAGGTCCGCTTTCGGGTTCGCTTCGATCATGGCGGACATGCTCGCACCCGGCACTGACAACCGGGGGCGGCCCGGGGAGGCGCCAAGAGGCGGTCGTTCGCCGGAAGCGCCGGCGGAGGTGGCTTGACCAGCCCGTTCGCGCCCCGGGGCGGGCTCGGTCGGCCCGGATGCGGCTCCCGGCCGCCCGTGGTTCGCTGAGGTCTGTGAAGGACGATGGTGCGCGCCGGGGCCGACGGTACGGAGTCCGGCCGCGCGGGGAAGCCGGCGGTGCGGGCCCGGCCCCGTCCGGCGGGCGGCCGCCCACCAGCCGCCGCGGCGGCGGGCACGGACCCGGGTTCTTGTCGGTGCGCGGCCGCGGCTACGCCTGGGTGCCGCCGCTGGTACTGCTCATCGCCATCGTGCTGCTGGACTGGAACACCAGCGGCGCGTTCCGGGTCCTGTCCTGGACCGTCCTGGTGCCGGGATTCGCCGCCGCCCTCTGCGGGGTCTGGGCCACGTCCGTCTTCGCCGGGCTGGCGATCGTCGCGTACGTCCTGTTCGACAGCGCCTGGCCGCATCAGTACCGCATCGGCCTGCCCGACTTCATCCTCGTCGCCGTGGGCGGGGTGCTCGCGGTGCTGGCCTGTGTGGTGCGCCGGCGCGGGGAGCGGCTGCGGCTGCACATGGAGGACGTGACGGAGACCACCCGCCGCACCGTGCTGCGTCAGCTGCCGTCGGGCTGGGCCGGTCTGGACCACGCGGCCGTGTACCTCGCCGCGGACGCGGCCGCCCGGATCGGCGGCGACTTCTACGACATCCAGCCCTGCCCCGTCGGCGCCCGGGTCCTGGTGGGCGACGTGCAGGGCAAGGGCCTCGGCGCGGTCGAGGCGGCGGCGGCGCTGCTGGGCACCTTCCGGGAGGCTGGCTACCACGAACCCGACTTGGCCGGGGTCGCGGAGTGCCTCGAACAGCGCATGCTCCGGCACCGCGAGCACGCCAGGGCGCTCGGCAGGGGGGACGGCGACCGGTTCGCCACCGCGGTCCTGCTCGGCTTCCCCGACGACGACCCGGACATCGTCAAGGTCGTCAACTTCGGCCACGAGCCGCCGCTCGTCGTCGGCCCCAAGGGCGTCCGGCAGCTGCCGCCCGGGGACGGACTGCCCCTGGGGCTCGGTGACTTCGCCGGCCCGGGCCTGCCGCCGGTGCGGCGGGCGCAGATGGTGCCGGGCGAGACGCTGCTGCTGTGCACGGACGGGGTGACGGAGGCCCGCGACCGCAGCGGGGCGTTCTACCCGCTCGCCGCCGAGCTGGCCCGTGCCGTCGCCGTGGACCCGCGCACCGCCGAGCCGGACCGCCTGGTCGACTACGTCCGTGAGGGCACGCTGCGCCACTGCGGCGGCCGCCTGGGCGACGACACGACGATCTTCGCGGTCCGGCGGACCGCCACGCGGTTGCCGTGAGGGCGGGCGTGAGGGCCGGTGCGGTACGTGACGCGCCGGTCCGGCTCGGGGGCTCGAACTTTTGAGTTCGAGCCCCCGAGCCGGATCAGGTCATCCGCCGGTGACCGTCAGCCGAAGGTGAGGGCAGAGGGGCAGGCCACCGAGGTGAGCTTGCCGACCGGGTTCCCGATGCCGACGATGGCGTTGGCGGCGACACCCAGATCCTGGACGTCGACGAGGCCCTGCTGGGCGTCGACCTGGCCGGTGCAGGCCTGGCTCTGGTGGCTGTCGACCGCCGCACCGCCGCCGCCGCGGGGCTCACTCTGCCGGGTCTCCGTCTGGCGGGTCTCCGTCTGCCGGGTCTCCGTGTGCCGGACCTCCGTCTGCGAGCCGCCGCCCTCACCGCCGTGCGCCTGGGCCGCACCGGCACCGAGGAAACCGACGCTGCCGAGCAGGGCCACGACGACAGCGGCCTTCTGGAACTTGCGCATTGCCTCTCCTTATGGATCGCTTCAGCCCGATATGGGCTGGCAACCGACGGCGTCAGCATAAGTGGACGGAGGGCTTTTAACGGGATAAACACCGGTGCATTAAAAATGTCGAAGAAAGTCCTATTGTCGCTTTTCTTACGGGGTTCGGACGCCCCTCTCTCATGCCTGCCCGACTGCCTCGACCGACGCCCGGGCCATGTGTCCCGCGGGGCCCGGACAGCCCTCGGGCGCCGTCGCCTCGTGCCGGGAGCGTCCGGGCTCCAGCCGGAGCATGGCGTGCTCGTCCGGGCCGCCGGGGGCCGCCTGGTAGACCACCATCCGCTGGCCGCCGGTCCGGGCCAGCCGCATCACCTCGTACGTCAGGGTCATCGGGCCGACGTTCGGATGGCGGAAGCACTTCTGTCCGCCGCCGCGCTCGCAGACCTCGTACCGCTCCCAGATCCGGGCGAAGTCCGGTGACTTCAGGAGGAGTTCGCCGACCAGCGCGGTCAGCTCGGGGTCGTCCGGGTCCGCCCCGGCGACCGCGCGCAGATGCGCCACCGAGTGGGCGACCGTCTCCTCCCACGGCTCGTACAGCGCCCGGCCCACCGGATGCAGGAAGAGGTACCGGGTCAGATTGCGCTGTTCCTCCGGCCAGTCCCACAGACCGGGGAGCAGACGCCGGCCGGGCGGGTTGGCGGCCAGGACGCGGTTGTGGCGGCTCACCACGTAGGCGGGCAGCGGACGCATCGACTCCAGCATCCGCAGGACCGAGTCACGGACGGTCCGGTCGGCGCAGGCCGGCAGCTCCGAGCCCCGGCCGGAGGCCAGTTCGGCCAGCTCGTGCAGCCGCTCGTAGCCGTCGCCGCGCAGCCGCAGGGCACGGCCGAGGGCGTCCACGACGGCGGGCGAGGGGTTGGTCTCCCGGCCGCGCTCCAGCCGGATGTAGTAGTCGACGCTCACCCCGGCCAGCGCCGCCAGCTCCTCCCGGCGCAGCCCGGGAGTACGGCGCAGTCCCGCACCCGCGGGAAGGCCGACGTCCTCCGGCCGCACCTGCGCCCTACGGGCCTTCAGATACCTGCCCAGTTCGGTGACTCGTGCCGCTGCCGCTGCCATCGGGTCATTGTGACAGGCGGACGACGGGGCTTGAGGGGGTGTGTCAGGGCCTGGAACGCGGCACCCCGGGAACGGCGCGGTCTGCCGGACGGCCGCCGGGCGGCGCAGAGTGTTCCCGGAGCGGGCGGCCCGGACGCCGGGACCCAGGGGGTGCGCGACACCGGACCGCGGCCCGGCGCCACCGGGGCCGCCCGCCCGACCCGTCACCGCCGTACTCAGGTCCGCCGTCAGGGAGTCCGCCATGCCGACCGCCGATCGTCTCGCCGCACGTCCGCCCGCCCCGTCCGGCCGCGGGCGCGGCCCCGGCACGTCCGAGCGCCCGCCGCGCCGGCCGGGCCCGGACGCAGGGCGCCCGGACGGGGCCCGGCCGGCCGCGCCGCCGCCGCTCACACCCCCGGCGTCCCGGCGCCGGGGGGTGGAACTGATCGCCGCGCTGCTGGGATTCACCGTCATCACCATCGACGTCTCGGCCGTGAACATCGCGCTGCCCGCGATCCGTGACTCCCTCAGCGGCGGGATGACCGGTCTGCAGTGGGTGGTGGACGCGTACACCCTGATGTTCGCGGCCCTGATGCTGTCCGCCGGCGCCCTGGCCGACCGGGCCGGCGCCCGCCGCGCCTACGCCTGGGGCGTCGCGCTGTTCACCCTGGCCTCGCTCGGCTGCGCGCTCGCGCCCGGCATCGGCGTCCTGGTCGCGGCACGCGTGGCGCAGGGCGGCGCGGCCGCGATCGTGATGCCCGCCTCGCTCGCGCTGGTCCGGCAGGCCTACGACGACGCCCGGGCCCGGGCCCGCGCGATAGCCCTGTGGACGGTCGGCGGTTCGGTGGCGATGGCCGCGGGTCCGGTGCTGGGCGGGCTGCTCACCGACGCGGCCGGCTGGCGGTCGGTCTTCCTGCTGAACCTGCCGGTCGGCGCGGTGATCCTCGGCCTGCTGGCGCGGGTGCCGCGCTCGCCGCGCCGGCCGGCCGCGCTGGACGCCGGCGGCCAGCTCACCGCCGTACTCGCCCTGGCCGGACTGGCGTTCGCGGTGATCGAGGGCGGCCACCTGGGCTGGACGGCTCCGCCCGTGCTGGCGGCCGCCGCGCTCGCCGTCGCCGCCGGCGTCGCCTTCCGCGTGGTCGAGGCCCGGCACGCCCGGCCCATGGTTCCGCTCGGCATGCTGACGGACCGCCGGGTGGCCGTCCCGCTCGCCGCCGGCTTCGCCGTCAACGCCGCCTTCTACGGCGGGATCTTCCTCCTCGGCCTGTACTACCAGCAGGTGCGCGGGATGTCGGCGGTCGAGGCGGGGCTGATGTTCGTGCCCATGTCGGCGGTGGTGACGGCGACCAACCTGGTCTCGCCCCGGCTGGCGGAGCGGATCGGACGCCGGCAGGTCATCGTCGTCGGACAGCTGATCTTCACCGCGGCGATGGCGGCCATGCTGCCGCTGACCGCGCACACCCCGGTGTGGCTGGTGCTGGTCCTGCTGCTGCCGCTGAGCGTCGGCGGGGCGCTCGCGGTCCCGGCGCTGACCGCCCTGCTGATCGACGCGGTTCCGGCGGAGCGCGCGGGAACGGCGTCGGGGCTGCTCAACGCGCTGCGGCAGACAGGCGGCGCGCTCGCCGTCGCCCTGTTCGGCGGCCTGCTGGTCGGCGCCGACGACGGCTTCTCCCTCCCGGGCATGCGCCTCGGCCTCCTCGCGGTCGCCGCCGTCCTGCTCGCCACCGCCGCCCTCGCCCGCGTCCTGCTGCCCCGGGACTGACCCCCGGGCAGCACGGCCACGCCACACCGTGGCCGACCCGGCACCGGCCCGCGCGACGGCCGGCACGAGGGGCGAACTCCGCCCGGCCACAGGGCGGATGGCCGACGATGTGCCCCTGGTGTGACGGCTCCCCGCAGCGTCGGCCGGCGCGCCGTTCCGGTCGGGACGACGGCGAGCGGTGCGGGGCGGGGCCCGCCGGCCGCGGAGCGGACGGCGACCGGCGTGTGTGCGGTGCGGTGGGCTCCCGGCCGCTCCGCCCGGCGCCGTCCCGGCCGGGACGGCGGTGACCGGCGGCGGCCGCCGCCCCGGCTGCCGCCGATCCACCGCCGTTCCGCCGGCGCCGTTCCGCGGCTCAGCCGGCCGCCGGATCGGCGGGGGGCGGGAGGAAGTCCGGTACGCGGGTGCCCAGGCCCAGGGACTCGGCTCGGCGGCGGACCAGGTCGGCGAGGGCGAGGTCGAGGGCGCCCAGGCCGAACGGGGAGAACACGGTGACGCGGTCCTCGGGACGCCGGAAGGGTCGTCCGGAGTTCAGCACGGCGCCGATGGACGTCGCGATGAAGTCCCGGTCGCCGCAGAGCTGTTCGGCCAGATGCAGGGAGGTCGACTCGCGGCACACGTGGTCGGCGTCGTCGACCACGTTGACGGAGGTCAGGATCGACCCCGGGGTCAGGTCGCGCAGCGACACGTGCAGGACCAGGGTGCCGCGCCGGCAGGCGTCGGTGGTCACGTGCGGAGTGGCCGCGGTGGTCGCCAGGCAGACCAGCCGGTGGGCGCAGAGCGCCTCCTGCGCGCCGACCGCGACCTCCGTCTTCAGATCGGGCCAGCGCTCCTGGCAGCGGGCGGCGAACTCCTCGGCCCGGTGGTGGTCGAGGTCGAACACGGTGACCGCCGCCAGGTCCGGCAGGACGGCCCGCAGATAGGCGAGGATCTCGAACCCGATCACCCCGCAGCCGATCAGCGAGACGCCGGTCTCGGGGACCGACGAGCGCAGCGTCGCCGCCGCCAGCGCGGCGCTCGCCGCGGTGCGCCGCGCCGAGATCACCGAACCCTCCAGCAGCGCCTCCGGCCGCCCGGTGGCCATGGAGTTGAGGATCACCGCGGCCGACGCGCGTTCCAGGCCGCGCGCCGTGTTGCCGGGGAAGGACGCGATCCACTTGATGCCCGCCACCGGCTCCTCCTCGCCCAGATAGGCGGGCAGCCCGATGATCCGGTCGCGCGGCCGGTCGGGAAAGCGCAGGAAGACCGAGTGCGGCAGGGCCGTACGGCCCCGGTCGTGCAGCTGGTACGCGCGGCGCACCGCCGCGACGACCTCGGTCTCGGCGTCGTCGAGGACCCGGTGGACGTCCGCGGCTCCCAGAATCAGCATGATGCCTCCTTCATCGCCAACTTCGTCTCCTTCCACAGGTGGGACACGTCGCCGAAGTGGCGGGCGACCCATGCGTCGTCGTAGATCGTGTCGAGGTAGCGCTCCCCCCGGTCGGGCAGGACGACCGCGCAGCGCGCGCCCGCCGGGATGCGGTCGGCCATCTGCTCCACCGCCGCCACCAGTGCCCCGGAGGAGCCGCCGGCGAGGACGGCCTCCCGGGCGGCCAGCCGCCGGCAGCCGACCACGCAGTCGAGGTCCGTCACATGGATCACCTCGTCGGCGAGATCGTCGCGGAACAGCGCCGGCCGTACCGCCGCGCCGTGGCCCGGGATCAGCCGGGGCGCCGGGGCGTCGTCGAAGATGACGCTGCCCCTGGCGTCCACCGCGACCACGGTCACCGCCAGCCCCCGCTCGCGGACGTACTCCGCGCAGCCGCGCAGGGTGCCGCACGAGCCCGTCGCGCAGAACAGGTAGTCGATCCCGCCCGGCACCGCCGCCACGATCTCGCGCATCGTCCGCCGGTGCGCCCGCGGGTTGAGCGGGTTGGCGTACTGGTTGGGCCAGTAGGCGCCGGGGATCCGGGCGACCAGCGTGTTGATGCGGCGGACCCGGACGGGCAGGTACTCGCCGGTCGCCGGGTCGCACTCGCTCACCACCTCGACCTCCGCGCCCAGGGCCCGCATGACGGCGATGTTCTGCCGGTTGGTGCGCGGGTCCACCACACAGATGAACCGGAGTCCGTAGTAGGCGCAGATCTGGGCGAGTCCGATGCCGAGGTTGCCGGAGCTGGACTCGACGACCACCGAGCGGCCGGGCACCAGGGTGCCGTCGCGGATCAGTGCGCGCAGCATCTCCAGGGCCGAGCGGTCCTTCATGCTGCCGCCGGGGTTGAAGGCCTCCAGCTTGGCGTACGTGGTGAAGTGCCGCCCCGGGGCGAGCTTGGCGAGCTCGACCAGCGGGGTGCCGCCGATCGTGCCGAGCACGCCGGCCGGCCCGTCGTCAGGTTCCGGCATGGTGGCCTCGCCCCGTCGGATCGGGGCACGGCCCGAGCATGGTGCGGAACACGCTAGTTCCTCCTGTCAGCACTGGATCGGGGGTGGTGCGGCGGCCGCCCGGCCGGATGCGGCGGGGGCGCCGGCCGCAGCCGGGCCGGAGCCCGGCCGGTCACCGCGCCGGCGGGCCGGGCGTGGCGCGTACGGAGCGGGCCAGAGAGGCGGCGCCGGCGATCAGCACCATCCAGCCGGCCAGGGCCAGCGCGGCGTTGCGCGCGCCGACCGAGTCCAGCAGCAGCCCGCCGAGCAGCGAGCCGATCGGCAGCGCCCCGTTGGACAGCGTGCTCATCGCCGCGAGCACCCGGCCGCGCAACCGGTCCGGGGTGATGCCCAGTTGATAGCTGCCGAGCGCCACGTTCCACAGCGGTCCGACGAACCACATCGCGGCGTAGGCGACGGTGAGCGTGAACGGGTCGCGGCTGAGGGCGATCACGGCCATGAGCACCGCCCACGCCCAGTTCGCCCCGATCACCAGGGCGCCCAGGGACACCTTGCGGGCGCACCACGGCGCCGCCAGCGAGCCGAGGACGCCCCCGCCGCCCGCGAAGCCGACCATCAGACCCACCCCCGCCGAGGACGCGCCGACGGCGGTGGCCAGCATGATGGCGACCAGGAACAGCGCCCGGAACATCAGGTTGCTGCCCGCCACCAGCAAGGTGCTGGTGCGCAGGAAGGGATGCCGCCACAGCCAGCTCAGTCCCTCGCGGACCTGCGCGCCCATGCCGTCGGTGCGGGCGGACCGCTCGGCCTCGAACTCCTTGCGGATGAACAGCAGTCCGGTCAGCGAGACCAGATAGCTGAGCGCGTCCGCCAGGAACGGCACGGCCCGCCCGAGACCGAACAGCACACCGCCCAGCGGCGTGCCGACCATCACGGCGGCCCGCCCCCGCGCCTCGTTGCGGGACAGGGCCAGCGACAGCTGGCTCGGCGGCACGACGTTCGGGACGGCCGCGTGCGCGGCGAGCCCGTGGAACACCGTGAGCGCGCCCTCGGCGAAGCTCACGGCCAGCACCAGCGGCAGGCCGAGGACGTGCAGCGCGGCGGCGACCGCGATGACCGCCGCGCCGAGCGCCCGCAGCGCGTCGCACCAGATCATCAGCCGCCTGCGCGGCCAGCGGTCCACCAGCGCGCCGGCCGGCAGCGGGAGCAGCAGCCCGGGCAGCAGCGCGACGAATCCGGCGAGGCCGGCGGCGAACGGCGAGCCGGTGAGGGCCAGGACCAGCAGCGGGTAGGCGATGGTGGTCGCCGTCGACCCGAGCAGGGAGACCGCCGAGCCGCCCCACAGCAGCAGGAAGTCGCGGTTGCGGTGGAGCGGGACCAGTGGTTCGCCGGGGGGCGTCGGTTCGGCGGTCGCCGGATGTGTGACGGTCACCGCGTCGGCTGCGGTCACCGGAGCGGCGGCGGTCACCGGAGCGACGGCAGCCACCGGTCCGGCGGCAGCCACCGGTCCGGCGGCGGTCACCGGTCCGGCGGCGGTCACCGGTTCGGCGGCGGTCACCGGTCCGGCGGTGGCCACCCGAGCGGCGTCGGCCGGGGGAGCCGCTGCGGTCGCCGGGTTGGCAGCGGTCACCGAAGCTGTGGCGGCGGTCACCGAAGCGGCGGCGGCCACCGAAGCTGCGGCGGCGGCCGCCGCCCCGGCGGTGCCCACCGCAGGGGCTACCGCAGGGGCTACCGCAGGGGCCGCCGCCTCCGGCGGGTGCGGCGGCCGCGGGTCCGTCGGCGCCCTCGTGTCGGGGCTCGTCATCTGTCACCCTCCAACTCGGCCCGGGCCGGACGCTAGCCGCGCGCCGCCTGCTCCATCCGCCGGCGCAGACTGAGCGGGCGCATGTCGGTCCAGACCGTGCCGATGTGGGCCAGGCACTCGGCCCGGGTGCCCTCGGTGCCCTCGGCGTGCCAACCGAGCGGCAGCTCGCGGTCGGCGAGCCAGACGGAGTACTGCTCCTCGTCGTTGCGGACGACGCGGTAGGTGCGCTCGTCGGTGTCTTCCTCGGCCACGGCGGGCCCTCCCTCGGATCGACTGCCGCGTCACGAACCTCTCGTGACCGGTGGCGGCGCCGGAGAGCCTGCCGCACCCGACCGGCCGGGCCCCAGAGAAGGAGGCGCAGTCACCGCGGCGCGCAGGCTGCCGACGTGACTGCCGGTTGTTCTCTCGGAGCGGCGACGGCCCGGCGGCGACGCTGAGGCGCATGACTGCGAACCCCACCCTCCGGACCGCGCCGGCCGACCGCGCCGAGGAGCGCGCCGAGCGCCGCCCCCTGCCCGTGACGCTGTCGGCCGAGTCGCCCGGCACCCCCCTGCCCGCCTACCTGGCGGCCGCCCGGCCGCTCGTCCGCCGCCGGCTGCGCGAACACGGCGCGGTCCTGCTGCGCGGCTTCGACGTCGGCGGCGTGGACGGCTTCGAGGCCGCGGTGCGGGCGGTGTCCGGCGCGCCGCTGGCCTACGCGGAGCGGTCCTCGCCGCGCAGCACCATCAAGGGCCAGGTGTACACCTCGACCGACTATCCGCCGAACGAGGAGATCTTCCTGCACAACGAGAACTCCTACCAGGCCGACTGGCCGCTGACCCTGTTCTTCCACTGCGTACAGCCGCCGGACACCCTGGGCGCCACCCCGCTCGCCGACACCCGCCGGGTGTACGCGGCGATCGACCCGTCCGTGCGCGAGGAGTTCGCCGCCCGCGGCTGGATGGTGGTGCGCAACTTCTCCGACGGCTTCGGCGTGCCCTGGCAGCAGGCCTTCAACACCGGCGACCGCGCCGAGGTCGACGCGTACTGCGCCCGCAACGGCGTCGAGACCGAGTGGACCGCGGACGGCCTGCGCACCCGCGCGCGCCGCCGGGCGGTGCACCGCCACCCGGTGACCGGGGAGACGGTCTGGTTCAACCACCTCACCTTCTTCCACGTGACCACGCTGTCCGAGGAGGTGTGCGGCGCGCTGCGGGAGATGTACGACGACGAGCGGCTGCCGACCAACACCTACTACGGCGACGGCCGGCCGATCCCGGACGAGGTCGTCGCCCACCTGCGGGACTGCTACCGCGCCGAGCAGCGGCGCTTCGACTGGCAGCGCGACGACGTGCTCCTCGTCGACAACATGCTCTCGGCGCACGCCCGCGAGCCCTTCACCGGACCGCGCCGGATCGCCGTGGCGATGGCCGAACCCCACTCGGCGGCCGTGCGGTCCGCCTCGTCCGCGGAGGTGGCCGATGCCCGCCGATGACAGCGGTCACCCGCTCTCCTACGCCCAGGAACAGCTCTGGTTCCTCGACCAGTTGCGCTCCGGCGCGTCCACCGAGTACCTGATGTGCGAGGCGTTCCGCGTCCGCGGCCCGCTCGATCCGGCGGTGCTGGAGGCGGCGTTCACCGAGATCGCCGCACGGCACGAGGTGCTGCGCACCCGCTACGGCACGGCCGGCGGCGCCGGCGCGCAGTTCGTGGACGAGCCCGGCCCCGTACCGCTGGCCCGGGTGGACCTGACCGGCACGGATCCGGCCGACCGCGAGGCGCGGGTGCGCGCGCTGCACGCGGCCGAGCTGCGCACACCGATCGACCTGCGTACGCACGCGCCCTGGCGGCTGACCCTGGCCCGGTTCGCCGACGACGACGCCGCCCTGCTGGTGACGGTTCATCACATCGCTTTCGACGGCTGGTCCTGGGGCATCCTCGCGCGTGAACTGCATGAGCTGTGCGCCGCGTTCGCCGACGGGCGGCCCTCGCCGCTGGAGCCGGTGGCGGTGCAGTACGCGGACTTCGCCCAGTGGCAGCGCGACACCTGGGCCGCCGCCCCCGCCCGCGCCGAACAGCGGCGCGGCTACTGGCGCGAGCGCCTGGCCGGCCTGGAGCCGCTGGAGCTGCCCGCCGACCGCCGGCGCCCGGCGCGGTGGGACCCGGCCGGGGACAGCGTCGCCTTCACGGTCCCGGCGGACCTGGCCGGACGGCTGGCCGTGCTCGGCCGGGACGCGGGCGCGACCCCGTTCATGGTGCACCTGGCCGCCTTCCAACTGCTGCTCGCGCGCTGGTCCGGACAGGCCGACGTCGCGGTCGGCGTGTCGGTCTCGGACCGCACCGAGGTCGAACTGGAGCCGCTGATCGGCCTGTTCCTCAACACCGTCGTCCTGCGCAGCGACCTGTCCGGCCACGGCTCGTTCCTCGACCTGCTCGCCCGGGTCCGGTCGACCACCCTGGACGCCTACGAGCACCAGGACGTGCCGTTCGGCTGGGTGGTGGCCGATCTCGCGCCCGAGCGCGACCCCTCCCGCAACCCGGTCTTCCAGGTCGGCTTCGCGCTGCACAACGCCGAACGCCGCCCGCTCAGGCTGCCCGGACTCGACGTCGCCAAGGTCGAACCGGGCACCGACCACTCCGCCTTCGACCTCTCCCTGCACCTGTCCGAGGCCGCGGACGGCTCGCTGGCCGCCCGGCTGATCTACCCCACCGCGCTGTTCGACCGCGCCCGGATCGAACGGATGGCGGCGAGTCTGCTGCGGCTGCTCACGAGCATCGCCGCACACCCGGACACCCCCGCGCACACCCTGGAGACCGTCCCCGCGACGGACCTCGCCGCCTTCGCGCGCTGGAACCGCACGGGGACCGAGCGCCCGGCGCACTCGCTCGCCGAACTCTTCTTCGCCCAGGCCCGCGCCACCCCCGAAGCGGTGGCCGTGATCTCCGGCACGCGGGAGACCGACTACGCCGAACTCGCCGACCGGGTACGGCGCCTGGCCGGAGTGCTGCGCTCGCGCGGCGTCGGCCCGGAGAGCGCGGTGGGCGTCGCGCTGCACCGCGGCGCCGACCTGGTCGCCACCCTCCTCGCGGTGCTCACCGCGGGCGGGGTGTACGTGCCGCTGGCCCCCGAACACCCGGCGGACCGGCTCGCCCACCTGGTCGCCGACGCCGACGTGACCCTGCTCGTCACCGAGCAGGCGCTCGCCGGACAGCTGCCCGCCCACCCGAACACCCTCGTGCTCGACGCCGCCCCGACGGACAGGGACGAGACGGCGCCGCCCCTGGAACCGCGGGGCGCCGACGACGCGCGGGCCGCGTACGTGATGTACACCTCCGGCTCGACCGGCCGGCCCAAGGGCGTCGTCGTGCCCGAGGCCGCCATCCGCAACCGCGTCCTGTGGCCGGTGGAACGCCTCGGCCTCGGCCCCGGCGACCGGGTGCTCCAGAAGACCACCATCGGATTCGACGCCGCCGTATGGGAGTTCCTCTCCCCGCTGGTGTGCGGGGCCACGGTGGTGACCGGACCGCGAGAGGCCCACCGCGATCCGGCGGTGCTGCTCCGCGCGGTGGCCGACCACCGGGTCACCGTGCTCCAGGGCGTGCCCTCCATGCTGCGCCTGCTGCTGGACGAACCGGCCCTGGCCGACTGCGCCTCGCTGCGCCTGCTGTGCTCGGCCGGCGAACCGCTGACCGCGGAACTGGCCGGCCGGCTGCGCGACGCGTTCGACGCCGAGGTGGTCAACACCTACGGCCCCACCGAGTGCGCCGTGGACTCCACCGCCTGGCCCTTCGACCCGGACGAACCCGGCGACCTGGTGCCGATCGGCCTGCCGCTGCCCAACGTCCGCACCTACGTGGTGGACGCCGAGGGCCGGCAGGTGCCCGTCGGGGTCACCGGCGAACTGCACGTCGGCGGCATCGCCCTCGCCCGCGGGTACGCGGGCCGCGGCGACCTCACCGCTGACCGGTTCGTACCCGACCCGGACGCCGCCGTGCCCGGCGCGCGCCGCTACCGCACCGGAGACCTGGTGCGCCGCCGCGCGGACGGCGCGCTGGAGTACGTCGGACGCGTGGACGACCAGGTCAAGATCGGCGGGGTGCGGATCGAGCCCGGCGAGATCGAGGCCCTGCTCGCGGCCCACCCCTCGGTCGCCGCCGCCGTGGTCGCCGTGCACCGCGGCGACGCCGGCGACGCCCGGCTGACCGCGTACGCCGTGCCCGTCGCGGGCGGCCGGATCGACCCGGAGGCGCTGCGCGGCCACCTGGCCGCCGCGCTGCCGGAGGCGATGCTGCCGGCCGCCTTCGTGGAACTGGCCGAACTGCCGCTCACCCCGAACGGCAAGGTGGACCGCCGCGGGCTGCCGGCCGCCGCCGCACCCGACCGGCCGGCCACCGCGGCCTGGCAGGCCCCGCGCACCGTCGCCGAGGAGGCCGTCGCCGCGCTGATGGCCGAGGTCCTCGGCGTCGAACGGGTCGGCGCCGACGACGACTTCTTCCTGCTCGGCGGCTACTCCCTGCTCGCGATCAAACTCGTGCTCCGGCTCCGGCGCACCTTCGGCGTCGAACTGACCGTGGCCGAACTGTTCCACGCGCGGACGGTCGCCGCGCTCGCCGCCCGCGTCACCGAGGCCGGCGCCGGCGAGGAAGTCGCGCCGCAGAGCGACCCGGACGCCGTCCGTCCGGCCGGCCGCGACCGCCCGCTGCCGCTCTCCTTCGGCCAGCAGCGGATGTGGTTCCTCGACCAACTGGAGCCCGGCAGCCACGAGTACGTCGTCCCGCTGGCGCTGCGGCTGACCGGACCCCTCGACACCGTCGCGCTGCGCCACGCGCTGGACGCGCTGTCCGAACGGCACGAGGTGCTGCGCACCCGCTACCGCGACGAGGGCGGCGAACCCGTCCAGATCGTGGACCCCGCCGGACCGGTGGACTTCACCCTGGCCGATCTGACGGACGCGCCCGACGCCGCGCGCCGGGCCCGCGAACTGGTCGACGAGCTGGCCCGCCGGCCCTTCGACCTGGCGCACGGGCACCCGCTGCGGGCCACCCTGATCCGCACCGCCGCCGAGGGCCACCTCCTCGTGCTGACCCTGCACCACATCGCCTTCGACGCCTGGTCGACCAACGTCTACCTGCGCGACCTGGACCTGTCCTACCGGGCCTTCGCCGCGGGCGATCCGTCGCCGCACACCCCGCAGCCGGTGCACTACGCCGACTTCGCCCTCTGGCAGCGCGAGCAGCGCGACGCCGGCCGGCTGGACCGCCAACTCGCCTACTGGCGCGACCGGCTGGCCGGACTCACCCCCGTCGAGCTGCCCACCGACCGGGTCCGCGCCGCGGTCCGCGACGCCCGCGGCGACAACGTCGTGGTCGAGGTGGACCCGGCCGTCGCCCGGGCCGTCGCCGAGCTGGCCGGCCGGCACGGCGCGACCCCGTTCATGGTGATGCTCGCCGCCTTCCAGGTGCTGCTGCGGCGCTGGACCGGCCGCGACGACCTCGCGGTGGGAACCCCGGTCGCCGGCCGGACCCGCCAGGAGACGGAGGACCTGGTCGGGTTCTTCACCAACAACCTGGTGATCCGCGGCGACCTCGGCGGCGACCCGGTCTTCACCGACCTGCTGGACCAGGTCCGCGGCACGGTGCTCGACGCCTTCGCCCACCAGGACGTGCCGTTCGAACACCTGGTGGACGCGTTGCAGCCGGAGCGGGACCTCTCCCGCAACCCGCTGTTCCAGATCATGTTCGAGCACCAGCACCTGGCGGGCGTCCCGGAGCGGCTCGGCGCGGTCGCCGTGGAGGCGGTCCGCGCCGGTCTGGAGACCGCCAAGTTCGACCTCACCGTGACCGTCAAGGAACGCGGCGGGCGCATGTACTGCTGGTTCGAGTACGCGACCGCGCTCTTCGACCGGGAGACCGTCGAGCGGCTGGCGGGCCACTACCTGACGCTGGTCGCCGCCGCCACCGCCGCCCCCGGCGCGCGGATCGGCGACCTCGGCATGCTCACCGAGGACGAGCGGCGCCGCGCCCTGACCGTCTGGGCCGACCCGCACGCCGAGCGGGCCGCGGTGCTCGACCCGGCCGACGAACACGACCTGTGCGTACCGGAGTTGTTCACCCGGCAGGCCCGGCGGACCCCGGACGCCGTCGCCGTCGTCTTCGGCGGCCGACGGGTCACCTACGCCGAACTCGACGCCCTCTCCGACCGGTTCGCCGCGCGGCTGCGCTCCCTGGGCGTCGCCTCCGAGACCGTCGTCGCCTCCTGCCTGGAACGCGGCGTGGAGGCGGTGGTCGTCCTGCTCGGCGTGCTGAAGGCCGGCGGCGTGTACGTGCCGTTCGACCCCGGACACCCCGCCGGGCGACTGGAGCTGATGCTCGCCGACGCGGGACCCGAACTCGTGGTCACCACTCGCGCGTTCGCCGACCGCCTGACCGACGCCCACCGCGTCGTCCTCGCCGATGACGATGACGATGCCGACGCCGACACCGATGCCGACACCGGTGCCGATGCCGGTGCCGAGGCCCGGGACGAAGCGGGCGACCTGCCCGCGGGCCCCGCGCCCGAACCGGTCCGGCCCGACAACCTCGCCTACGTCATCTACACCTCCGGCTCGACCGGCCGCCCCAAGGGCGTGATGATCGAGCACCGCTCCTACGCCCACCACTGCCGGGTGATCGCCGACGCGTACGGCATCGCCCCCGGCGAACGCGTGGCCCTGCTGTCCGCGCTCACCTTCGACGTGGCCATGGACCAGATCGCGGCGACCCTGGTGGCCGGCGCCACCGTCGTCGTGGCCGACCCGGTGTTCTGGACCCCCGACGAACTGCCCGCCCGGCTCGCCGAACACGGTGTCACCGTCCTGGAGATCACCCCCTCCTACTACCGGGCCGTCCTGGAGTCGCCCGATCTGTCCCGGCTCGGCTCGCTGAAGCTGATGAACGTCGGCAGCGACGTGGTCACCGGCCTGGACGCGCGGCGCTGGGCCGAGACCGGCCTGCCCGCCCGCTTCCTGTGCAACTACGGGCCGACCGAGGCCACCGTCACCTGCCTGCTCCACCCCGTCACCGAGACCCCCGCCGAGGGCGACGCGGCCGGCGCCCTGCCGCTCGGCCGGCCCGTCCCCGGCACCCGCGCCTACATCCTGGACGCCGACCTGCGGCCCGTCCCGGTCGGCGTGCCCGGCGAGCTGTACCTCGGCGGCGTCCGCCTGGCCCGCGGCTACCACCGGCGGCCGGACCTCACCGCCGACCGGTTCGTCCCCGACCCCTTCGCCGCCGAACCCGGCGGGCGGCTCTACCGCACCGGCGACCTGACCCGCCACCGGCCGGACGGCGCCATCGAGTTCCTCGGCCGGATCGACCAGCAGGTCAAGGTACGCGGCCTGCGCATCGAACTCGGCGAGATCGAGGCGGCGCTCGCCCGGCACCCCGCCCTCCAGGAAGCGGTCGTCACCGCACCGGAGACGGCCCCGGGCGAACGCCGGCTCGCCGCCTACCTGGTGGCCCGGCCCGGCGCCGCGCTGCCCGACGTGGCCGAGCTGCGCGCCCACCTGGGCGCCCTGCTGCCCGAGTACATGATCCCCTCGGTGTGGGTGCCGCTCGACGCGTTCCCGCTGACCGCCAGCAAGAAGATCGACCGCAAGGCCCTGCCGGACGCCTCGGCCGCCCTGACCGGCGGCGCCCGCGAACACCTCGCCCCACGCGATGCGGCCGAGGAGGCCGTCGCCGCGATCTTCACCGAGATCCTGGGCCTGGAGCGGATCGGCGTCCACGACGACTTCTTCGCGCTCGGCGGCCACTCGCTGCTGGCCACCCGGGTACTGGCCCGGCTGCGCGAGACGTTCGCCGTCGAGCTGCCGCTGCGGCTGCTGTTCGAGGCCACCACCGTGGCCCGGCTGTCCGAGGCGGTGACCGAGGCCGTCGAGGCCGAGATCACCGCGCTGTCCGACCACGAGGTGGCGGGCCTGCTCGCCGAGGAAGGTCTGCGATGACCGACACCAGGGACCGCGCCCAACTGCGGCAGGAGCTGCTGCGCCGGCGGCTCGCCGGCCGGGCGGCCCCCGCCCCGGCGGCGGGCATCGCCCGCGCACCGCGCGGCGGCCCGCTCCCGCTGTCCTTCGCCCAGCGCCGCCTGTGGATCCTCGACCGGCTCCAGCCCGGCGGCACCGCGTACCTGATGACCGTGGCGCTCCGGCTGCGCGGCCCCCTCGACCGGGCCGCACTGCGCACCGCGCTGGACGGGCTCCAGCACCGGCACGAGGTGCTGCGGACCCGCTACCCGGTGGTCGACGGCGAACCCGTGCAGATCGTCGACGAACCGGGCGCCGTCCCCCTCGACGAGGAGGATCTCGGCGCACTCGACCCGGCGGCGGCGGACGCCCGCGTCGCCGCCCTGGCCACCGGCGCACGCCGGCCCGTCGACCTCGCCGAGGGACCGGTCCTGTCCGCCGTGCTCGCCCGCCTGGCGGAGCGGGAGCACGTCCTCCTGCTCACCGTCCACCACATCGCCTGTGACGGACGCTCCGAGGACATCCTCGTCGGCGAACTCACCGCACGCTACGCGGACACGGTCGCCGGGCGGCCCACCCGTTCCCCCGAACTCCCGGTGCAGTACGCCGACTTCGCGCACTGGCAGCGCGAACGGCTGTCCGGCGAGGCGCTGCGCCGCCCGCTGGACCACTGGCGCGAACGGCTGGCCGGACTGCCGCCCCTGGACCTGCCCACCGACCGGCCCCGCCCCGCCGTACGCGACTCGGCGGGCGGTCTGGCCCCGCTCGCCGTGCCCGCCGGCACCGCCCGGCGGCTGACGGCGCTCGCCCGCGAGCACGGCGCCACCCCCTTCATGGCCCTGCTGGCCGCGCACGCCGTCCTGCTCGGCCGCTGGAGCGGCCGGCGCGACGTCGCCGTCGGCTTCCCGGTCGACGGCCGCGACCGCTCGCAACTCGACGATCTGGTCGGCCTCTTCCTCAACACGCTGGTCCTGCGGGTCGACCTGTCCGGGACGCCGTCCTTCACGGACCTGCTGCGGCAGGTCCGCGCACGCGCCCTGGACGCCTACGCCCACCAGGAACTGCCCTTCGAGCGGCTGGTCGAGGAACTGGCGCCGCAGCGGGACCCCTCCCGCACACCCCTGTTCTCGTCCATGCTGCTGTGGCAGGACGCGGCCGGCCCGGCCGCGCCCCCGGCGATGGGACCGCTGACGGTCGAGCGGCTGCCGGTCGGCGAGAGCAGCGCCAAGTTCGACCTCACCCTCGGGCTCGCCGAGCGGCCGGACGGCTCGCTGTCCGGCGGCGTCAACTACGCCTCGGCACTGTTCGACCCGGCCACGGCCGAGCGGTTCGCCGCCCAGTTCGCCCGCCTGCTGGAGAGCGCGGTCGCCGCGCCCGGCGCCCCGGTGGACGAACTGGAGATCCTGCCCGCCGCCGAGCGCGAACGCCAGCTCGTCGAGTGGAACGCGACCGCCAGGCCTTACCCGGCCGGCACCCTCCCGCAGCTGTTCCGGGCCCAGGCCGCCCGCACCCCCGACGCCGAGGCGGTGCGCTTCGAGGGCGCCGCCCTCGGCTACCGGGACCTCGACGAGCGCGCCGACCTGCTCGCCCACCACCTGCGCACCCTCGGCGTGGGACCCGAGTCCGTCGTCGGCGTCTGCCTCCACCGCGGCCCCGACCTCGTGGTCGCGCTGCTCGCGGTGCTCAAGGCCGGCGGCGCCTACCTGCCGCTCGACCCCGACTACCCGGCCGACCGGCTCGCCTTCATGCTGGCCGACTCCGGCGCCCGCGCCGTGCTCACCGACCCCGGCCTCGCCCCGCTGGTGCGCGACCGCGCACCCCACCTGGTCGACATCACCGCCGCTCCGACCCCCGGCTCGGACCGCGCCCCGCTCCCCACACCGGACCCCGGACACCCGGCCTACCTGATCTACACCTCGGGCTCCACCGGCCGCCCCAAGGGCGTGCTCATCGAGCACCGGGCCATCGTCAACCGGCTGCACTGGATGCAGGAGGCCTACCGGCTCGGCGCCGACGACCGGGTACTCCAGAAGACGCCGTACAGCTTCGACGTGTCGGTGTGGGAGTTCTTCTGGCCGCTGATCACCGGCGCCACCCTGGTGCTCGCCCGCCCCGGCGGCCACCGCGACCCCGCCTACCTGGCCGGACTCATCGGCGCCGAGGCGATCACCACCGTCCACTTCGTCCCGTCCATGCTGCGCGCCTTCCTCGCCGAGCCGCTGCCGGCGCTGCCCTCGCTGCGCCGCATGGTGTGCAGCGGCGAGGCGCTCCCCGCCGACCTCGTCACCGCCGTGCACGAACGGATCGGCTGCGAGCTGCACAACCTGTACGGGCCGACCGAGGCCGCCGTCGACGTCACCGCCACCCGGTGCGAGCCGGACCGCCCGGTCACCATCGGCCGCCCGATCGCCAACACCCGCGCCTACGTCCTGGACGCCGCCCTGCGGCCGGTGCCGACCGGCGTGCCCGGCGAACTCCTGCTCGGCGGCGTCCAGCTCGCCCGCGGCTACCTGAACCGCCCGGCGCTCACCGCCGACCGCTTCGTCCCCGATCCCTACGCCACCGAACCCGGCGGGCGGCTCTACCGCACCGGCGACCTGGCCCGCCACCGCGCCGACGGCTCCATCGAGTACCTCGGCCGGCTCGACCACCAGGTGAAGATCCGCGGCCAGCGGGTCGAACTCGGCGAGATCGAGGCGGTGCTGACCGAAGCCCCCGGCATCACGGCCGCCGCCGTCGCCGTGCACGACGAACAGCTCGTGGGCTACCTGGTCCCGCCCTCGGCGGACGTCGAGGCGGCCCGCGAACACCTGCGCGGACGGCTGCCCGAACACATGCGGCCCGTGCACTGGACCCTGCTGGAGACACTGCCCCTGACCCCCAGCGGCAAGACCGACCGCACCGCGCTGCCCGCACCCGAGCGGACCCGCTCCGACCTGGTCGGCGCCTACCTCGCCCCCAGCACGGAGACCGAGCGGGCCCTCGCGGACGCTTTCGCCGCCGCCCTCGGCGTCGACAAGGTCGGCGTGCACGACGGCTTCTTCCAGCTCGGCGGGGACTCCATGCGCGCCATCCGGGCCGTCGGCGCCCTGCGCGACCAGGGTCTCGCCCTCACCGTGCAGGACGTCTTCACCCGGCAGACCGTCGCCGAACTGGCCCCGCTGGCCGCCGCCCGGCCGGCGGCCCAGCCGCAGGAGAGCGCCCTGACCGGCCGCTTCGAACTGCTGGCCCCGGCCGACCGCGACCGGCTCCCCGACGGACTGGCCGACGCCTACCCCATGGGCCAGGTCCAGGTGGGCATGGTCTACGAGATGCTCGCCGACCCCGAGCGCAACACCTACCAGAACGTCAGCACCTTCCAGATCCTCGACGACGGCCCCTTCTCCGCCGAGGCGTTCACCGGCGCCGTACGCCTGCTCATCGCACGGCACGAGATCCTGCGCACCTCCTTCCACCTGTCCGGATACTCCGAACCGCTCCAGCTCGTACACGCGGCCGACGGCCTGGAGGTCGAAACCGGCGTCACCGACCTGCGCGGCCTGCCCGCCGACGAACAGCGCGCGCGGATACGGGACTTCCGCGCCCGGGCCCAGCGCACCCCGTTCGACGTCGGCCGCGCGCCCCTGCTGCGCTACCACGCCCACCTGATCGGCGAACGGGAGTGGCTGCTCACCCACGTCGAGTGCCACGCCATCCTGGACGGCTGGAGCCACCACTCGGTCATCGGCGAACTCCGCGCCGCCTACCGTGCGTTGTCCCAGGGCACCGGCACCCCGTCCGCGGCCCCGCCGCCGGTCCGCTACGCCGACTTCATCCGCCTCGAACAGCAGGCCCTGGCCTCGACGGCGGACCAGGACTTCTGGCGGGAGCGCATCACCGGCCACGAACGGCTGCGGCTGCCCGCCGACGGCGCGCCCGCCGAAGCCGGCCTGCCGGCCCCCGAAGTACGGCTGCCCTGGCGGGAACTGGAGCCGCGGCTGCGCCGGCTCGCCGCCGAGACCCAGACCTCGCTCAAGAGCGTCCTGTACACCGCCCACCTCAAGGTGCTCGGCCTGATCAGCGGCCAGCACCGGTTCTTCGCCGGCGCCGTCACCAACGGCCGCCCCGAACGGCCCGGCGGCGACCGGGTACGCGGCATGTACCTCAACACGGTGCCGTTCGCCGTCGACCTGCGCGCCACCAGCTGGCGCGCACTGGTGCGGTCGGTGTTCGCCGAGGAAGTGGCCCTGTGGCCGCACCGGCGCTACCCGCTGCCCGCCATGCAGCGCGCCTGGGGGGACGGCGACCCGCTCGTCGAAGTGGTCTTCGCCTACCTGGACTTCCACGTCCTGGACGAGCAGCGCGCCGACATCGGCACGGTCGAGGACCACAGCCCCAATGAGTTCACCTTCGACGTGTGGACCTTCCCCGGCGAACTCCGGATGACCTGCCGCCCCGGCTGGGCCGGCCAGGAGCGGCTGACGGCCATCGGCGACACCTTCCTGGCCGTCCTCACCGCCATGGCCGACGACGCCGACGCGGACCCGCGCCGCTTCCGCGCCCCCGGCCTGGAGCAGACCGACGGGACGCCGACCGCCACCCGGCCGCTGCCCGAGGTCTGCGTCCCCGAACTCCTCGCCGCCCGCGCCCGCCCGGAGGCGACCGCGCTCCAGGACGGGCCGCGCACCCTGACCTACCGCGAACTGGACGCCCGCTCCAACCAGTTGGCCCACCTGCTGCGTGGGCTCGGCATCGGCCCGGAGAAGCCGGTCGCGCTCTGCCTGGACCGCGGCATCGAGGCGGTGATCGCCATGCTCGGCGTCCTGAAGGCCGGCGGCCACTACGTCCCGCTCGACCCCGCCTACCCGGACGCCCGCCTCGGCTACGTCCTGGCCGACGTCCACGCCGAGGTGGCCCTGTGCCGCCCGCAGGACACCGCCCGCCTGGCCGCCTTCCCCGGTGTCCGCGGCGTCGCGCTGGACGCCGCCGCGGCCGTGCTCGACGGCCTGCCCGACACACCCGTCGAGGCCGGCACGGTCCCCGACAACCTCGCCTACGTCACCTACACCTCCGGCTCCACCGGCCGGCCCAAGGGCGTGCAGATCACCCACCGCGCGATCGTCCGGCTGGTGCACGACGCGAACTACGCCGACCTCGACGCCGACCAGGTGCTGCTGCTGCACGCACCGCTCGCCTTCGACGCCTCCACCCTGGAGGTGTGGGGAGCCCTCGCCAACGGCGCCCGGCTCGCCGTCTGCCCGCCCGGCGCCAACACGGCCGACGAACTGGCCGAGGTGGTGCGCCGGTACGGCGTGACGGTGCTCTGGCTCACCGCCGGCCTCTTCCAGCACATGGTCGAGACCTGCCCGGAGGCGCTGGCCGGCGTACGGCAGGTGCTCGCCGGCGGCGACGCGCTCTCCCCCTCGCACGTGCGCACCGCCCTCGCCCACGGCGTGACCCTCACCAACGGCTACGGCCCCACCGAGTGCACCACCTTCAGCACCGCGCTGCGCGGGGTGACCGAGGCCGACGCCGACCGCGGGGTGCCGATCGGCACGCCGATCACCGACACCCGGGCCCTGGTGGTCGACGAGCACCTCGACCCGGTGCCGTTCGGAGTGCCCGGCGAACTCCTGGTCGGCGGACCCGGGCTCGCCCGCGGCTACCTGGGCCGCCCCGATCTGACCGCCGACCGCTTCGTGCCCGACTCGTCCGGGACCGTCCCCGGGGCGCGCCTGTACCGCACCGGGGACGTCGTCCGCCGCGACCCCGACGGAACGCTGACCTTCATCGGCCGGCGCGACGGCCAGGTGAAGATCCGCGGCCACCGGGTCGAACTCGCCGAGGTGGAGGCCGCGCTCGGCGACCTGCCCGCCGTCCGGGCGGCGGCCGCCGCCGTGCACCGCGGACCGGACGGTCACAAGCGGCTGGCCGGCTACGTCGTCCTCGAACCCGGACACGGCCCGCTGGACGTCGCTGCGCTGCGCGAGCGGCTGCGCCGGCGGGTGCCCGACTACCTGGTGCCCGGCGCCTGGGTGGAGCTGGCTGCCCTCCCGCTCACCGCCAACGGGAAGATCGACCGGGCCGCGCTGCCCGAACCCGCCGGACCCGCCCCCACCTCGTCCCACACCGCCCCGCGCACCCCCGCCGAGCGGGCCGTGGCCGAGGTCTGGGCGGAGGTGCTCGGCGTGGAACGGGTCGGCGCCGACGACGACTTCCACGTCCTGGGCGGACACTCGCTGGCCATCCTGCGGATCATCGCCCTGCTGCGCGAGCGGCACGGCATCGAACTGACCGTCCGGGCGTTCCTGGAACGCCCCACCGTGGCCGGGCTCGCCGCGGCCGCCGAGGGCGGCGCCACCGAGGCCAGGTCACTGGTGTGGCTGCGGCGCGAGGGCGGCCGGCCGCCGCTGTTCTGCGTGCACCCCGGCGGCGGCAGCGCCCACTGGTACCGGCCGCTGGTGCCGTACCTCGACCCCGACCAGCCGGTCGCCGCCTTCGGCTGGCCCGGCCTCCAGGCCGAACACGGCCCCGTGCCCTCGACGGAGCAGATGGCGGAGCGCTACCTGGCCGAGCTGCGGGCCGAGGCGCCGCACGGCCCGTACCGGCTGTTCGGCTGGTGCGGCGGCAGCGGCATCGCGAGCGAACTGGCGCACCGGCTCACGGCCGAGGGCGAGGAGGTGACCTTCATCCTGCTCGACCCGGGGCTCGACAACCACGAGCGGATCGAGCTGTGGCGCGAGTACTGGCTGATCGAGAGCTGTGTGGCCAAGCTGACGGAGCTGGCCGACGCGCCGCCCGAGCAGGACACCTCGGCACTGCGTGCGGAGGCCCTGGCCCTGCTCGAACACCTGGTGGACGACATCGACCCGGAGGTGGGGATCACGCTGCCGGAGCACGGCGCCGGTGACGTGTGGCTGCCCTCGGCGAAGATGTGGCGGGAGGTCATGGAGATGTGCCTGACCTACCGGCACCGCCGGTACGCGGGCCGACTGCACCTGATCGCCAGCGACGAACTGGCCGACGGCAAGCACGAGGTGGCCTCCGGGCAGTCCTTCCCGGACTACCTCGCCCGCTGGCGCGAGCTGACCGGGGGCGTGACGCTGCACCGCATCCCCGGTGACCACTTCGGCGTGCTGAAGCCGCCGCACCTGGCCCGACTCGCCGAGGCCGTCACCGGCATCCTCGGCGACGAGGGCACGGAGGGCGCCGGCTGACACCGGCTGACACCCAAGGCCGGTACGGCCGAGAGGGCGGGGGCGCACACGGCGCCCCCGCCCTCTCGGCGTGCCCGGCCGTACGGGGCCACCGTCCGCCGCGGGCCCGGTCGGCGGGGGCGGCGGGCACGGGTGTGGTTCGTGCCCGCAGGTGTGCGGGTGCGGGTGTGGCTGCGGGTCTGCGGGTGCGGCTCCGGCGCCGCGGGTGGGGGTGCAGGTGCGGGTGCCGGTGCGGGGCCGAGGGGCCGAGTCCGGGGCCGCAGGTGCGGGTGGCGGTCTGTGTCCGCGCGTGCGGGCCGGTGCCCGGGACGCGTGGCCGCACCACCGCGCGCTCACGGCAGGCTTCTGCCCCAGCCGGGCACCGGCCGCGTCCCGCATCCGCACCCGCGCGTGCGAACGGGCCGGGCTCCTGGTGGGGAGCCCGGCCCGGTTCGGCGGTGCGGGGTGGAGACCGCGGCGCGAAGGCGCGGTTCCGGTGGGACGGTTCAGTCGGTGACGGCGACGAGGCGGAGTTCGGAGGAGTAGCGGTGGCCCTGGTCGTCGGTGAGCCAGGCCTGTTCGGGGGTGGGGAGCATCTCGGTGACGGTGAGTTGTGCGTCGGGGTCCTTGCGGGCGAGTCGGCGGGCGGCTTTGGCGAGGATGTTGACGTAGACGGGGCTGTCGAAGTCGACGAAGAAGGGGCGGGGTTCGGTGGGGGAGACGACGAAGACGAAGCGGGGCAGTTCGTGGGTGTCGCGCCATTGGCGGGCGCGGACGAAGCGGCGGGCCTCGCTCTTGTCGTCGGCGAAGGCCAGCGCGGAGCCGGCGAACCGCCAGGTCTCGCGGGCCACCGTCATCCGGTCGACGGTGACCCGGGGGGAGTGGTCGGCCTCCGGCAGCAGCCGGAACCGGTCCGTCACCAGCGTGGTCAGCACATGCGCGAACACCTCCACGGCCGGGAACACCGCGCCGTCGGGCAGCACCACGCACAGCCGGCCCTCGCGGCGCTCCACCACGGCGTCGGCGCTCGGCACGGTGCGGTCGCGGTGCGGGTCCGCCGTGTTGTCGAGCAGGGCGACCTGGTAGTCCTGAGGCCGTACCAGCGCGTGCCGGATCCGGGCGGAGAGCCGGGACTTGTGCTCCTTGGGCAGCAGCGGCATGAGCCGGGGCGCCGGATGGTCGCGGTCGGTCCGCTCGAACAGCTCGCGGGGGTCGGGGTGCTGGTTGACGAACAGCTCGTTGCCGAGCGTGTTGGCGGCCAGGTGGAGTTCGCCGAGGACGAGGCCGAACTCGCCCCGGGCGACGGCGGCGGCGTCCGGCGCGGCGATCATCACGTCCGGGCTGATGTACCGCGCCGCGCTCCAGCCGGGTGCGGCGGCCGGACCGAAGACCTCCGCCACCCGGCCGGCGATGTCCGCGCCCGCGACCGTGACCCGCCGCACCCCTTCCGTGTCCGGCAGGACCCGCTGCCAGCGGCGCTCGAACTCCGCCTGGAGTTCGGCGGCGTCGGCGACCGCGGCCCCGTGCAGGACGGGCATGCAGGCGAACCAGAACGCGGCGAGGTCCACCGGCCGGCCGGGACCGGCGTCCGCGCGCAGCCGCTCGTACACCTCGGTGACGCGCTCGCTCACCCGGGCCGCCAGGGCGCCGGAGAGCCAGGCGGCCGCGGACATCAGCAGGTCGAGCGGGGCGAGCGCGGCCAGGACGTCGCCGCCGAGCGTGACCCGGGCGGCGCGGCGGCTGTCGGAGTAGACCACGGCGCGGCCGGGCGCCGTGGTGGTGCTCTTCTCGCGCTTGGCGGCCGCTTCGGTCACCCGCTGGAACGTCTGCTCGACGGCGGTGAGGGCCGCGACCAGCCGCTCGGGGTCCTCGGCGGCCGCCCGGACGCCCTCGACCGCGCTCTCCAGCTCGTCCATCCGGGCGAGCGCGGCCGCGCGCGGACCCGGCTCGCCGATCCGCTCCAGAGCGGCGCGCAGCCGCCGGTCGGGCCGGATGTCGGCGGGCACCTCCAGCCGCCAGGTGATCCAGCGCAGCCGGACCAGCTCGTCGAGCAGGGCGGGTACGTCCGTGTCCGGCCCCAACTCCCTTTGGAGCGCCGGGACGGAGCGGGTGCCGTCGCACAGCCGCAGCAGCCGCAGCGTCTCGGGCGGCACCGGGCGCGGCGGCCTGGCGGGTATCCGTACGGCGTTCTCCTCCAGCCGGACGTACGGCACCCGGCGGGGCGCCGTCCAGGGGCGCACCGCGGGGTCGGCGTCGATCTCCCGGGCCAGCGCGTCGACCGACCAGCTGGACCAGAAGACCTCCGAGGACGCGGTCGGCCCGCTGCCCGGTTCGACGGTCACGCCGGGCCGGGCGGTGTCGAAGGCGCCCCAGCCGACCGGTCCGAAGAAGCCGATGGTGTCGTTCTTGACGCAGAACCGCTGCCAGTAGTGGGCGACCAGCTCCTCGCGCTGGCGCTGCTTGAACGTGCGGCCCGCGGTCTCGGGCGACCAGTTGAGGAACGGCCGGATCGCCGAGTCGAGCACGCCCCGGTTCTGCCAGGCGACCGCCGCCCGGAACCGTCCGGAGGCGGCGATCTCCTGCGCGTCAGCGGCCGCCAGCGCGGCGGCCCGGGTGAACTCCTCCTCGAAGACCTTCCAGGCCGCCCCCGACAGGGCGTCGCGCGGCCCGAACTTGTCCGCGGCCGCCGCCAGGCCCTCCGGCGCGAGCCGGAGCACCCCGTTCGCCGGGAACCCGGTGCCGCGTACCGCGACCTGGTCCCACAGCCGCCAGCGGCCGCTCAGAGAGACGGTTCCCTCGCTCATCCCGGCCGCCCCTAGGCCGACGCGGGCGCGAGGGCCAGGTCGTCGACGACGACCTGCGCCAGCTCGGCCGGGGACGGGTAGGTGAAGACCAGGGCGACGGCGATCTCCGCGTCGAGCAGTTCGTGCAGGCGGCCGACGATCTGGAAGGCGGCGAGCGAGTCGCCGCCCGCCTCGAAGAAGTCGCTCGCGGCGTCGAGGGTGTCGTCGCCGAGCGTCTCGCGGTAGTAGCCGGTGATCAGCCCGGTGAGTTCGGCGGTGTCGACGGGGTTCATGGTGGGTCCTTCCGGTGAGGGGTGTTCGGTGTGCACACGTGTGAGTGGTGCGGGGGTGCACGTGAGCTGTGCGGGTGTGAGCGGGTGTGAGCGGGAGAGGCGTGACGCGGCGCGCCCGGCGGCCGGTGCGACGTGTCGCAGGTCAGCCGTCAGCGGGCGGCGGCCGCGGGCGTAGCCCGGGCGGTGGACAGGGCGGCGGCGGTGTTGCCGCCGGAGACGACGACGGCGCAGCGGCCGGGCGGTCCGAGCCGGAGCGCGCCGGCCAGGGCGGCGGCGCCGCTCGGCTCGGCCGGGATGCCGGCGCGGTGCAGCAGGTCCATCGCGCGCAGCACGGCCCGGTCGTCGACGCCGACCAGTTCGTCGACCCGGTGCCGGACGACCGGCAGGATCACCTCGCCGGGCCGCTGGCCGCGCAGTCCGTCCGCCACCGAGTCACCGGGCGGCAGTTCGACCGGGTGGCCGGCGGCGAGGGAGCAGGCGTAGCGCCGGGTGCGTTCGGGTTCCACGCCGACGATCCGCACCGCGCTGCGCAGGTGTGCGGCGGCCAGGCAGACGCCGGCCAGCAGACCGCCGCCGCCCACCGGCACGACGAGCGTGTCGATGTCGGGGGCGTCGCGCAGCACCTCCAGGCCGACGGTGCCCTGTCCGGCCACCACGAGTTCGTGGTCGGAGGAGGGCACCAGCGCGGCCCCGGTGCGGGCGGCGAGGTCCTTGGCGTGCCGGTCGCGGTCGGCCACCCCGCCGGGCACCCGCACGACCCGGCCGCCCAGCGCCCGGACGGCCGCCGCCTTGGCCTCGGCGGCGCCGGCCGCCATCACCACGGTGACCCGGACGCCGAGGGCGCGGCCGAGGGTGGCCACCGCGATGCCGTGGTTGCCGGAGGAGCCGGCGACCACCTCGTCCGCGCCCAGCGCCAGCATCGCGTTGGCCGCGCCGCGCAGCTTGAACGACCCGCTGTGCTGGAGGTGTTCGGCCTTGACGAGCAGTCCGGGCAGCAGGTCGCCGCGCAGCAGCGGCGTGTGCCGGACATGGGGGGCGATCCGGTCGGCGGCGGCCGGCACGGCGGCCGGTGCGATCCGGGTGTCGGCGGCCGTCATGACACCGGCTCCGGCGCGCGGGCGCGCAGCGCGCGGCGGTCGGCCTTGCCGCTGTGCGTGACGGGCAGGCGCTCCAGCCGGGTGAACCGCCGCGGCATCATGTGCGGCGGCAGGGTACGGGCCAGGTGTGCGCGCAGCTGGGCGTCGGTGGTGCTCTCCGGCGGGCCGGTGACGTGGGCGCCGAGCCAGGTGCGGCCCCGCTCGTCGGTCTCGGCGGTCACCACGGCGCCGGTGATCTCGGGGTGGGCGAGCAGGGCGCCCTCGATCTCGGCCGGGTCCACGCGGTGGCCGCGGATCTTGATCTGGCGGTCGGCCCGGCCGAGGTACTCCAGCGTCCCGTCGGGGGAGCGCCGGGCGAGGTCGCCGGTCCGGTAGAGCCGGGCGCCGGGCGGCCCGTACGGGTCGGGCGGGAACCGGTCGGCGGTCAGGCCGGGTCGCCCGCCGTAGCCGCGGGCCACGCCCGCGCCGCCGATGTGCACCTCGCCGGTCCGCCCGGCCGGCACCTCGCGCCCGCGCGCGTCGAGCAGGCGCACCACGGCGCCGTCGACGGCGGTGCCGACGGTGTCGGCCGAGGTGTCGGGGGCGGCCGGCACCTCGTAGCGGGTGGAGGTCATGGTGCACTCGCTGGGACCGTACTGGTTGACCAGCCGGCCGCCGAGCAGCGCGCGGCCGCCGGCGGCCAGGAAGGGGCGCAGCGACTCGCCGCTGGAGCAGACCAGGCGCAGCGACCGCAGCCGTCCGGCGGCCGCGGGCGACTGGGCGAGGAAGCTCAGGAAGGAGGGGGTGGTGCTGAGGAGGGTGTCGACGCCGTACGCGGCGACGGTGTCGGCGAAGGACTCGGCGCGCAGCAGGCGCGAGCGTTCGACCAGGACGACGCATCCGCCCGCGGCCAGCGGCGCGAAGGTGTCCCGGATGGAGGCGTCGTAGCCGGGCGGGGCGAGCTGGAGGGCGACGGTGCCGGGGCCGAGGTCGTTGTCGCGGACGACGGCGCGCAGATACGTGTCGAGGCCGCCGTGCTCGATCAGGACGGGGTTGGGGGCGCCGGTGGAGCCCGAGGTGTGACTGACGTAGGCGAGCGAGCGCGGATGGGTGGCGGGGAAGACGGCCGGCGGCGGGTCGGCGGCCGGGAGCCGGTCGAGCAGGACGGCGGGCGCGTCGACCAGCGCGGTGAGGCGGTCGGCGAGGGCGGCGCCGGTGAGCAGCAGGGTCGCGCCGCCGCCGGCGGCGAGCGCGGCGAGCCGTCGGTCGGGCAGGCCGGTGTCCAGGGTGAGGAACGCCCCGCCGGCCCGGACGACGGCGGCGGTCGCGACCACGGCGTCCACGCCGGGCGGCAGGGCCACCGCGCACACCCGTTCCGGTCCCACGCCGTGCGCCGCGAGGTGGGCGGCGAGCCGCTCGATCCGGGCGGCGAGTTCGCCGTAGCCGGTCGGTCCCTCGGCGGTCAGCAGGGCGGGGGAGCGCGGCGCGCGGTCGGCGTGCGCGCGGAGGGCGTCGACGAAGGTCGTCCGGGCGCGAGCGCTCATGCCGGCTCCCCGGGGGCGACAGTGCGGTCGACGGCGACGAGGCGGAGTTCGGAGGTGTAGCGCCGGCCCTGGTCGTCGGTGAGCCAGGCCTGTTCGGGGGTGGGGAGCATCTCGGTGACGGTGAGTTGTGCGGCGGGGTCCTTGCGGGCGAGTCGGCGGGCGGCTTTGGCGAGGATGTTGACGTAGACGGGGCTGTCGAAGTCGACGAAGAAGGGGCGGGGTTCGGTGGGGGAGACGACGAAGACGAAGCGGGGCAGTTCGTGGGTGTCGCGCCACTGGCGGGCGCGGACGAAGCGGCGGGCCTCGCTCTTGTCGTCGGCGAACGCCAGCGCGGAGCCGGCGAACCGCCAGGACTCCCGGGCGACGACGGTGGAGTCGATGGTGATGCGGGGCGAGTGGTCGCCGTCCGCGCGCAGGGTGAAGCGGTCCATCACACGGTTGCTGAGCGCGTGGCAGAACACGTCGATCAGGTCGAAGACCGAGCCGTCGGCCAGTACGGCCGCGAGCCGTCCGTCGCGCTCCTCCACCCGCACGTCGGCGGAGCGTACGGTGCGCGGGCGGTGCGGGTCGGCGCTGAAGTCGGCGAGCGCGACGTAGTGGTCCTCCGGGCGCTCCAGGGACTGCCGGCTGCGGGCGGACCACTTCAGCGGCAGCTCCTTGGGCAGCATGGGCAGCAGCCGCGGGCCGGGGAAGTCGCGGGTGGTCTCCTCGATCAGCTGGGCACGGTCGGGGTGCTGGTGGACGAAGAGCGACTGGCCGATGGTGTTCATCGCGACGTGCAGCTCGCCGATGACGAGCTGGAACTCGCCGCGTTCCACGGCGGCCAGGTCCTCGGCGACGATCATCAGGTCGGGGCTGACGTACCGGCTGAGCGACCAGCCGCGGCCGCCCTCGGGGAACGCCTCGCGCACCTGGTCGGCGATGGCGGCGCTGGTCAGCGTCACCCGCCGGGCGCCGGGCGGCGCGTCGATGATCCGGCTCCAGCGTTCGCGCAGCTCGGCCTGGATGCGCTCGATGTCGGCGATGGAGCTCGGGTGCGGGGCGGGCAGGCAGGCGAACCAGAGTGAGCCGAGGTCGACCTGCCCGTGCTCGGCGCGCAGCTTTTCGTAGGCCTCGTGGAGGCGGGCGCCGACGGTGCGCGCGTACCGGTTGGTCATCCAGCGGGCGGCGGTCAGGCACAGCTCCAGCGGCGCGAGCTGCTCCAGGACGGCGGTGCCCACGGTCGCCGTGGCGGAGCGGCGGCAGTCGGAGTACACCAGCGCGCGGTTGGGCGCGGTCCTGGCGCCCTTCTCGCGGACCGCGGACACCTCGGTGATCTCGGCGAAGCCGGCCTCCAGGGCGGCGAGCGCGGCGGTCAGCTCCTCGGCGTCCGTACCGGCCCGCTCCACCCGGTCGCGGCCGCTCTCCAGCACGGCCAGTTTGGCCAGCGCGGGCTCGCGTACGGCCGGGTCGCCGATGCGTTCCAACAGGGCGCGCAGCTCCCGCTCGGGGTAGGTGCCGGCGGGCACGTCCAGCTTCCAGCCGATCAGGCGGCGCGCGACCAGCCACTCCAGGGCCTCGGTGACCTCCGGGGCCGGCACCTCGCGGCCCAGCTCCCGGGCGGCCAGGCCGGCGATCTCGGTGGGCGTGCGGCGTCCGTCGCACAGGCGCAGGACGGTGAGCGCGGGCTCGGGGGCCGGCTGCGGCGGACGGCCGGGCAGGCGCACCGTGCCGTCGACCACCCGGACGAAGGGGACCTGGCGCGGCGGCGTCCAGGCGCGCACCCGCGGGTCGCGGTCGATCGCCTTGGCGAGCGCGTCCATCGACCAGCTGGAGAAGTAGACCCGGGACTCGGCGACCAGCCCGGCGCCGGGGTGCACCTCGACGCCGCGCCGGGCGGTGTCGAAGGCGCCCCAGCCGACCGGTCCGAAGAAGCCGATGGTGTCGTTCTTGACGCAGAACCGCTGCCAGTAGTGGGCGACCAGCTCCTCGCGCTGGCGGGGCATGCTGGTGCGGCCCTGGGCGGACGGCGTCCAGTCGAGGAACGGCTTGATGCCGGTGCGCAGCACCGCGCGGTTCTGCCAGGCGACCGCGGCCCGGAACGGCGCCGAGGCGGCGATCTCCTGGAGGTCGCGGGCGGTGCGCACGGCGGCCTCGGAGAAGTCCTCCTGGAACGCCTCCCAGTCCGCCCCCGCCAAGACCTCCCCGGGGGCGAACTTGTCCGCGGCCGAGGCCAGGCCCTCCGGGGCCAGCCGGAGTACCCCCGCGGCGGGGAAACCGGGCCCGCGGAGCGCGAAGTGCCGCCACAGGCGCCACCCGCCGCCGGGCATGCTGATGGTGTCGGACATTGCTGTGCTACCTCCCTGGGGAAAACGTGCGCGGGACCGGCGGCCGGCGTGTGGTCAGGCCGGCCGGCAGGGCCGGTCCGCCGGGATGCCGCCGAGGCACCACTCCAGAACGGCGCGGGCGCTGTGGTACTTGTTCTCGGCCTGCTGGAACGCGATGCTCGCGGGGCCGTCCAGCACCTCGCCGGTCACCTCGTCGCCGCGGTGCGCGGGCAGGTCGTGCATGAAGACGGCGCCGGGACAGGCCGCCAGCACGGCGGCGTCCACCCGGAACGGGGCGAAGACGCGCCGCCAGTCGGGGTCGGGCTTGGTGGTGCCGGTCGTCTGCCAGCGCGTGGTGTACACGATGTCGGCCTGCGGCAGGTCGGCCATGTGGTGGCGTTCCTCGATCAGCGCGCCGGACTCCTTGGCGTGGACGCGGGCCCGGTCGAGGAAGGCCGGGTCGAGTCCGTAGCCGGGCGGGGTCCGCAGGTGCAGCTCGGTGCCGGGGAACCGGCTCAGGGCCAGGGCGAGCGCCGAGGCGGTGTTGTTGCCCTCGCCCGCGTACAGCACCCGCAGCCCCTCGATGCGCCCGAACCGGCCGAGCATCGTGGTGAGGTCGGTGAGGGCCTGGGTGGGGTGCTCGGCGGCGCTCATCGCGTTGATCACGGCCATCCGCCGCTGGGCGGCGTAGGCGCGCAGCTCCTCGGTGCTGCCCGCGGTACGGGCCACCAGCACGTCGAGCATCCGCGAGAGCACGTCCCCGGTGTCCTCGGAGCTCTCCCCGGTGTTCTCCTGGAGGTCGCCGGGGCCGTAGGTGATCAGCTGCCCGCCGAGCCGGAGCGCGCCGGCCGAGAACGCGGTGCGGGTGCGGGTGGACGTCTTGCGGAACAGGACGCCGACGACGGCGTCGGAGAGCGGCCGGGCGTCCTCGCACTCGCCGGCGGCGTACTGGGCGCCGCGGTGCACGAGCCAGCGCAGCTCCCGGTCGGTGAGGTCGTCGACCGAGATCAGGTGGCGGCGGTCGGATCGAGGCATCAGGGGTTCCTCCTCGGGTGGCGGGGCGTCAGTTCGCTTGCAGGGCGTCGCGCAGGATGCCGAGGCCCTGATCGAGCACGGCGGGCGCGATGGTCAGCGGGGGCATCACCTTGAGGACCTCGTCGTGGCGGCCGCAGCGCTCGACGATCAGGCCGTGCTCGAAGGCGTGGCGCTGGATCCGCCCGGCCCGCTCCGCGCCGCCGGCCCCGGCGGTGTCGATGCCGAGCACCATGCCCCGGCCGCGCAGCACCAGGCGGGGGTCCAGCGCGCCGATCTCGGCCCGGAACCGGGCGAGGCGGTCGGCGCCGCGCCGCAGGCCGGTCAGGAAGTCCTCGCGCTGCCACAGTTCGCACGCCGCGGTGGCCGCGACGAAGGCGAGCTGGTTGCCGCGGAACGTGCCGGTGTGCTCGCCGGGCTGCCACACGTCCAGCTCGCGCCGGAACAGCGTGAGCGAGAGCGGCAGCCCGTAGCCGCTGAGGGACTTGGAGACGGTGACGACGTCCGGCACGATCCCGGACTCCTCGAAGCCGAAGAACGCGCCGGTGCGGCCGCAGCCGGTCTGGATCTCGTCCACGATCAGCAGCACCCCGTGCCGCTCGGTGACCTCGCGCAGCCGGCGCAGCCACTCCGGGCTCGCCGCGTACACGCCGCCCTCCATCTGCACCGCCTCGACGACGACGGCCGCCGGCGGCTCGGTGCCGGAGGACGGGTCGGTCCACAGCCGCTCCAGCAGGCCGATCGAGTCGAACGGGCCGAGCGGGCCGTCCTCGTAGGGCACGAAGGTCACGTCCCCGCCGGCGACCGCGCCCGCGCGGCGGGCCCGGCGGCTGCCGGTGACCTCCAGCGCGCCGCGCGACATCCCGTGGTAGGCGCCGGTGAAGGCGGTCAGGCCGGTGCGGCCGGTCGCCCGGCGCGCCAGCTTGAGGGCGGCCTCCACCGCGTCGGTCCCGGTCGGGCCGGTGAACTGCACCTTGTAGTCGAGACCGCGGGGCCGCAGCACGACCTCGGTGAGACGGGTGAGGAAGTCGCGCTTGGCGACGGTGTGCAGGTCCAGGCCGTGCATCAGGCCGTCGGCGGCGAGGTAGCCGAGGATGCGGTCCTTGACGGCGTCGTGGTTGTGCCCGTAGTTGAGGCTGCCGGCGCCGCAGAAGAAGTCGATGAAGGCCCGGCCGTCGTCGGTGTGCAGCAGCGCGCCCTTGGCGCGCTCGAACACCACGGGGAAGGTACGGCAGTACATCCGCACCTCGGACTCGACTTTCTCGAAGACGGAGGTGTCGGACTGCTCCCGGAGGGAGGATTCGGTGGTCGCGACGAGGGTCATGGCGGTCCTTGGGCGAGGAGGCGGTTTCGGTCAGCGGCCGGCGGTGGTGCGCGCGCCGCGCGGGCGGGCGGTCAGCCGCGGCAGGGGGCCGTCCGCGGCCAGCCGCGGATAGCCCTCCAGGGCCGCGGCGAGCGCGGCGACGGTGGGGTGGTCGAACAGCGCCCGTACGGGGACGTCCACGCCGAGGGCGGCGCGCAGCCGCACGGACACCCGGGTGGCGAGCAGCGAGTGGCCGCCGAGCAGGAAGAAGTCGTCGTGGGCGCCGATCCCGGTGGCGCCCAGCACCTCCTCCCACACCCCGGCGACCGACCGCTCGCGCGGGGTGCGGGGAGCGGCGGCCGGGCCGGCGGCCTGCGGCGCGGGCACCGGCAGCGCGTGACGGTCGACCTTCCCGCTGACCGCGGTCGGGATGGCGTCCAGCAGGACGAACGCGGCCGGCACCAGGTGGTGCGGCAGGGAGTCGAGCAGTGCGGCGCGCAGCGTGTCCGGCGCGGGCGGGTTCCCGGCGTCCTCCGCGACCAGGTAGGCGGTGAGCTGCCGGCCGCCGTCGGCGTCCGGCGTCGGGTGCACCACGGCGGCGCGCACACCGTCGAGGGCGAGCAGCGCGGCCTCGATCTCCCCCGGTTCGATCCGGTGGCCGCGGATCTTCACCTGGTGGTCGCTGCGGCCGAGGATCTCCAGCGAGCCGTCCGGACGCAGGCGGCCGAGGTCGCCGGTGGCGTAGAGGCGGCCGCCGGGCGCGGTGGCGTGCGGGTCGGGCAGGAAGACGCCGGCGGTCTGGCCGGGCCGACCCCGGTAGCCCCAGGCGAGCCCGTCGCCGCCGATGCAGACGTGTCCGGTGACGCCCTCGGCCACCGGCTCCAGCCGGTCGTCGAGCACCCGCACGGTGGTGTTGTCCACCGCGGCCCACTCCCGTACCAGCCCGTCGGCGCCGTGCCGGGCCACGCTGGTCCAGATCGTCGCCTCGGTCGGCCCGTACAGGTCCAGGACCGGGGCGCCGCCGGCGGCGAGCGTCGCGGCCAGATCGGTGTGCAGCTTCTCACCGCCGGACAGCACGGTCAGGCCGGGGGCGGGCGTCCAGCCGGTGTCGACCAGCATCCGCAGCATCGACGGGGTGGCCTGGAGCAGGTCCGGGCGCGCCTCGCCGAGCAGCCGGATCAGCCGCTCGGGGTCGCGGGCCTGCTCGGCGTCGGCCAGCACCAGCCGGGCGCCGGTCAGCAGCGGCAGGCACAGCTCCAGCATCGAGGGATCGAAGGAGGCGGTGGTGACGCCGAGGACGGTGTGCCCCGGCGTCAGCTCCAGCCGGGCCGCCATCGCGTGCAGGAAGTTGGTCAGGGCGCTGTGCGGGATCTGCACGCCCTTGGGGGCGCCGGTCGAGCCGGAGGTGTGGAACACGTACGCCAGGTCGTCCGGGCCGGTGGTCCGCTCCGGCCGCGGTACCGCACCGGCCGGCGGCACGGCGGCGTCGAGCAGCAGGGCCCTCGCCCGCGTGCCCTCCGCCCGCTCGGCCAGCGGTCCCGAGGTGACGACCACGGCGGCCTCGGTGCCCTCGATCAGGCTGCCGATGCGCCGGGCGGGGTGCAGGGGGTCGAGCGGGACGTACGCGGCGTCCGCCTTGAGCACGCCGAGCAGGGCGACCAGGAGCCCGGTGCCGCGCTCCAGCAGGACGCCCACCCGGGCGCCGCGGCCGACGCCGAGGCCGCGCAGCCGGTGCGCCAGTACGTCGGCCCGCGCGTCGAGTTCCGCGTAGGTCAGCTCGCCGTCCCGGGAGCGTACGGCGGTGGCGTGCGGGGTGCGGCGCGCCTGCCGCTCGAACAGGTCGGTGACGGTGTGCGCGGGTACGGCGCGGGCCTCGCCCAGACCGAGCGCGAGCCGGCGGCGGCGCTCCCCGCCGGGCAGCGGCGCGAGCGCGGCGACGGCGTCGGCCAGCGGCGCGTCCGGCGCGGCGAGCAGCGCGCGCAGCAGCCGCACGTAGTCCTCGGTGACGCGGGCGGCGGTCTGGGGGGTGAACAGCGCGGTGGCGTACTGGAGGCGCAGCACCAGGGCGCCGTCGGGACGGCCGAGCAGGTCGAGCGCGAGATCGAACGGGGTTCCGGCGACCGGCGTGGGCAGCACGTCGACGGACAGGCCGGGCAGGTCGGGCGGTGCGGCCTGGGCGTCCAGGGTGAGGAAGGAGACCTGGAAGAGGGGGTTGCGGCTGAGGTCGCGGGGCGGGGCCAGCTCGCCGACCACGCGTTCGAAGGGGACGTCGGCGTGCGTGAGGTCGGTCAGGGAGGCGTTGCGGACCCGGTCCACCAGCTCCCCGAAGCTCGGCCGGCCGGACAGGTCGGCGCGCAGGACCACGGTGTTGACGAAAGGTCCGATGAGATCCCGGGCGGCGGCCTGGCCGCGGCCCGCGACCGGGGTGCCGACGGCGAAGTCGCGCTGCCCGCTGTAGCGGCCCAGCTGCGCCTGGAAGGCCGCCAGCAGCACCATGAACCGGGTGGCCCGGTGCGACCTGGCCAGCAGATCGGCCCGCGCCACCAGGTCCGCCGGGAGGGTGAAGCGGGTCACGGCGGCGGCGCCGTCGAACTCGGCGGGGCGGGGGCGGTCGGTCGGCAGGTCGAGCGGCGGCAGGTCGGCGAGACGGGTGCGCCAGTGGTCGAGGCCGCGGGTGAGCCGCGGGCCGGCCGACTGCTCGCGCTGGCGGGCCGCGAGGTCGGCGTACTGGAGGGGGAGCTCCGGGAGGCCGTGCGGGACGCCGGTGGTCCGGGCGCGGTAGGCCGCGGCCAGGTCGCGGGTGAGGATGTTCCAGGACGAGAAGTCGAAGGCGATGTGGTGCACCACGACGACCAGCAGGTGGTCGTCGGGCGCGAACCGCGCCAGGGTGGCCCGCAGCGGCGGCGCGGTCGACAGGTCGACCGGCCGGCGCAGCGCGCGGTCCAGGACCTCGGCGACGCCGGCCGCGTCGGCGCCGGGCGCCTCGACCGTGTCCAGCGGGACCGCGACCCGCGGCGCCACGAGGGCCACCGGCTCGCCGTCGGCGGCCGCGTACCGGGTGCGCAGCACCTCGTGCCGGTCGATCACGTCGCCCAGGGCGGCGGCGAGGGCCTCGGCGTCGAGGCCGCCGCGCAGGCGCAGCGCCATCGGCAGCAGATGGTCGGCCGTGCCGGGCCGCAGTTGGTCGAGGAACCACAGCCGTTGCTGCGAGAAGGATGTCGTCCGGCCGTCACAGCGGTCCACCGGCTCACCTCCGAGGAGTCGGGTAGGTCGTCGCGCCTCGGGTGGTCGGGGCACGTCCGGAGCTTGCCGTCCCCCCGAGGCACCGCAGTAGGGAAGGAGCGGCAACGCCCGCCGCGCCTTTTGCTGCGTCAATGTCTCTGTTGGGGGGTGTGGCTGGGGTGGGGGCGGGGTGCGAGGGGGTGCCGGGCGGCGAGGGTGCGAGGGGATGCCGGGCGGCGGTGGGGCGGTGGCTGGGGCCACCGTCGGGTTCGCGGCCGGTGCGGCTGCCTGGGGCTTGCGGGCGGGGTGCGAGGGGGCCGGGTACGCGGCCGGGCGGCCGGGCGGCCGGGTGCGCGAGTGGGCCTACGGCCGAGTGGCCGGGGCGGGGCGGGGCGGGGCCGGTCCGCGACCGGGCCTGGCGACCGAGGCCGCGGCCGGGCGAGCGGGTGCGCGGCCGGGTGGCCGACGCCACGGCCACGCTCTCGGCCGGACGGTCAGGTCTGCGGTGGGAGGGCGGGGTTCGCGCCGGGGCCCCTGCCGGGACCGGTGTCGGGCGATCGGGTGGGTGCGCGGCCGGACGGCCGGTGCCGGGGCCGGTCACCGGGTCTGGGGCGGCGGGGCCGCTGCCGGGTCCGGCGGTCGGGGGCGTGACTGGTCCTCGGACCGGGCGACCGGGGGCGCGTGACCGGTCACCGGGTCTGCGGCCGGGCAGTCGGCGCCGTGACCGAGCCCGCGGTCGGGCGGGCGGGACTGCGGCCGCGCGGCCGGGCGGCCGGGGGTGCGGCCGGCCCCAGCGTCGGGTGGACGGGGCCGCGACCGGTGATCGGGTCCGCTGCTGGGCCTCGCGACCGGGCCAGCGGTGGGACGGCCAGGGCCGCGACCGCTCTTCGGCGGCCGGGCCCGCGGCCGGGTCAGATCAGGCCGGTGCGGACGCCGTAGGCCACCGCGTGGGCCCGGTTGCGGACCTGGAGGCGGGTCATCAGGTCGTACATGACGTTCTTCACCGTGTGCTGGGAGCAGGAGAGCTCCCGGGCGATGGCCGCGTTGCCGTGCCCCTCGGCGACCAGCGCGAGCACCGTCTTCTGCCGGGCCGTCAGCGGCGAGTCGGCCGGCGGACGCCGCCGCTCCGCGGCACCGCCGTCCGCCTGGTCGAGGAGGCGGACCAGGACGCCGTAGGACATCCGGCCCTCGCCGTAGCGGGCCGCGTGGACGGCGGTGAGCAGACGCTCCGGGGTGGCCTCGGCCGACTGCAGCATGGCCACCGCCCCCGCCCGGACGGCCTGCCGCACTCCCGCGGCGGTGAACGTGTCGGCGACCAGCAGCAGAGGGCCGCCGCCGGTTTCCGGCCAGCCGTCGAGCGCCGCGCCGGGCGTCCGCCCGACGGCCACCCGGACGGCCTCGTCGCAGCGCCCGGCCACCAGCTCGATGCCGGCCCGGCGCAGCCCGGCGGCCACCGTGTCGCGGGCCGCGCCGCCCGCCGGACCGAGGCGCACGCGCAGCGCGCCGACGGCGCGTCCGGCGTCCGGCGCCGCTTCGAGGACCAGGCCGCTCACAGCAGGCCCGTCCGGAGGGCGTAGGCCACCGCGTGGGCGCGGTTGCGCAGCCGGAACCGCTGCGTGATGTCGCGGACCACGGTGGTCACCGTGCGCGGGGAGTAGCAGAGTTCCCTGGCGATCTCGTCCGTCTCCCGGCCGTCGGCCACCATCCGCAGCACCGCGCGCTCCCGCTCGTCCAGACCCCAGTCCGGTCCGCGCCCCCGCGAGCCGTGATACGCGTCGGCCTCGCCGCTCTGGTCGAGGAGGCCGTCGATCAGCTCGGGCGGCACGGTGCAGTCGCCGCCGGCCACCGTCCGCACGGTGCGGGCCAGCCGGTCGGCGTTGACCTCGTGCCGGCGCAGCAGGCCGCGGGCCCCGGCGTTGATGGCCTCGGCGGCCTCGGCCGGGGACATGTCGGAGGCGATCACGATGATGGCGGGCCGGTGCGGTCCGGCACCGGTCGCGGCCACCAGGTCGAGTTCCTGACGGTCCACTCGATCGAAGATCACCACGGCCACGTCGGCTCTCTCCTCCGGCCGGACCAGTGCGATGTCCGGGTCGCCGGACAGGGCGGCGACGGCGCCGGCTTCGAGCAGCGGGTCCAGGGCCACGACGCACAACGACAGGGGGTTGCCCATGTGTACTCCTCGATCAGCGCGGGTCGAACCTCTCGGCGAGGAGTCTCGGCAACCGGCGCGGCGCGCCGCATGGGGCGCGATTACCCGGATTCCCCCACTCCGCCGACCACCCCGGGTGGACCCCGGCGGCCCGGCCCCGGATACGCCCAGGTGGCCGCCCCGTGCCCGCCGCGCACCGGCGGCCGAACTGTGAACACCCCTACAGTGGCGACTGGTTCGCTCCACCCACTTGTACCGAGGCCCGCCCGGCCTCCGGCCCGTACCCATGCGGCCGTCCCGCGCACGGCTGTGCGCCGGCGGCCGTCCCCGCGTACGTCCGGCACGGGCGTCCGGTCCGCGAACGGCCGTACAACCACGCACCCGCCCCGCCCACCGCCGGGCACCGCCCGACAGCACCCCGCCGCAGCTGGGGGCCGTTTCCCGGACGCGCCGACACCATCGCGGCGGTCACCACTCACCCCCACTCCCCCCACCCCCCACGTATGGAGAACCCCCGACCCCCTCGAGTGGGTAGTCCGGCGCGGAATGTGGGGGCGCGACTCCCTGTACGGGCGGGTGAGGCCGCTGGAAGGGTTGCCGACGTGACCACAACCGACACCGCCTGTCCCAGCACGGAGGCGACGCCCTCCTGGTGGGCGCCGGCCGCCACACTGCGCGAACGGCTGTCGGCCCCGCACCCGCCGGCGGCGCCGGCGGCGGGCCCGGCCGCCGGGCCGCGCACCCGCTCACCGATCGAGCTGACCTGCGAGTCCGTGCGTTCGGCCCGACTGGGCGCCGACACCCCCCTGGTGGCGGCGCTCGCCGCCGAACCCGCCACCCGCCTGGCCGGCCGGCTCGCCAAGCCGCGGTGGGCGGTGTTCGTGGAGGCGGCGGTCGCCGCGGCCCCCGAGACGCCCGCCGAGGTCTGCGGGGACGCGGTGACCGCGCCCGCCGACCCGGCGGACGGGGCGGCGGTGTTCGAACCGGTGCTGCGCCCGCTGGTGACGGCGGCCGTCGCCGAACTGGTCGACCGGGCCACGGCGGACGGCGCCGAACCCGGTGACGTGGCGGTGCTCGCCCCGCTCTACGCCCGCTGGCTGACCCGCCGCCTGGCCAAGGCGGCCGCCCGGACCCTGGTCGTGGAACTCGCCGCCGCGCGCACCGCGGGCGACCTGTCCGGCGCCACCGCCGCGGCCCGGTTCGCCGACTTCGCCGCCCGGGCCGGCACCCGCACCGGTCTGACCCGGCTGTTCTCCCGCTACCCCGTGCTCGCCCGGCTGCTGGCCCGGACCTGCCGGCACACCGCCCGCTACGGCGCCGAACTGCTGGCGCGGCTCGCCGCCGACCGGCGACGGCTCGCCGACGTCCTGTTCGACGGACGCGACCCGGGCCCGTTGACCGCCGTCGAGCTGGGACTCGGGGACCTGCACCAGCGGGGCAGGTCGGTGGCGGTGCTCCGGTTCGCCGACGGCGCCCGCGCCGTCTACAAGCCGCGGCCGGTCGACCAGCACGCCCTGCTGGACCGGATGGCCGGCTGGCTGGACGGCAAGGTGCCGGACCTCGCGCCGCGCACCCCGCGCTGGGTGGCCGGCGACGGCTACGGATGGCTGGAGTACATCGACCACCGCACGTGCCGTTCCCTGGCCGAGATCGACCGGTTCCACCGCCGGCAGGGCGCGCTGCTCGCCCTGGCCTACACCCTCGAAGGGGTGGACCTGCACTACGAGAACGTCCTCGCGCACGGCGACCAGCCCGTGCTCGTCGACGTCGAGACCCTGCTGCACCCCGTCCTGCGGGAGGGAGGCACCACCCGCCCCGACCCGGCCGCCGCCGCGCACGCCTCCTCGGTGCACCGCACCTGCCTGCTGCCGCAGCTCCTGGTGGGCGAGCTGGGCGCGGTCGACGTCTCCGCGCTCGGCGGCGCACCCGGCGGCACCGCCCCCAACACCCGCATGGTGTGGGAGGACGCCGGCACGGACGAGATGCGCCTGGTACGCCGCCCGGCGCTGTTCACCGGCGCGCTGAACCGGCCGTACAGCGCGGCGGCCGGACCCCGGAGCGCCGACCGGCTCACCGCCGTACTCGCGGGCTTCCGCACCGGCTACGACACCGTCGTACGGCACCGCGACGAACTGGCCGCACCCAACGGCCCGCTGGCCGCCGGAGCGGACGCGGTCGGCCGCCTCGTGCTCCGCCCGACGATGCTGTACGCCACCCTGCTGGAGGAGGCGACCCATCCGCAGGTGCTGCGCGACGGACTCGACCGGGACGCCATGTTCGCGGTGCTGTGGGCCGACTCGGACGGCGACCCGGCCCGCCAGGCCCTGATCGAGTACGAGATCGCCGACCTGTGGGACGGCGACGTCCCCGTCTTCTTCCACCGGCCCGGCTCACCGCGGGTCTTCGCCTCGGACGGCAGCGAGGTGGACGGCGTCCTGGACACCTCGGGGCTCGCCTCCGCGCGGGCCAAGCTCGCCGCCATGAGCACCGTCGACCGCCACGCCCAGGAGTGGATCATCTCGGCCACCCTGGCGTCCGCCGAGCCGGACGCCGCCGGCCGCCACCACCGGGTGGACCGCCGGGCCCGCCCGGCCCCCGCCGCCCTGCCGGAGCCCTCCGCGCTGCTGGCCGCCGCCTCCGGGATCGCCGACGAGATCGCCGGCCGGGCCGTGCACGGGCACGGGCGGGCCAACTGGATCGGCCTGGAGGCGGTCGACGACCGCTGGACCGTGCTGCCCCTGGGCGCGGGCCTCGCCCAGGGATACAGCGGGGTGGCCCTGTTCCTGGCCCAGCTCGGCGCGCTCACCGGCTCCGCCCGGCACACCGAACTGGCCCGGGCCGCCCTCGCCCCGGTGCCCGAACTGGTCGCCGCGCTGGCCGCCGACCCGGCGCTGAGCCGGGCCGTGGGCCCGGGCGGCTTCGAGGGCCTGGGCGGCATCTGCTACGCCCTCGCCCGGGTGGCCACCCTGGTCGACGACGACCTCGCCGCGTGCCTGCCGACCGCGCTGGACGCCCTGGCGCTGGCGGCGCTCGGCGACGACACCCCGCCGGACGTGTCGGCCGGCCTGGCCGGCGCGCTCGCCGCCCTGCACGCGGTGCACCGCGAGCGCGGGCTGCCGCAGGCCGCCGGCCTCGCCGACCGGATCGCCGAACGGCTGCTCGCGCTCCCCCCGGCGGGCCCGCCCGACGACGGCCCGCCCGAACGCCTCGGCTTCGCCTTCGGCGAGGCCGGGACCGGCTGGGCGCTCGCCCGGCACGCCCGGTTCACCGACGGCCCCCTGGCCGCACGGGCCGCGGCGGCCGGCCGGGACCGGCTGACCACCGCGCTCGCGGCGGCGGACCGGCTCGACGCGGGCTGGTGCTCCGGCACCGCGGGCGTCGTGCTGGCGGCGGCCGACGCCGGACTGGGCCCGCGGCGGGCGCACGGCCCGGCGCCGGCCGCAGGACGCCGGCTCGCCGAGCACCCGCCGGTGGCCGACCTGAGCCTGTGCCACGGCGAGCTGGGCATCGCCGAGGCGGTGGCCGCCCTCGCCGGGCACGGCCACAGCGAGGCACACGGCGGCCCGACCGGCCGGATCGGCCCGGTCCTCGGGCTGCTGCACGCCTGGGGACCGCGCTGCGGAACACCCGGGCGGGTACCGACGCCCGGGCTGCTCACCGGACTGTCCGGCATCGGCTACGCCCTGCTCCGGCTGGGCTTCGCCGACACCGTGCCCTCGGTCCTGCTGCTCGACCCCGCCCCGGACGGCGGCGCCCGCGACTGAGCGCCCCCGTACCGCCGTACGGCCCGGAGCCCGCGCCGCGGGCGCCACGACGACCTCCTCGGAAACACGAACAGTCGGTAAACAGAGCGATCCCCACCGGATCGACGTCCAGGGAAAGGAAACCCCCCATGTCCAGCTTCCTGCAGAACGGCACCGTCCACGGCGAGCCCACCGGCGCGTCCGCGACGGCCGCCGACCCGGCCGGCGAGATCCGACTGGTCCGCTGGAACGGGGCGTGCGCCCGGACCCGTGCGCTGGCCGGGATGAACCTCGGCAGCGGCGTGGTGGTCGGCCTCGGCTCCGCCGCCATCACCACCGTGTCGGTGCCCGCCTGACCTGCCGTCGCCCGCACTCTCTGCCCGAGGAGGTGTGTGACCTTCGTGATCGAGTGACTACTATCCGGAGGTATGCGTCTGCGGGCAGCTCATCTCATTGGTCGTGAGGCCGAAGTCACCGAGCTCGGCGAGTCGTTGCGGGCTCTGAACCGGTCCCGCGGAGGCACGGCGTTCCTGGTCGGAGAGGGGGGGATCGGCAAGTCGCGGCTGGTCGCCGAGCTGATCGGCTCGGCGCTGGCCGCCGGCGTGCGGGTCCTCAAGGGCCGGAGCAGCACCATCGGACCGATGGTGCCGCTCCGGCCCCTCACCGAGGCCCTGATGCCGCTCTCCCGCGGCGGGGTGACACCGGACGAGGCGAGCCTCGGACCGTACCGCCCGGTGCTCGGCCGGCTCATCCCGGGCTGGAGCACCGGCGGCGCCCCCGACCAGGGGTCCACGGTGGTGCTCGCCGAGGCGGTCCTGCGGGTGCTCGCCTTCGCGGGCCGCGACAGCGGCTGCCTGCTGGTGCTGGAGGACCTGCACGACGCCGACACCGAGACCCTCGCCGTCGTCGAGTACCTCGTGGACAACCTCGAACAGCAGCCGCTGATGCTGGTGGCGACGCTGCGCTCGGAGCCCGGCGAGGCGCTGAGCCTCGCCGAGTCCGCCGGGCGCCGACACAGCGCCGCGGTGTTCCGGCTGGCGCCGCTGGACGCCGACGAGGTCGGCCGGATGATCGCCTCCTGCCTGGACACCGAACCCGCCCTGATGCCCGCCGAGGTGCTCGGCCAGATGTGGGAGGACAGCGCGGGCATCCCGTTCCTGGTCGAGGAACTCCTCCAGGGCGCGGTCGCCGGCGGCGCGCTCGTCCGCGAGGGCGCCGCCTGGCGCGTGGTCGGCGACCTGCGCCGCAACATGCCCAGGGCCCTGCTGGAAGGCGCCATCCACCGCATCGACCAGCTCGGCCCGCAGGGACGCACCCTGCTCAGCGCCGCCGCGGTGCTCGGCCGGCGCTTCCCCCTGTCGGTGCTCCAGTCGATGACCGGCGTGGACGACCGGACCCTGCTCAGCCATCTGCACGCCAGCGTGGCCGCCCGGCTGGTCGCGGCCGACGAACCCGCGCCCGACTGGTACGCCTTCCAGCACCCGCTGACCGCCGAGGCACTGCTCGCTCAGCTCACCCCGACCGCCCGGGTCGCCCTGTCCCAGCAGGCCGCCGACGCGATCGAGACCCTCAACCCGGGCCTGCCGGGCGACTGGTGCCCGCTGGCGGCGACCCTGCGCGCCGACGCCGGCGACCTCGTCCGGGCCGGCCGGCTGTTCACCGAGGCCGGGCACCGCGCCCTCGCCGACGGCTCGGTGGGCTCCGCGGTCGCGCTGCTCGACCGCGCCGAACGACTGCTGGCGGAAGGCGGCGACGGGGCCGCCCGCGCCGAGGCCCTGGAGGCGCTGCTGCCCGCGCTCGCCGAGACCGGGGAGCTGACCCGCGCCCTCAGCCTCACCGGCAGCCTGCGCGAACTCGTCGGAGCCGGCCTCGGCGCGGCCCGGCTGGCGGCCCTGCACACCCGCCTGGCGCACGTGGCGTACATGGCCGGCCGCTGGGCCGACGGCAACAACCAGATCGAACGGGCCCGCGCACTGCTGGGAACGGCGCCGGACGAGGCGCACACCGCGCTGACCGACGTGGTGGAGGCGTACCTGTGCCTCGACACGCCGGGACCGGACCGCACCCAGCGGGCCGAGCGGCTGGCCCGGACCGCGCTGGACACGGCCGAGCGCCAGGGCCTGCACCTGGTCGCCTGCCAGGCGTGGGAACTGCTGGGCGTGGTCGCCCGCGAACGCGACCTGGCGGAGGCCAGCACCTATCTGGAACAGGCGATGAGCACCGCCGAGCGGCACAGCCTGCCCCTCCAGCGGATGTACGCGCTCACCCGGCTCGGCGGCATCCGCTGGCTGGACGACGGCAGCACCGCCACCCTCGACGAGGCCCGCACGGAGGCCCGGCGGCTGGGCGCGGTCCCCGTCCTGTACGGCATCGACGGCATCCTCACCCTGCACGACGTGCTGTGCGGCCGCTTCACCGAGGCCCGGACGCTGGGCGACGAGACGCTGACCATGGCGGCCCGCCAGAAGCTGACGTCGGTGGCCCGCTACCTGCTGATGGCCCGCGCGGTGCTCGCGGCCCACCAGGGCGACCGGAGCGCCATGGAGGAGGCCCTGACCGACTTCGGCCGCTGGGGCGGGAGCCGCTCGCCCGAGGAGCCGCTGGCCCTCGGCCTCGCCCAGGTCTTCTGCGCCCTTCTGGAGGAGGACCGCGACCGGGCCGCCCGCACCATGGCCGACCTCCAGGCGCTGGAGGCGGAGAACCCGACCACCTTCCACCTGAGCGGACGGCACGGCCTCGGACTGCTGCTCGACCTCCTGGCCGGCCGGGCCGACCGCGCCCACCTCGAACGGCTGGCCGCGAGCGCCGCCGGCCGGATGCGGTGGAACCGCCACTTCGTCCTGCTCGCCGAGGCCGTCCTGCTCGGCCGGGAGGGCCGGCCCGAGGAGGCCGGACACACGGCACTGCTCGCCCAGAAGGCGGCCGCGCCCTATCCCACGGCCCGCCACCTCGGGCAGCGGCTGATCGCGGAGGAGGCCCACGCGCTGGGCTGGGGCGAGCCGGAACGATGGCTGCGGGAGGCCGAGCAGCACTTCCGCGAGACCTCCGCCACCGCGGTCGTCGGCGCCTGCCGCACCCTGCTGCGCGCGATCGGCGCGCCGGTGCGCCAGCACCGCACCGGCAGCGAACAGATCCCGGCGGAGCTGCGCCTGAAGGGCATGACGGTCCGCGAGTACGAGATCTTCCGGCTGCTGGCCGACCGCCCCAGCAACAAGGACATAGCCGCCCGGCTCTACATATCGCCGCGCACCGTGGAGAAGCACGTCGCCAGCCTGATCGCCAAGACCGGCCAGCCCAACCGCTCCCGACTCTGCGCCCTGGCCGCGGAACGTTTCTGACGCGTCATCAGCTCGTGCGGGCCGCCCTCTTCCAGCGCGAGGTCCATCGACCGCGCCGTGCCGGGCGGGTCGTGAACGCCGTGCGCGGGATGCCCGACGCGTCGAGCCGGGACAGGAGTCGCTCCTCCTGCCGCGGGGTGACGGTGAGGCACAGGGCCGTGCCGGTGTCACTGGCGCTGAAGACGAGCCGGCCCCGCTGCCACGCCTCGGCGTGGATCGTGTGGGGGGCCAGGGCCAGGAGTACGTCGAACTGGGCGTCGTCGCGGACGTCGACGTCGATCCCCATGCCCGGGTCGCTCCTCGCCGGACGGACGCCTTCGGCCACCTCGCGCGCGGCCATCGCCAGCGCCTGCTCGTAGGCGGGCACCACGTCCCGCGGCCAGGCGTCGTCGCTGTAGGCGTCGACGTGCGCGGTCTCGATGCCGTCCCGCAGGACCTGGAGCGCCGCACGGTGCGCGCGCACCACGTCCGCGGCCTCCAGACCGCTGCGGACGCCGGACGCCGTTCCCGGCGCTCCTTGCCCGGATGCGGCAAGGAGCGCTGCTCCGCGACTGCGGGTTCGTCACCTTGCCTGCTTGATCGCGGACGGACAAAACTGGGGGCGCACGGCAGAAGACGGCGGGAGACGAGCGATGACCGCGACGAGAAGCAGGGCCGTCAGGAACGTGGACGGACCTCCGCCGCCCCGGCCGAGGACCGGCCGGAACCTGCTGGTGGGCGCGCTGCTGATCGTTCTGTCCCTGGCCTGCGCGCTCGCCTCCTACGTCGTCCTCACCGGCTGGCTGCCCAGCGACCGCGCCCTGTACCGGGAGTACCGGGCGGCCGGGAAGTGCCCCGCCCGGCAGGCGGTGCCGAAGGCGGAGGACTGCCTGCGGGAGATGACCTTCACCGTCGAGGACACCTCGCTCAACGTGAAGAAGCTGACGGCGACCCTGCGCGGCCCGGAACCCTTCCCCAGGACACTCGTGCGTTTCGGCGACGCCGGGCTGCTGGCGGCATAGGCACTGGTGTTCGGTACGATGCACCTGGTCAGACCGCATGAGCCCAGCCCCTTCACCTGGCGTCCGTACGGCAGGCGGCTGGTCGTCGCGGCGGGCGCCGCATGTGCCGCCGTGGGCCTGATCACCGGCTGGACGGGCCTGCCGTGGCCGCTCGTTCCCACCCTGTCCGGGGCGGCCGTCGCCGTCACGGCGGGCGCCATGCGGAGCCAGCGGGTCTCGCGGTCGCGAGGAAAATGAAAAGGGGAAACCGGAGTGTCCGACTTCCGTCCGCAGCGTAACGGCCGTCTTCCGTGGGGGATCGGCGGCTCGCTCGCCGCCGTCGTGTTCGTCACCGCCGTCTCCGGCTGCGGGAGCGACGACCAGAACGACGACAGGAGCGACGGCGGCGGGCCGGCCGCGAGCGCGCCGGCGTCGGCGACCGCGTCGCGGAAGGCGGCTCCCGCTCCGGCGCACAAGGCCGCGCCGGCCACGCTGCTCACCCTCACGGGTTCCGGCACGAAGACCACCGGCGCGTTCGAGACCGGCGGCGACTGGACGCTGTCCTACACCTTCGACTGCACCAAGGCCATGGGCGCCGTCGACGGCAAGGGCAACTTCATCGTGTTCGACCAGGACGACAGGCTCGTCAACGAGATGGACAAGACCGGCGAGGCCGACACGCGGCAGCACTCGTCGGGCACGCGCCGGTTGCAGATCGTCAGCGAGTGCGACTGGACCGTGAAGGTCACCGGCTAGGGACCGCCCGAGGGCGCGGGCCGGTCGGCGGTCGGGCGGCGCCCGAAGCGCGGCGCCGCCCGACGCTGCCGTCGCCGCCCGGCCCTCACCGGACCGGGCGGCGACGGACGGGGCAGGTCAGCCGTCGATGCGGTGCTGGGTCCAGAAGGACGTGAGGTCCGTGCCGGTGGCGGCCTGGGCCGCCGCCTTGAACTCGGCCGTGGTGGACACGCCGTACCAGTGCGCGGTGGCGTAGTCCTTCAGCAGCTTCGTCATCGTGCTGTCGCCGATGAGCCGGCGCAGGTCGTGCAGGGCGCACTTGCCGTAGCCGTAGACGACGGTGGAGTAGCGGGAGGAGTGGGCGTCCCAGTAGGCCATCGAGTTGGTGATCTTCTCGGCGCTGGAGGCCCAGGACACGCTGTTCCAGCAGTTGGCGCCGGTGATGCCCTGCGCCAGGTCGGTGGCGTAGTCGGTGAACGCCTCGTCCAGCCAGGGGCTGTTGTACTCGTCGTCGCCGACGATGCCGTACCACCACTGGTGGCCGATCTCGTGGGTGAGCGCGGTGGTGCTGACCAGGTCGAGGACGAAGCCGGGGTACTCCATGCCGCCGAACCAGTAGTTGTTGTCGATGACGGCGTCCAGTTCGCCGTAGGGGTAGGCGCCGAACCGGCCCGCGTGGGCGTCGACCGCGCTCTTGGCGGTGCTCAGCATGGACTGGGCGCTGGAGGAGCTGATGTTCGAGACGGAGTACACGTTCACCGGGACGCCGCCGGGTGAGGTGCCGGAGATCTTGCTGAACGGACCCGCGGCCCAGGCGAAGTCACGGACCTTGGAGGCGGTGGCCGTGGTGACCGTACGGCCGCTGGCGCCGGGGGTGTCGGCCGACGTGCCGGTGGCCGGGACGAGCAGGGTGCTGGGGTGGTCCAGGGTCACCTTGAAGTCGGCGGCCAGGGAGTAGAACGACTCGCCGTTGTTGGTGTACGGGTCCAGGTGCCAGCCGGCGCCGTCGCGGACCGCGAGGACGGGCAGGGCGTTGCCGATGAAGCTGAACGCTCCGTCGTGCCCGAACCGGTCGGCGCCGCTGGGCACGGTGATGCCGAGGTCGAAGCCGACGGTGGCGCTCTGGCCCTGGGCGAGCGGGGCCGGCAGATCGACCTTCAGGGCGGTGCAGGCCACCGAGAGGGCGCCGGCGGTGCCGCCGGTGACGTTGCTGACCTTGATCGGCATCGCGTCGCAGCTGCCGTGGTAGTTGTCCCACAGCCGCAGGTACACCTCGCTCAGCGCGGTGGCGGAGGCGTTGGTGAAGGTGACGCTCTCGTGGCCGTTCCAGACGGTGCCGGCGGTGTCGCTGCTGAGGCTGACGGTGTACGCCGGGGCCGCCGGGGTCCGGGTGGAGTCGGCCGGCGGGGTGGTGCCTCCGCCCGAGGTGTCGAGGGCGACGTCGTCGAGGACGAAGCTGGTCTGGAGGCTGGAGTCCTCGGCGCCGGTGAAGGACAGGTTCACGGTCTGCCCGGCGAACGAGGACACGTCGACCGTCCTGCGGACGTAGCCGGTGTTCTTGTCCAGGTTCGAGTACGTGGCCAGGGTGCTGCCGCCCAGCTTCACGGACAGTTTGTCGTACGCCGTGGAGGAGGTGGTCTCGGCGGTGTCGATGTGCAGCCAGTAGCTCAGGGTGGCGGTGGAGCACCCGGAGGGGATCGTGACGCTCTGGGTGAGGGTGTCGGTGCGGGTGCCGCCGGTTCCGTCCAGCCAGGCGTAGGAGCTGCCGCCGTGCGCGCTCTGTCCGGAACGGCTGGTGATCACGCTGGACGAGGACGGGGACCACGGTGAAGTCCCGCTCTCGAAACCGCTGTTGGCGACCACCTGGGCCGGGGTGCAGGCGGCCGGTGCGGCGGCCTGCCGGGCGGCGGCGGGGGTGCCGGGGAGGACGAGGGCGGCCACGGCGGCGACGGTGAGCGCACCGGCGCCGAGGGCCTTGTGGGGGGTGGGTCTCAACGCTACTCCTTCTACGGCGGCCGGGGTCCCGGCCTGCTCGAAGGCCGCCGGACCGGCGGGGTGCGCCGGGGCGGCCGTGGGTGGGGCTTGCGCGTTGCTGTGCTCAGGAGCCGGTCGGGCCCCACTGGGGTCGGGGCCGCGACTGCCAAAGAGTGACAGATTTGACCGTTGCATGCCAGACCCGTCAGGGCGGCGTCCGCATGTCTCGGGTGAGCCCCGCGGCCATCGGGGTGTTCACGCGGGTGCGCGGGGTGAGGAAGCGCCCGCGCCGGGTATCCGCTGCTGTGGTCGGGGGCGGCACATCGGTGACAACTCCTCCGGCGGGAAGGAGAGATGGCGTATGGCGGCCGACGTGAACTCCCCGAGGATCACGGGGAAGGTCCAGGGCAGGGACATCGTCCTGACGGGCCCGCTGAGCAAGGAGGAGATCCGGGACAAGGTGTGGTGGTGGCAGCACACCGAGTCCGGGACCTCCGAGGAGAGAGGGGACGGTCAGCATGAGTTCGACCGCTCCGAGAAGAGCGTGATCAACACCCTGGGCGGCTACTACGTCGTCCCGGACGACCCCGGGACGCACGAGGCCGACGAACTGGTGGAGACGGTGTACACGGAACTCAACGACTGACCGTCGGCGGTTCGCGGTGGTGTGGCGGGCGGCGAGCGGACCGGGGCGGCGATGACGGCACCGGCCGGGCGCCCCGAACCCCTCGTGGCACCGGGCCGGGTCGTCGCCTTGCGGTGCGGTGCGGTGCGGCTCGACCCGGCCCGGTCCAGCTCGGCCCGGCTCGGCTCCGCCCGGTTCGGGTCGGCCCGGTTCGGGTCGGCCCGGCTCCGAGGCGCCCGGTTCGGCTCCGCCCGGCTCCGCTCCGAGGTCGGTCTGGTTCGGCTCCGCCCGGCTCCGCTCCGGTTGGCCCGTCCCGGTTCGGTTTGACCCGGTTCGGCTCCGCCCGGCCCGGTTCGGCTCGGCCCGGCTCGGGTCGGGTCGGCCCCGGCTCGGGTCGGCTCGGCTCCGCCCGGCTCCGCCCGGCCCGGCTGGGCTCGGGCGGGGCCGGGCGGGGCCGGGCCGCGGGCGTTCGCGTTTCGGTCAGGTGGCCGGGGGCGGGAGGGGGAGCGGTGGGGCGGGTACGCTCCAGCCGGCCGCGCACAGGGACCGTTCGACCGTGTCGGTGTAGACGGCGGCGGCGAGCCAGGACCGGGCGAAGCGGTCCGTGTCGGTCGGCAGCAGCCGGCCGAAGGCGTCGCGGGAGCGGACCGCGGCGGCGGCGTGCAGGTCGTCCAGGAGAGTGGCGGCCGTGGTGAGGCCGTGCCGTCGCAGCCGGGCGCCGTCGCCCGCCCCGTCCCCGGCGAACGCCAGCACGGGGCGGCCCCCGGACACCGCCTGGTGGACGCGGCGGCGCAGCAGATGCAGCGGAGCCTCGTCCTCGCCCGGGGCGACCGCGGCCGGCGACACGGCCGCCGCGCCGGTGGGCAGGTCCGCGCGCCGGAGCCGGTCCAGGCCGAGGTCCACCCGGGCGGCGGGGTCGGTGGGATGCTCCGCGGCCAGCGGCAGGGCGCGCGGACGGGGACCGGGCGCCAGGCGCGCCACGATCCGCAGCCGGCTGCCGCGGGCGGCCGCGAGCAGCCGGAGGTTGTCGCGGTAGGGGAGCGCGGGATCGTCGTGCGCGACGGCCAGCCGCACGGGCACGCCCGCGCAGTCGGCCAGCAGACTCTCACCGGCCGCCTCCCGCACCGCGCCCACGCACGTCACCTCCAGGAACAGCAGGTCGTGACCGCCGTCGAGGGCGCGGGCCACCTGCTCGGCGGCGGGCACGTCCCACAGCCGGCGCAGCGGCTCGGCGTGCCAGGCGGCGCCGGACGCGCGGACCGCCCGCACCCCGGCCCCCGCGCCCAGGCGGCCTGTCCCGGAGACCGTGGCGCCCGACACGGCCAGCCCCGCCCGCGACAGTTCACGATGGGTCAGCGCGGTGTCGTCGAGCCGTACGGCCCTGCGCCACGTCCGACACCGTGTAGAGGCGGCCGCCCGCGTCGGCGGTCCAGATGACCGCGCCCGCGTAGCCGGTCGAGGTCAGCACCGGCTCGGAGAAGAGCACCGCCGGATCGTCGGCGATCTTCGGCGGCACGGACTTCAGCCGCCGTCCGGCTGCGTTGCGGCACACCACCTTGCCGTCGTCGAGGGCGACCTCGTAGCCGCCGGCCGACACCCACCCCATACGTGCCTCCCGCACCCGCAATGATCAAGTGCCGGGAACTGTAGAGCAGACCAGTGACAACGGCGCCGGAGACGGCCGGCGACGGCGAGCGGACCGCGTCCGCCGAGGAGGGTGGCGGCATGCGCATTCTGATCATCACCGCCGGTTCACGGGGAGACGTCGCGCCCTACACCGGACTGGGGCGGCGGCTGCGGGACGCGGGCCATCAGGTCGCCGTGGCCGCTCACCCGGCCTTCGCCGCACTCGTCGGCGCGTGCGGTCTCGAACACCGGCCCGTGCCGGGAGACCCGCGGAAGCTGATCCGGGACCGGGGCCGGGCGGCGTCACGGGACGAGGTCCGGGCCCTGACGAGGGCGTACGCCGACGGCCTGGCCGAGGGGGTGGCGCAGGCCGTGGCAGGCGGGGCCGACCTCCTGATCACGGCCTTCGCCCCGGCGCCCCTCGGCCGGACGGCCGGCGAAGCGCTCGGCGTCCCCGTCGTCGGCGCCTACCTCGTGCCGGCCTTCCCCACCGGCCGCTTCCCGCTGCCCAACGCGCGGAGCGCCGGGAGCCTCGGCCCGGCGGGGAACCTCGCCGCGGGCCGGGACGTGCTGAGGCGCGCGGAAGGGGCCTTCGCGGGCGCGGTGACCCGGCTGCGCGCCCGCCTCGGGCTGCCCGCCGCCCGGCCCTCGGCGCCGGTGGACGTCCGGCCGGTCTTCCACGGCTTCAGCCCGCTGGTCGTGCCGCGCCCCGGGGACTGGCCGTCCTGGGCCGAGGTGGTCGGCTACTGGTGGCCCGCCCGGCCGGACGGCTGGCGTCCCCCGGCCGCCCTGACCGACTTCCTCCGGGCCGGGCCGCCCCCGGTGTTCATCGGGTTCGGCAGCATGGCGGCGGGGCAGGGGGAGCGGCTCAGCGAACTCGTCGCCGCGGCGGTGCGGCGGGCGGGCGTGCGGGCGGTGGTGCAGGCGGGATGGGCCGGTGTGCGCGGCCGCGGCGCCGACGTCCTGACCGTCGGCGACGTCCCGCACGACTGGCTGTTCCCCCGCACGGCCGCCGTGGTCCACCACGCCGGGGCGGGCACCACCGCGGCCGGTCTGCGCGCGGGAGTGCCCGCCGTGCCCGTTCCCGTCATGGCCGACCAGCCGTTCTGGGCGTCCCGCCTGCACGGGCTGGGAGTCTCCCCCCGGCCCGTGCCGTTCCGGGACCTCACCGCCGACGCCCTCGGCGACGCGATCACCGCCTGCCTGTCCGAGCCGGCCCACCGCCGCCGCGCCGCCGAACTCGCCCGCGGCCTCGCCGCGGAGGACGGCGCCGCCCCGCTGCTCTCGCACATCGCCGCGCTGAGCGCCGGCTGACGTGCCCGTCGCCGCCCCGGAGCCGGCTCCCTCAGCGACAACGGAAGGGCTCGGCGGATCTCGGCGGAGAGGGACCGAGGGATACGACGACGCGGCTGCTCCCTGCCGATCGCCCTCTTCTCGTCCTGTTGACGATATTCGCGTGGCCCGTTATCGTCGCACTGACGAAATAAAAGGTAGAGGGGGGTCCACCATGGCCGACATCACCCGCCGCTTGGGCTGGCGCCATCTGCGCTCCGCGCCCACCGCGCACATCCGCCACCACAAGCGCGGCCGACTCGCGCACGACGGCCGGGGGCTCAGCTTCTGGTACCGGTCGCTGTCGGCGGCGCTCTCCGAAGTGCCGGTCGACGACCGGGAGCTGGCGATGGCCTTCCACGCCCGCACGGCCGACTTCCAGGACGTCACCGTGCAGGCCACCGTCACCTACCGGATCAGTGACCCGGCCGAGGCGGCGGACCGGATCGACTTCTCCGTGGACCCGGACAACGGGAAGTGGCGCGCCGCGCCCCTGGAGCAGATCGCCACCCTCCTCACCGAGACCGCGCAGCAGCACACGCTGGACGTACTGGCCCGGACCCCGCTGGCCGTCGCCCTCGTGGACGGCGTCGCCTCCGTACGGGAACGGGTCGTCACCGGTCTCGAGGCCGAACCCCGGCTCCCGGCCACGGGCATCGAGGTGGTGACCGTCCGCGTCGTCGCCATCCGTCCCGAGGTCGAGGTGGAGCGCGCCCTGCGCACCCCGGCCCGCGAGCAGATCCAGCAGGAGGCCGACCGGGCCACCTACGAACGGCGGGCCGTCGCCGTCGAGCGCGAACGCGCCATCGCCGAGAACGAGTTGGCCAGCCAGATCGAACTGGCCCGGCGCGAGGAGCAGTTGGTCGAGCAGCGCGGCACCAACACCCGTCGTGAGGCCGAGGAGAAGGCGGCCGCCGACGGCGTGCGGTCCGAGGCCGAGGCAGCCCGCACGGTCCGCCTGGCGCGCGCGGAGGCCGAGGCGGCCCGCGAGACCGGCGCGGCGCGCGCGGAGGCCCAGGCCGCCTGGCTGCGGGTGCACGGCGAGGTCGACCCGGCCACGCTGCACGCCCTGGCGGCGACCCGGCTGGCGGAGAACCTGCCGCGGATCGACAGCGTCGTGCTCACCCCCGACGTCCTCACCGGGCTCCTCGCCAAGCTCGGGCGCCCGGACGGCGGAGCGGACGCGTGAGCCTGGCCCCGCGCGCGGTCCTCGTGCACCGCAGGACCGAGTACGAGGAACTGCTCGCCCGGCACGGCACGCACGGGCAGGCCGCGTTCTTCCTCGCCGGCCGGGGCCGCTCCGTCGACGAGGTGCTCCGCCGCCACGAGCGCACCCAGCAGGCGTTGCGGGACGTCTCGTCGGCGGTGCCGCTCACCTGGCGCAGTTCCCGGGTGGAGCGGGCGGACCTGGACCGCTTCCTGTTCGCCCCGGAGGACGTGGTGGTCGTGGTCGGCCAGGACGGCCTGGTCGCCAACACCGCGAAGTACCTCGCCGGGCAGCCGGTGGTGGGCATCGACACCGATCCGGGCCGCAACCCGGGAGTCCTGGTCCGGCACCGCCGCGCCGACGCCGCCGCCCTGCTGCGGGCCGCGACGACCGCCGGCGGCCGGGTGGAGGAGCTGACCATGGTGGAGGCCGTCGCCGACGACACCCAGCGACTCGTCGCGCTGAACGAGATCTACCTGGGCTCGGCCGGCCATCAGACGACCCGTTACCGCCTCGGCGTCGAGGGCGAGACGGCGCCCGACGAGGCCCAGGCGTCCTCCGGGGTACTGGTCGGCACCGGCACCGGCGCCACCGGCTGGCTGCGCTCCGTGTGGCTGGAGCGCGCCGGCACCGTGCCGATGCCCGCGCCGTGCGACCGGCGGCTCCTGTGGTTCGTGCGCGAGGCGTGGCCGTCGCCCGCGACCGGGACGTCCCGGGTCGGCGGTGAGCTGGGGCGGGGGCAGGCGCTGCGGCTGACCGTGGAGTCGGACCGGGTCGTGGTCTTCGGGGACGGGATGGAGGCCGACGCCCTGGAGCTGACCTGGGGGCAGAGCGTACGGCTGGGCATCGCGGACACGTCACTGCGCCTGGTGACATGAGTGCGCCTGACGACGCGAATGCGCCGGGCGGGGTGAGTGCGCCGGGCGGGGTGAGTGCGCCGGGCGGGGTGAGTCGTGCGCGCGGACACCGCCCGCCCGGCCGGCCTCCGCCCCCTTCGTCGGACGGGTGCGTGAGGCGGCCGGGCGGGGCCGGTGAGCGGGCCCCCTAGCGCACGGTGACCTGGAAGACCGGGGAGGCCGTCGCGCCGTTGACGATGCGCAGGTCGTTCTTGCCCTTGAGGCCGAGCTTGACGCCCAGCGAGTAGGAGCCGCCGCGCGACACGGGGGCGGACGCGGGCAGGGAGACCCACGTGCCGTGCTGCTTCTGCTGCAGGGTCACCTTGCCGCCGGCCGCGATGCCGGTGGTCCTGCCGGTGACCCGGAACAGCTGCCAGGCCCGCACCGAGGTCGTCGAGGGCGTGGCGCTGATGGCGGCCTTGGCGGCCTGGGCCGGGTGCGCCGAGGTGACGGGCGACGCGGTGGGCGTGCTCGCGGTGGCGGCCGTCGCGGTGCCCGCGAGGGCGAGGGACGCGGCTCCCAGAGCGCCGACGACGACGGTGCGCAGCGAGCGCCGCTTCGAGATCATCACAGGTATGTTCCTTCCGTGCCGAGTGTGCCTTTTCCTGCCTGAGGTGAGCTACATGCCGTTTGATGCAGTCATGGAGAGGGATGGCACGGGAGGGGTGGGGCGTTCATCGGCGTATGTCCCCGTCCTGTAACAGCCGCCGGGGCGCGGCGGCCTCGCGGTGCGGTCAGGCCGCCGAGTACGGCAGGAGTCCGCGGTCGATCCGCTCCCAGGCCGCCTTCAGCTCCGCGAGCAGGGCCGGCCGGTCGCCGGCGAGGTCGGCCTGTTCGCGCGCGTCCGCGGCGAGGTCGTACAGGTGGTCCGTGCCGTCGGCGTCCTGGAAGTACTTCCAGTCGCCGCGCCGCAGCGCGCGGTTGCCGCGCACCCGCCAGAACAGGTCGCGTTCGGGGACGTCCTCCCCGCGCAGCAGGTAACCGGCGAGACTGTGCCCGTCCAGCGGGTAGGCCGGGTCCGGCCGCGCTCCGCCCAGTTCCAGCAGGGTGGCGGTCCAGTCGGGGGAGTAGACGGGTTCGTGACTGACCTGGCGTCCGTCGACGGCGGCCGGCCACCGCAGGAGGGTCGGCACCCGGATGCCGCCCTCCAGCAGCTCGGACTTGCCGCCGCTGAGCGGCCACTGGTAGGAGAAGCGCTCGCCGCCGTTGTCGCTGGCGAAGACGACGACGGTGTTCTCCTCCTGTCCCGAGCGGCGCAGCGCGCCGAGCACCTCGCCGACCGACGCGTCCAGGCTCTCCACCATCTCCTTGTACTTCTGCACCGAGCCGCCGTCGGTGTGCAGGAGGGCGCCGAGCACGTTCCCGGCGCGGATCCGCGCGGCGATCCCGGCGGCCGTCTCCTCGTCGTCCTCGGTCAGCCAAGGCCAGTGCGGGGTGGTGAAGTTGAGGTTCAGCAGCCAGGGCCTGTCGTGGCGGCGGCCCACGTAGTCCACGGCCCGCTCGGTCAGGACGGTGGTGTAGTAGCGCAGGTCCTGGTAGGCGGCGTCGCCCTCGTACAGGTCGTAGTCGCCGAGCTGGCCCAGCTTCGAGAAGTACTCCAGCGCGCCGCCGAAGTTGCCGAAGAACTCGTCCCAGCCGGACCGGGTGGGGCTGTAGTCCGGGAGCCAGCCGCAGTGCCACTTGCCGATCAGCGCGGTCGCGTACCCGGCCCGCTTCAACAGCGAGGCGAGCGTGGGGTGATGGGGGTCCAGGCCCTGCGTCCTGCTGCCGATGGGCTCGGCCAGTCCGCCCTTGGTACGGCCCGGATAGCGGCCGGTGTAGAGGCTGAACCGGGTGGGGGAGCAGGTCGCCGAGCCGGAGTAGGCGTCGGTGAAGCGCACTCCCTGAGCGGCCAGCCGGTCCAGGTTCGGGGTGCGGATGTGCGGGGCGCCGTAGGAGGAGAGGTCGGCCCAGCCCAGGTCGTCGCCGAGGATGAACAGGAAGTTGGGCCGCCGTCCCGGTCTCCTCCCGGGCTTGGCCCGGAAGGGCCGCTCGGCCCTGTCCTGGACGGCGGCCGCGGGAGTCGTCGTCGCGACGGCGCCGGCGACGGCGGTGACCGCGCCGCCGCCGACGAGGCCGCCGAAGGCACGGCGGGAGACGGGTGAGGTGTCGGGCATGCGAAGTCCTTGCTCGGGCGGCGCCCGTGACAGGGCGCGGATCGGCGGGCGGGGCGCGCCACCGCGCACGCCACGCGGCGCCCGGCGGCACGAGGGCGCCGGGCGCGCGGGGGAAGCGGCGGATGCGGTACGCGAAAAGACCCCCACGGACGGGGAGTCGAGTAATCACCTCTGGGTGAGGGGCGGCCCTACGGGCTCAGCGACACAGGGCGCTGGACTGCCGGCACAGATCGACGTGCCGCCGCTCCACGAGCGCGGTGCGGACACGGTGGTGATCGGCGGGCGGCCTCATGACCGGGGAGGCTGCCAGCGCGGGAAGGGGCGCGTCAAGCGACGTCCGCATGGCGGGAAGCGCGCCCGGCCCAAGCTGAGCGCAACCTCCTCGTGACCCGCCGACCCCTGTCCACGCTACGCGCGTTGATCATAGGCTTCGCACAGCTTCAACCGCTTCGTACTCCTACCGAGGGAGCCTCATGACCCACCCGACCAAGCCGAGACGGCGCGCCCGCCGTGTCCTCGGGGCCGTCGCCGCCTTGGCCACGGCCGGTGCGCTGACCGCCGCCGCCACGCCGGCGAAGGGGGTGTCCGCGGCCCACCACCACGGGCACGGCGGTCGCACGGTCGACGTCCAACTGCTGTCGTTCAACGACTTCCACGGAAACCTCGAACCGCCGGCCGGCTCCTCGGGCCAGGTCACCGAGACCGCGCCGGACGGCACCGCGAAGAAGATCGACGCGGGTGGCGTCGAGTACCTCGCGACCTCGCTGCGCACGGCCCGCAAGGGGCACCCGTACAGCGTCACGGCCGCGGCCGGCGACCTGATCGGCGCGAGCCCGCTGCTGTCGGGCCTGTTCCACGACGAGCCGACCGTCGAGGCGATGAACAAGCTCGACCTGGACGTGACGAGCGTCGGCAACCACGAGTTCGACGAGGGCGCCACCGAACTCGCCCGCATGCAGAACGGCGGCTGCCACCCCAAGGACGGCTGCTACGAACGCGGCCGCACCTTCAAGGGCGCCGACTACCCCTACCTCGCCGCCAACGTGACCGACGAGAAGACCGGCAAGCCGATCCTCAAGCCCTACTGGGTGTGGAAGCACGACGGCGTGAAGATCGGCTTCATCGGCGTGACGCTGGAGGGCACGCCGGACATCGTCACCGCCGAGGGCGTCAAGGGACTGAAGTTCCGCGACGAGGTCGAGACCGTCGACAAGTACGCCGACATCCTCGACAAGCAGGGTGTGAAGTCGATCGTCGCGCTCATCCACGAGGGCGGCCAGCCCGCCTCGCAGTCCTACGACTACGACTGCGACTCCCCGGGCGCCGGCGACGGCGTCTCCGGGCCGATCGTCGACATCGCCCGGCACCTCACACCCAAGGTCGACGCCCTGGTCACCGGTCACACGCACCAGGCATACGTGTGCACGATCCCGGACCCGTCGGGCCGGCCGCGCATGGTCACCTCCGCGTCCTCGTACGGGAAGCTGTACACCGACACCACGCTGACCTACGACCGCCGCACCCGGGACATCGTCCGCACCGGCGTGCGCTCCGCCAACCACGTGGTGAGCCGCACCCAGCCGAAGGCCGCCGACATGACGGCGCTGATCTCCCGCTGGAACGCGCTGGCCGCGCCGGTGGCCGGCAAGCCCGTCGGCTACATCTCCGGCGACATCAACGGACGCGGGGCCACCACCCCCGAATCCCCGCTCGGCGACCTGATCGCGGACGCCCAGCTCGCGCACGCCAAGTCCCTGGACCCCAAGGCCGCGCTGGCGCTGATGAACCCCGGCGGCATCCGCTCCGACCTCGTCCACAAGGCGAGCGGCGGCGAGGGCGACGGCGTCGTGACGTACGGCGAGGCGTTCACGGTCCAGCCCTTCAGCAACACGGTGAACCTGGTGGACCTCACCGGCGCGCAACTGATCACCGCGCTCCAGCAGCAGGTCAGCGGCCCGAACGAGGCATCGCCGAAGATCCTCCAGATATCCGCGGGCCTCACCTACACGCTGGACCTCACCAAGTCGGGCGCGGCCCGCGTCGCCACCGGCTCGATCCGGCTGAACGGGGCGGCGATCGACCCGGCCGCCACCTACCGGGTCGCGATGAACTCCTTCCTCGCGGGCGGCGGCGACGGCTTCACCGAGCTGGGCAAGGGGAAGAACCCCGTGGTCGGCGCGGACGACCTGAAGGCGTTCAACGACTACCTGACGGCCGCCTCGTCGGCGTCCCACCCGATCGCGCCGCCGGCCGCCGACCGGATCACGGTCGTGAAGTAGCCGCGTCGGCGACAGCGGTACGGGCGCCCGACGGCGCCCGTACACCGCGCCCGGCTCACCCCGTGACGGGCTTCCGCCCGGGGTGCGCCGGGTCGAGGGTGAAGAGGGTGCCGTCGGAGGCCGCCAGCACCAGGGCGCCCTTGTCGAACCACACGGTGGGCAGCAGCCCGGTGTTCAGCACCTCGGCACGTGCCGACGACTCCCACAGCAGGGTGCCGCGCGCCGTGTCGAGGGCGGCCACCCGGCCGCTGCCCCCGGCCAGGTACACGGTGCGCCCGCCGCCGTCCACCGACGCCTGCCCCGGTGTCTCCAGCGTCGTGTGCGTCTGCCACCGCCGGGCTCCCGTCCCGGGTGAGACGGCGGTGACCAGGCCGCTGGAGGTGACGAAGTAGAGCGTCCCGTGCGCCAGGGTCGGGGTGCCCCCTCGGTACCGCTCCGGCAGCGGCGTCAGCGTGCGCTCCCCGGTGCGCGGATCGACGCGCACGATCCGGGTGTAGATCTGGTCGGGGCCGTTGACCACGGGGCGGTCGTCCGTCTCGGCGAAGAGCAGCCGCCCGTCCTGGACGCCCACGAAACTCCGCTGCTGCGCCGGGGAGTCCAGGGTGCGCGCGGAGCCGTCGCCGGGCTCGACGACGAGGAACTTCATGGCGTGCGAGCCCTCCGCCTTGATCATGCACTCCACGTACGGGCGGTCCCCGGCGGTGAGCGGCAGGCAGTCGTACCCGGGCGGCACGGGGATCCTGCGGCGTACGGCGCCGTCGCGCGCCGAGCGGACGGTGACCGCGCTGCCGTCGTCCTCCTGGGTCAGGAGCACCCCGGCGGCGTAGACCGAGCCCAGGCTGTCGGTGCGGACCGGATGGGACCAGAGCCGGGCGCCGCTCGCGCCGTCGAGCGCGAGGACGGACTGCGCCTGTCCGATGCCGCCCTCGTCGGTGACCGTCAACTCCACGAGCACCACGCCCTCGTGCACCCCGAGCAGCGTCGTGACGTAGCGGGCGGCCGGGACGCCGGCGGGCGCGATGCCGGAGCGCCACAGGGTGCGTCCGGTGGTGGCGTCGATCCGCTCCGGCAGGAGCGCGCTGCCGGCGCAGTAGAGCGCGCCGTCGTCCGGCACGCAGGCCGGCGCCCGGTTTCCCTCGTACCCCGGTGCGTCGCGCACGCCTTTCTCCGCGGCCGCGGCCGCGGTCGTCTGCCACGGCCTCCAGCCGGCCGGGAGGGCGGCCCAGCGGGCGGCGGCGGCCGGGGTGTCCGCCCGCGTCGTGCCGGCGCCGCCGCGCAGGCCCAGCAGGGCGGAGCCGGCCAGGGCGAGGGCCTGCACACCGGCCACGGCCGGCGCG
>NZ_BAABKC010000026.1:0-112190 GCF_039543625.1 Streptomyces similanensis | reverse complement strand
CGCCGACGGCGGCCGCCGCGGGCAGTCCGCACAGCAGCGCCATGACGACGCCGCGCGGCCGTCCGGGGCGCGTGAGCGCGCGCGGCCGGCCCGGACGCGGGCCGCCGTGCGGCGGTCCGGGACGCGGCCGCCGGTTCCGGGCGCGCCCGGTCTTCCCCACTCCATGCATGAGCTCACTGTCACCCCCATCCGCTCCGTCCGCGATGTGTGGTGTGCCACCTGGTGGAACCATCGTCCTGGTCCGGGCGTTTTCGCGGGTACACGTACAGGTGGCCGGTTCCCGGATCCATGTGCGTGCGCTGATCGCCGGGTCCGTCCCGCGCGTTCTCAGGGTCCGGGAGAAAGGCGGCCGGTGTGGACCTGCTCGACCTCGTGCTGGTGCTGGTCATCCTCGTGTACGCGGCGTCGGGCTACCGGCGCGGCCTGGTGGCCGGCTGTGTGTCGCTGGCCGGTTTCGTCGGCGGCGCGGCCGTCGGGGTGTGGGCGCTGCCCTGGGTGATGGACCTGGTCACGCGTGGTACGACGACGGCGACGGTGACCGCCGTGCTGACGGTGCTGGTGCCCGCGGTGGCGGGGCACGAGCTGGCCGGGCGGCTGGCGCTGCGGCTGCGCGGCGAGCTGGACCGCGGCCCGCTGCGGGTGGCCGACGGGATCGGCGGCGCCGCGGCGAACGCGGTGGCGGTGCTGATCGTGGCGTGGGTGGCGGCGAGCGTCCTGGGCGCCTCCTCCTCCCCGGTGGTGACGACGGCGATACGCGACTCCAAGCTGCTGGGCGCCGTGCAGGAGGCGATGCCGGACACCACGCCGGCCTGGTTCTCGCGGGCCACCTCCGCGCTGACCGAGGCGGGCTTCCCGCAGGTCTTCAACCCCTTCGAGACCGAGCCGGCGGCGGGCGTCGCCGAGCCGTCGGGCGACAGCGTCACGGCGAGCGCCACGAACGCGGCGCGGCTGAGCACGGTGAAGATCGAGGGCTCCTCGGGCAACCAGGGCCGCGAGGGCAGCGGCTTCGTCTTCGCGCGCCAGCGGGTGATGACCAACGCGCACGTGGTGGCCGGCATCGACACCCCGTTCGTGCGGGTCGGCGGCGTGGGGCGGTCCTACGAGGCGCGGGTGGTGCTGTTCGACCCGGACCGGGACGTGGCCGTGCTGTACGTGCCGGGGCTGCGCGCCCCGGTGCTGCGGTTCGACGGCGTCGCCGCGCGGGGCGCCGGGGCGGTCGTCGCGGGCTATCCGCAGGACGGCGGTCTGAACCTCCAGGCGGCGACGGTGGCGAGCCGGATCCGGGCCACGGGCCAGAACATCTACAGCGACGCCACGGTCACCCGCGAGATCTACGCGATCCGCTCCACCGTCCGGCCCGGCAACTCCGGCGGCCCGCTGCTGACCACGGACGGCCGTGTCTACGGCATGGTCTTCGCCCGCTCCACCTCCGACAGCGGCACGGGCTACGCGCTGACGGCGGCGGAGGTCGCCGCGGACGCGCGGCGGGGGACGACGGCGACGGCCCCGGTGGACACCGGCCGGCTGGTCACGTCCTGAAGTCCGCTCCCGGGGACGCGCGCGCCGGCCGGGCGGGTCACACCGAGCGGCCCATCAGCACGTCGTCGACGTACTCGCCCGCCAGCAGGAACTCCCCCGGCAGGACGCCCTCCACCGCGTAGCCCTCGGACGCGTAGAGCGCGCGGGCCGGGGCGTTGTGCCCGAGGACGCGCAGGGTGATGCGGCGGGCTCCCTGCCGCCGCGCCTCCTCGCGCGCGGCCCGCAGCAGCGCCCGGCCGACTCCCGTGCCGCGCGCCGCTTCCGCGACGGCCAGGCCGCGGATCTGCCGGACGTGCGCGTTGCACTCCAGGGGTATGGCGAGGCCGAGGCGCAGATAGCCGACGATCTCGCCGGCCGTCTCGGCGACCAGGATCTCGCGCGGCCCGGAGCGCTCGGTGAAGAAGGGCTCGTACGGCGGCTGCGGGCGCGGCTGCACGGCGTGCAGCGGGGACCAGGTGTCCCGGTCGAGCGCCGCCAGGGCCTCCTCGTCGGCGAGCGTGGCGGGACGTATGTGCGGTTCCGGCATGGTGATCACCCTACTGCGCGCCCGGCCCGCGCCCGGCGGGATTTCCGGGGCGCAGCGGGCAGGATGGGAGGCATGGAACGTACGCGAATCGCGGTGGCCGGGGCGTCCGGGCTGATCGGCAGCGCCCTGGTGCGGTCCCTGACGGCGGACGGGCACGAGGTGGTGCGCCTGGTGCGCCGTGCGGCCCGGGGCGCGGACGAGGTCCGCTGGGACCCCGAGGAGCAGTACGTGGACTCGGCGGGGCTGGCCGGCTGCGACGCCGTGGTCAACCTGGCGGGCGCGGGCGTGGGCGACCGCCGCTGGACGGACGCGTACAAGAAGACGATCCGGGACAGCCGGGTGCTGGGCACGGCGGCGCTCGCGGAGGCCGTCGCCGCCCTGGACGTGCCGCCGCGGGTCTTCGTCGGCGGCAGCGCGATCGGCTTCTACGGCGACACCGGCGACCGGGCCGTGGACGAGGACGCGCCGCCGGGGGACGGCTTCCTGCCCCGGGTGTGCGTGGAGTGGGAGGAGGCCGCGGCGCCCGCCGAGGAGGCGGGGATCCGGACCGTGTTCGCCCGCACCGGGCTGGTGGTGGCGCGCGGGGGCGGCGCCTGGGGGCGGATGTTCCCGCTGTTCAAGGCGGGGCTCGGCGGGCGGATGGGCGACGGGCGGCAGTACTGGTCGTTCATCGCGCTGCACGACGAGGTGGCGGCGCTGCGGCACCTGATCGACACCGAGTCGCTGTCGGGGCCGGTCAATCTGACGTCGCCGCAGCCGCTGACGAACCGTGAGATCACGGCGGCGATGGGGCGGGTGCTGCACCGGCCGGCGCTGCTGCCGGTGCCGGCGGCCGCGCTCAGGGCGGCGCTCGGGGAGATGGCGGGGGATGTGCTGGGCAGTGCGCGGGTGCTGCCGGCGCGGTTGCTGGAGTCGGGGTTCTCGTTCGCCTTCCCGGGCATCGAGGACGCCGTGCGGGCGGCGCTGTGACGCGGTGAGGCACGGCGGCGAAACGTTGCGGCCGTATGCGACCGCCGTGCGACCGTGCCCTGTCGATGCGCGACTGTCCCGGACCGGGCGCGGACCTACCCTCGTGCCGAACTCGGGTATCCCTCAAGCCGGTCGAGGGCATCACCGCTCCGCCGGCCGCGCAACCTCGAGGAGGGGCACGTGCTTGAGCCCGCGTACCAGGTCGATGTCGTCGTCGTGGGAGCCGGGGTCGCCGGGCTCTCGGCGGCGCACCGGCTGACCAGCGCAGGAGTGACCACCGCGGTCCTGGAAGCCGCCCCCTGGGTGGGGGGCCGGATGTCGACGGAGAAGGTCGACGGCTTCCGGCTCGACAGGATCGGACAGCTGCTGTTCACGTCCTATCCCCAGCTGGGCCACAGCCCGGGGCTGGACGCGCTCGTGCTGCGGCCCTTCGCACCCGGGGTGCTGCTGCACAGCGAGGGGCGGCACCACCGGGCGGGCGGCCCGGCGGGCGCAGGGGGCGCACGGAGCGCATTTCACGCTGTGCGCGCCTTCGCGAGCGCCCCGCGGCCGCCCGCGTCGCTGCCGAAGGCGCGGGCCCGGGTCCGCGCCCTGCGGCCCGTGCCGCCCGTCGTGGCGGCGTACGGCATGCCGGGCGCCGCCGTCACGGAGCTGGGGCGGTTCGACGGGGGCCTGCCCTGCTTCGACGCCGGGCCGCAGCCGGCGCCGTCCGGGCCGGCCGACCGGGTCCAGCCGTTCGGGATCGGCACGCCGCTGCGGCTGCGCGCCGCGCTCGCCCGGATCGCCACGACCCCGGTGGACCGTCTGCTGGCCCGGCCCGAACAGCCCGCCGGGCAGGCGCTCGCCGCCCGCGGGCTGCCCGCCCGCACCGTGGACGGCTTCCTGCGGCCGCTGCTGGCCGCGCTGCTGTGCGATCCGGACCTCACCACCTCCAGCCGCTGCGCGGACCTGGCGCTGCGCGCCTTCGCGAGCGGACGGCTGTGCCTGCCGGAGGGCGGTGCGGAGGTCCTGCCGGAGCTGCTGGCCGCCTCGCTGCCGCCGGGCACCGTGCACACCGGCGTCCGGGTCACCTCGGTCGCCACCAACGCGGTGACCACCGCCGAGCACGGCGTGATCCGCTGCCGGGCGGTGCTGGTCGCGACGGGCGCGCGGTCGGCCGCCGAGCTGCTGCCCGGGCTGCGGGTGCCCGGCTTCCACGCGGTGACGGTGGTCCACCACACGACCGGGGAAGCGCCGGCGACGGGCGGCTACCTGCTGCTCGACTCCGAGCGCGGCGGTCCGGTGGCGCACACCGCGGTGGTCAGCGGAATCGATCCGTCGCGGGCCCCGGCGGGCCGGGCCCTGGTGTCCTCGACGGTCCTCGGGCCGCCCCCGGCCGACGTCGACACCGCCGTGCGCCGCCACCTGGCGCGCCTGTACGGCGTCCCGACCGCGCGGTGGGAGACGCTGGCCGTGCACCACACCGCCGAGGCGGTCCCCGCGATGCGGCCGCCGCACGATCTGCGGCGGCCGGTGCGGTTGCTGGCGGGCCTGTACGTGTGCGGCGACCACCGCGACACCAGCACCCTCCAGGGCGCCCTGCGCTCGGCCCACCGCGCCGCCTCGGCGATCCTCACCGACCTGGGCGCCCACCGCCCCCTGCACACCGCCGACCCCACCCCGACGACCCCACGGAAGGCGGTGGCGTAGGAGTCCCGCGCGAGTCCTCAGCCCAGCGCCGCGACCTTGTCGCGGTAGGTGCGGACCGGGGAGGCGTCCTTGTAGGGCTCCAGGCGGCGTTCGAAGTCGCGGATGTACTCGTGGGCGCGGACCGAGCGCATGTCCGCGGCCTGGGCCGCCGCCTCCGCACCGAGCCGGCAGGCCTGGTCGAGGTCACCGAGGCCGAGGCGCGCGGTGGCGAGGACGACGCGGCAGAACAGCCGGCTGCGCGCGTACACCGGCGCGCGCAGCTGGAGCGAGCGCTCGGCGTACTGCGCGGCCGTGCGGTACTGCTGGAGGTCCCGGTGGCAGTGCCCGAACTCGTCGGCGAGCTGCGCCTCGTCGAAGAAGCGCGCCCAGAACGGCACCTCGTCGCCGGGCCGGGCGCTCTCCAGCGCGCGTTCGGCCCGCATCAGGGAGGTCGTGCAGGCCCGCGCCTCCCCCAGTACCGCGTGCCCGCGCGCCTCGGCGGAGTGCAGCAGCGCCTGGACGACCGGCGGTACGGCGGCGCCGACGCCCTGCTGGGCCACCCGCGCCAGCTGCACCGCCTCCCGCCCGTGGGCGAGGTAGACGGCCTGCCGGCTCATGGTGACCAGGACGTAGGCGCCGTAGGCGCGGTCCCCGGCGGCCTGGGCGAGCCGCAGCGCCTGCACGAAGTAGCGCTGGGCGAGCCCGTGCGCGGCGATGTCGTACGACGTCCAGCCCAGCAGCCGGGTCAGGTCGGCGGTCGCGGCGAACAGGCGGCGGCCGGTCTGCTCGCCGTAGCCGCCGCGCAGCATCGGCTCGCACTCGTGCTCCAGGTAGCGCACCAGGGCCTGCCGGGCGTGGCCGCCGCCGTACATGTCGTCGAGCGTGCGGAACAGCTCGCCGACCGAGCGCAGCGCGGCGATGTCCCCGGCGGTGACCCGCTGCCCCGCCTCCCGCTCGGCCCGGCCCCGGTTCCGGCCGGGGTTCCGCTCGCCCCGGCCGCGCTGCTGCGGCACCCCCGGCACCCCCGGTCCGCCCGGCGCCCCGGACGCCCCCGGCGCCGGCGGCGGTCCTGCGGCCGACCCGCCCGCCTGTACGCCGTCGCGCGCACCCTCCCGCGCGCCCTCACCGCCCTGGCCGGCCCGCGCGCCCTCCCCGGTCCGCGCGGACGGCAGCACGGCGGGCGGCGGCTCCACGCGGGCGACCCGGTCGTCGGCCCGGCCGATCAGCCAGTCCCGGCTGGGCACCACGAGACCGGCCGGGGTGAAGGCGATCTTGCGCAGTTCGGCGTGGCTGCCGGAGTCCTTGCGCCACAGCCCGCTGACGATGTCGACGGCCTCCTCGGGCGCGGCCGCGAACTCCAGTCCCGCGTAGACCGGGGCGCAGGCGTCCAGGCCGAGGTCCTGGGCGGTCAGCCGGCGGCCCAGCCGCCGGGTGAAGACCTCGGCGATCAGCGCGGGCGTGGTGCCGCGCGGCTGCTGGCCGCGCAGCCAGCGGGTGACCGAGGTCTTGTCGTATCTCAGGTCCAGTCCGTGTTCGAGGCCCAGCTGGTCCACGCGACGGGCCAGTCCGGCGTTGGAGAACCCCGCTTCCGCGATGAGCGCGGCGAGCTGGCGGTTGGGAGTGCGCTGCGCGGGTCGTTCCGTCATCTGCGGTGCGGTCTCCTGCCTTTCGGGCGTCCGCGCGGCCGCGTGGACGCCCGGATTGCCTGTGAGCAGCCCTTATGGCCATGTGAACGGCGCGAATGTAGCGGAGAGTGAGCAGCCGACCGCGCAGTTCCGGCGGCATTCATCCGATCGTGTGAGGATTCCGTACGAGGCTGACGCCGGGCCCGCAGGCCCGCGCCCGACGGGCGGCCGGACGTGCTTGCGAGGGCCGGACGTACAGTGGCGTGGGCACGCGACGTGCCTGACGACTCTCCAGGGAGGCGCTTGCCGTGAGTGAGCTGCGGTTCGTCCGCATGGGATTCGGTGCCGAGGCCGTGGACTACCAGGAGGCCTGGGACGAGCAGCGCCGGGTGCACGCCGCCCGGTTCGCCGACGAGATCCCCGACACCGTGCTGCTCCTGGAGCACCCGCCGGTCTACACCGCCGGCCGGCGCACGGCGGACAGCGAGCGCCCCCTCGACGGCACCCCCGTGATCGACGTCGACCGCGGCGGCAAGATCACCTGGCACGGCCCCGGACAGCTGGTCGGCTACCCGATCCAGAAGCTGCCCCGCCCGGTGGACGTGGTCGCGCACGTGCGCCGCCTGGAGGAGGCCCTGATCCGCACCTGCGCGGAGTTCGGCCTCGCGACCACGCGCGTGGAGGGCCGCAGCGGGGTGTGGGTGCTCGGCGACCCGGTCGAGCGGCGCCCCTCCCTCGGCGGCCTCTCCCTCGACTTCGACCCCCGGCTCACCGACGACGAGTTCGACCCGCGGCTCGACGGCCCCGAGTACGCCCCCTCCAACGCCGGCCAGCGCCGCGAGGACCGCAAGATCGCCGCCATCGGCATCCGGGTGGCCAAGGGCGTCACGATGCACGGCTTCGCGCTGAACGTGAACCCGGACAACAAGTGGTTCGACCGCATCATCCCGTGCGGCATCCGCGACGCCGGCGTCGCCTCGCTCGCCAACGAGCTGGGCCGCGACGTCGCCATCGAGGAGGTGCTGCCGGTCGTGGAGCGGCACCTGCGCGACGTTCTGGAGAACGCCGACCTCAAGCCGCGGGAGATCGAGAGGGCGACCGCCTGACCGGTCCCCGCCGAACCGGCCGCCCGGGGGAATGATCCCCGCACCCCTGAGGTTGGCCTCACGGACTGGGCGCAACAAACACGGGCGTACCCTGGTGTGCGCCGAAGAATCGAAGCTACAGGGAGCCGACGTGTCAGTCGCACCCGACGGACGCAAGATGCTGCGCCTGGAGGTCCGCAACAGCCAGACCCCCATCGAGCGCAAGCCCGAGTGGATCAAGACCCGGGCGAAAATGGGTCCCGAGTACACGAAGATGCAGAACCTCGTGAAGAGCGAGGGCCTGCACACGGTCTGCCAGGAAGCCGGCTGCCCGAACATCTACGAGTGCTGGGAGGACCGCGAGGCGACCTTCCTCATCGGCGGCGACCAGTGCACCCGGCGCTGCGACTTCTGCCAGATCGACACCGGCAAGCCCGAGGCGCTCGACCGTGACGAGCCGCGCCGGGTGGGCGAGTCCGTGGTCACCATGGACCTGAACTACGCCACCATCACCGGCGTCGCCCGCGACGACCTGGCGGACGGCGGCGCCTGGCTGTACGCCGAGACGGTGCGCCAGATCCACGCGCAGACCGCCGGACGCGAGGACGGCCGCACCAAGGTCGAACTGCTCGCCCCCGACTTCAACGCGGTCCCCGAGCAGCTCGCCGAGGTCTTCGGGTCCCGCCCCGAGGTCTTCGCGCACAACGTCGAGACGGTGCCGCGGATCTTCAAGCGCATCCGCCCCGGCTTCCGCTACGAGCGCTCCCTGAAGGTGATCACCGAGGCCCGCGACTTCGGCCTGGTCACCAAGTCGAACCTGATCCTCGGCATGGGCGAGACCCGCGAGGAGGTCAGTGAGGCGCTCCGGCAGTTGCACGAGGCGGGCTGCGAGCTGATCACCATCACGCAGTACCTGCGCCCGAGCGTGCGCCACCACCCGGTGGAGCGCTGGGTCAAGCCGCACGAGTTCGTCGAGCTGAAGGAGGAGGCCGAGCAGATCGGCTTCTCGGGCGTGATGTCCGGACCGCTGGTACGGTCCTCCTACCGCGCCGGACGCCTGTACCAGATGGCGATCGAGAAGCGGGGCGCCTTCGTGGCCTCCCAGGCGGTCTGACGCGCCGTCACCCCCGCGCCCGCCAGGGCGGCTGAGGGTGTGTGAATTCGCGCACAAGATCCTACCGATCAGTAGCGGCCGTGACGACGCGGCCCGGAACGTCGCCGCAGATGAGGGCGGCCGTCCGGGCCGCGTCGCCCGTTCGGCCCGCGCCGTCCGGGTTTCACCGGTGTTTGACCGGTCGGTCACGCCCTGGTAACACCGAACCGTGAGCCTGGACTCACACCCCGTACACACCGGAGCCCGTCACGAGGGGGGACCTCCACCATGCAGGCCGCGCCCGTTCGCGCCACCGCCATCCCGTCCGTCAAGGACGCACTCCGTGCGGTCGAGTCACTGCTGATGAGCGGTGGTCAGCGCACCGCCCGCCGCAACGCCTGGACCTCCGTCCTGGAGGACCGCCGCCGCGCCAAGGACCGCGTCGAGGCCCAGCGCGTCCTCGACCAGTTCCCCGCCGTACGCCCCTGAACCCGCCGCCGGGGATCTCCCCGGGCACTGCCGTCGTCGGGCGCCCCGCGGGCCACGTAGACTTCGTGGCATGGCGAGGAAGGAAACCGCAGCCGAGGCTGCCAACACGGGGCGACTGAAGCAGATCGCCCTGACGTACAAGATGACCCGCAAGGCCGACCCCAAGATCGGTCTTGTACTCGCGGCTGTCGGCATCGTCGTGCTCGGTGTCCTCCTCGGGATCGGCTTCCTGATCGGTCACCCGGTCTACCTCGGCATCCTGGGCCTGCTGCTCGCCGTCCTGGCGATGGCGATCGTGTTCGGGCGCCGGGCCGAGCGGGCCGCCTTCGGACAGATGGAGGGCCAGCCGGGCGCCGCCGCCGCGGTGCTGGACAACATCGGCCGCGGCTGGACGACCACCCCGGCGATCGCGATGAACCGCAGCCAGGACGTGGTGCACCGCGCGGTCGGCAAGGCCGGCATCGTGCTGGTCGCGGAGGGCAACCCGAACCGGGTGAAGTCCCTGCTGGCCGCCGAGAAGAAGAAGATGGCCCGCATCGTCGCGGACGTCCCGGTGCACGACGTGATCGTCGGCACCGGCGAGGGCCAGGTGGAGCTGAAGAAGCTGCGCACCACCCTGCTGAAGTACCCGCGCGTGCTGACCGGCCCGCAGGTCACCGCGACCAACGACCGGCTGCGCGCCCTGGGCGACCTGATGAGCAACATGCCGCTGCCGAAGGGCCCGATGCCCAAGGGCATGCGGATGCCCCGCGGCGGCCCGCGCCGCTGACGCCCGCCGCAGCACGCCTCGACGACGATGGGGGCGCCCGGATCACTCCGGGCGCCCCCATCGTCGTACGCACGCCGCACAGGCGCTGTACGCCCGCGCCGCCGGGGAACGGGCCCCCGGCGTCGGCTCTCGCCTCAGATCCGGACCTCCACCGTGCCCGCGAGGCGGTCGTGCAGGCCGCGGCCGTCGCGGTCCCAGACCAGCGCCGGGATCGCCACGCACAGCAGGACCGTGCGTAGCAGGGCGCGCAGCGGCCGCACGCCGCCGGTGCGCAGGGCGACCACGCGCAGGCCGAACAGCCGCTTGCCCGGGGTGCAGCCGACGGTGCCGACGGTGAGCACGCCGAGCACGAAGAAGATGAGCAGCGCCCAGTTGCCGGTCGCCTGGTCGTAGCCATGCGTGACCAGGCCGTATGCGATCAGCAGGCACAGGCCCCAGTCGACGGCGACCGCGCCCAGCCGCCGGCCCGGGCGGGCGATCGAGCCCGGTCCGTCCTCCGGCAGTCCCAGTTGTTCGCCCCGGTAACCGAGGTCGGCTCCGGCGTCCTCCATGGCGGCGCGCGGCCCGGACAGCCACGATCCCACTGCTTGCCTGTTGTCCACCCGACCACGGTACTGCGAGGCTGGAGGAACACGGTCCGCCGGGGTGTCCGCGGACGTGACCCCGCCCCGGCCGGTTAACTTCTGCGAAACAAATGGGTCACGCCCGAGAAATCACCCGTCCCTAGGGTCGAGGGAGCGTGTGCCACCGCACTGGCCGCACGAACGATCTACCACCCCGGCGGGACGGTCGGGAGTAGGAGGAGCTGGATGTTCCAGAACGCCGACGAGGCCAAGAAGTACATCGCGGACGAGGACGTCAAGTTCGTCGACGTCCGCTTCTGCGACCTGCCGGGCGTCATGCAGCACTTCACGTTGCCCGCCGAGGCGTTCGACCCCGACGAGGAGCAGGCGTTCGACGGGTCCTCGATCCGCGGCTTCCAGGCCATTCACGAGTCCGACATGTCCCTGCGCGCCGACCTGTCCACCGCGCGGGTGGACCCGTTCCGCCGGGACAAGACGCTCAACATCAACTTCTTCATCCACGACCCGATCACGGGCGAGCAGTACTCCCGTGACCCGCGCAACGTGGCGAAGAAGGCCGAGGCGTACCTGGCGTCCACGGGTATCGCCGACACCGCGTTCTTCGGCCCCGAGGCCGAGTTCTACGTCTTCGACAACGTCCGTTTCAAGACCGCCGAGAACGAGTCCTTCTACCACATCGACTCCGAGGCCGGCGCCTGGAACACCGGTGCGCTGGAGGACAACCGCGGTTACAAGGTCCGCTACAAGGGCGGCTACTTCCCGGTCCCGCCGGTCGACCACTTCGCCGACCTGCGTGCCGAGATCTCCCTGGAGCTGGGCAAGGCCGGCCTGAAGGTGGAGCGCCAGCACCACGAGGTGGGCACCGCCGGCCAGGCCGAGATCAACTACAAGTTCAACACGCTGCTGGCCGCGGCCGACGACCTCCAGCTGTTCAAGTACATCGTGAAGAACGTCGCCTGGCGCAACGGCAAGACGGCGACCTTCATGCCGAAGCCGATCTTCGGCGACAACGGCTCGGGCATGCACGTGCACCAGTCGCTGTGGAGCAACGGCGACCCGCTGTTCTACGACGAGGCCGGTTACGCGGGCCTGTCGGACACCGCCCGCTACTACATCGGCGGCATCCTCAAGCACGCCCCGTCGCTGCTGGCGTTCACCAACCCGACGGTGAACTCCTACCACCGCCTGGTGCCGGGCTTCGAGGCCCCGGTGAACCTGGTGTACTCGCAGCGCAACCGCTCCGCGGCGATGCGGATCCCGATCACCGGCTCCAACCCGAAGGCCAAGCGCGTGGAGTTCCGCGCGCCCGACGCCTCCGGCAACCCGTACCTGGCCTTCTCGGCGCTGCTGCTGGCCGGTCTGGACGGCATCAAGAACAAGATCGAGCCGGCCGAGCCGATCGACAAGGACCTCTACGAGCTGGCTCCCGAGGAGCACGCCAACGTCGCGCAGGTCCCGACCTCCCTCGGCGCGGTCCTCGACCGCCTGGAGGCCGACCACGAGTTCCTCCTCCAGGGCGACGTGTTCACGCCGGACCTGATCGAGACGTGGATCGACTTCAAGCGCACCAACGAGATCGCCCCCCTCCAGCTCCGCCCGCACCCGCACGAGTTCGAGCTGTACTTCGACGTGTGACGCGGCCCCGGGTGAGAGCGGTTCTCCACTCTGACCTGGACTGCTTGCAGGCCGACGGCCGGGTCCCTCCGCACCGGAGGGACCCGGCCGACGGCCTTTTCGCGCCCGGCATCCCGAACGAGTCGCTCACCGCCGAGTCGGATGCGGCTCTGGTCGGCGGGTGACGCCTCATGGCCTCGGACCGAGCCGCGGCGCCAGCAGGTCCAAAGCCTCCTCCCACCGGAAGTGCTCCGCACCGCCGCCGGCCTTGGGTCGGTGGGGCTCATAGGTGCCGATCAGGACGTCCATCTCCCGCAGCCCTGCCAGGCTCCGCCGGTAGGCGGGGTGGGCCGCTTGGGCCGCGTTCAGATAGGGCAGAACCGCGACCGGGATGCCTATGCCGTACGCCTCGCACAGGATGCCGAGAGCGAGGGTGTCGGAGATACCCGCCGCCCATTTGTTGATCGTGTTGAAGGTGGCCGGGGCGACGGCGATGGCGTCGGCAGGGGGCAGGGGACGCGCTTCACCGGGGGTGCGCCAGGCGGAACGGATCGGGTAGCCGGTCTGCTCCTGGACGGCCTGGACGTCGAGGAAGGCCAGCCCTTGCGGAGTGGCGACGACCCCGACGTCCCAGTTCCGCCCCTGCGCAGCCGTGATCAGCTTGCCGACGTCGGCGGCGATGCCGCACGCGCAGACGACGACGTAGAGGAAGGGCTTCTCGCCCGTGGCTGTCGGCTCGGTCACGCGGGGACCTCCAGTCGGCGGCTGAACTGATGCAGCTCAGGAAGGCTACGGCGATGAGCGCGGGCGGCCATGTCGGCGACGAGGTCCCGTACGGCCTGGCGGCGGACGTCCTGTGCGGCGCACGTCTCGGCGATGCGCAGGGCCCGGTAGCCGTCGGCAAGGCGCCCCTGCTGGCTGTAGGCGCGGGCGGTCTCCACCCACAGCGCGGCCCGGCGCTCGGGGACGGGGATACGGCGGCGCGTGAGCGGACGGGCTGCTCGGAGTGCGAGGCCGGCGTCGCCCCGGGCCACCAGTGCGCTCACTTCATGGAGGTCCACGTTGACGGAGTCGAAGTTGGCCCAGGCGCCCGGCCGGTCGAGCGAGACATACCGCGCCACCTCTCTGGCCTCCGTGAGGAACTCCTCCGTGGCGGCACGGTCACCCGCACCACTGGCCGCGGTCACACCGCGCAGGAGCAGCAGGCCGACAGCCGCGAGGTACTCCGGAGGGCGGCGGTCGTAGGAGCCGGTGAGCTGGTCCGCGGTGTGGTGCACGAGCACGACGGCCTGGGACTGGTGCTTCTCCCGGGCGAGGACGTGAGCCTGTACGCGGACACTCGATGCGAGGATCAGCGGGTCGCCGGAGCGTTCGGCCTCGGCCATCGCACGGCCGACGGCGAGCCAGGCGGTCCCTTGGTCGTGCCGCTTGAGCAGCAGACTGGTCGCGGTCTGATACGCCGTGGCGAGGAGCGACGAGAGCTCGTCCGTAGCGCTTCCGCCGCTGCTTCGCCTGTCGTCTCCGGCCAGTCGCAGGTCGGCGATCAGGCCCGGCAGCATGCGTTCCAGCGCCTTGTAGTCACAGGTGTGGAAGAGCCTGCGGGCCTCGCCCACGCGTTCACGCAGGACGTCTGTATCGAGCGAAGCGGCGGAGCCTGCCGGGACTGGTCCAGGAAGGAGTACGCGGACGAGTTGGTCGTCGGCAGTGGCTGATGCGGCGGGCGGCACGAGAGCCGCGACGCCGGAGGCGAGGAACGTACGACGTTGCATGACCTCTGTTCTTGAATCGGCAGCGGAGGCATCGGGGGCGGACGTGAGTCCCAACTGTGCCGGAGGGATGCCGAGTTCCCGTGCGACAGCCCGCAGGACGCGGACGTCCTCCACACCGCGTCCGCTCTCCAGGCGGCTGACCTTGGACTGGTGGTAGCCGAGCGCTTCGGCGACGTTCTTCTGCGAGCGCCGCTGCAACACCCTTGCCCTGCGCATCACTTCACCGATCCGCCGGGCCTCGCCGCCTGCTTCGGCCATCTGCCACGGCTCCTTCCGCTGCCGCCGATCCTGCCAAGGCAACGGCGCTCGGACCAGTCGGGTTTCGCTTCGATGCAGCTCTTGCATACCCCATGCTCCAGCCGCGCATCACCCGAACGGACACAGCGGCCCACTGGTTCCTTGGGGTGGCACCAGCATCGCCACCACCGCAAGGAAGGTCACTCATGGCAGTACACCGGCTCGCTCTGTCCGTACCGGCCACACCGCACGCGGTCACCGTCGCGCGGCACCAGGCGGTGGACGGGATACGGCACTGGGACGCGGAACTGGACGACGAGGTGCTGCACACCGCCGCCCTGTTGATCAGCGAACTGCTCGCGAACGCGGTGCAGCATGCCGGCGCCGACGGGATCCGCCTGGCCTCTCACCTCACCGCGACCGCCCTGCGCATCGAGGTCAGCGACTCCAGCCCGCTGCCCCCCCCTGCCCGGCCTTCCGGACGAGGACGCCGAGAGCGGGCGCGGCCTGCTGCTGGTGGCCGCTCTCGCCGACCGGCACGGCGTCGAGCCGACCCCCACCGGAAAGCAGTGCTGGGCCGAGATCTCCCGGCCTGCCCCGCCGAAAACGGAAACAGCCGATCCCCTCCCCCTGGGTCCGGGCAACGCCGCAACCGGCACCGTCAGGCTTCGACCCGGCTACTGGTGCGAGTGCTGGACCGAAACCGTCAGAGGCGGCACGGAGGGGCCGGTCCTCGTGGCGTCCTTCGACGCATACACGGCATCGCAGGCGGACCGATGGGTGTCCGTCACACTCCGCGTGATCTCACCGGCCCTCGACGCAGACGCCTCGGACGCTGCATGGACCTGGCTCTACGACGACCGCATCGAGACGCGTCGGGCCCTGCTCCGCCGTGAACCCTGCACGGTGACCATCAGACACTCGAACACCCGCATCACCTGGGCGATCCGCCCCGTGCTCCACCTGCCACTCGCCCACAGCGAAGCCGCCACACACCCCGCGTCCGCGATACAGCAGCGAAGCACAGCAACTCCAGCAGCCGACAGCACCCCGCACCGGACGCCGCGGGTTTCCAGCTAACCGGCCTGAACTCCGCCGACCGGTCAGATCGGAAGATCGTCGGGGAGTACCCGGAACGCCTTGTGGTGGCCCAGGGGGCGTACGGCCCGGAAGTCTCGTCGGTCGAGGGTGAGGATCGCGTCGGTGTCGTAGTCGGCGGCGAGCGCCACGTTCACCGCGTCGGCGAGGTCGAGGTCCAGCGCGCGGTAGCGGACACGGACGGACTGGGCGGCGCCCAGGTGGTCCTCCGTGATCTCCGGCATGACGACTCGGCCCCGCGTCATCCAGCGCCGCAGGTCGTCAACCGCGCTGAGGGCGGCTTCCCTGCCGAGTTCACGCGTCGCCACGTGATCGAGTTCGGCCAGCAGGAGCGGGGACATCACCAGCAGGCCCGCTGCCATGATCGCCTCGTTCGCCGCCCGGTGTTCCGGATGAGCCGAGTCCAGGGCGGCCAGGAGGCCGGACGTATCGGCGATGACAATGATCACGCGGCGGATCCGTGACCCGAGCCGGTCTCACGCCGGACGGCTTCCGCGACCGTGTCGCGGACCTCCGATTTGGACAGCGTGCTGCCCGGCCCCTCGAACGTCCGGGAGAACAGCGGTTCGTCCCAGACCCGGTTCGCCATGGCCGCGAGGTGGATGCCCTGGCGGATGATCTCGGCCTCGCTTATGCCCCGGCGCTTGGCGGCCTCCTTGATGATGGCCAGGTCGTCGGGGTCGGCGTAGACGTTGGTGCGCTTCATGGACATGTACCAAGCGTAGTCCATGTACCAGGTTGATGGATGTGGGGCGGGGCAGGCCGGAGACCTGGCTCCGTGCCGCACGGCTGAGGGCCGCCGCCCCCTGGAGGGGGACGGCGGCCCTCGTTCGTCGTGGGCGGGGTCAGACGATGATCACGACGGTGCTGCCGCCGCCGTAGCCATAGCCGTAGCCGTAGCCCGGGCCGTAGAAGCCGCCGCCGCGGCCGCCGTAGCCGCAGTTGCTCCACCAGCCGCCGCAGCGGTAGCTCGTGGTGGTCGGGGCCTTGTCCGGCGTGGCGGCGGAGGCCGTGCCGGCCGCCGCTCCGCCCGCCAGCAGTACGCCGGCGACGGTCGCCGCGAAGAGGCGCCTCACGCGTGGTGCTTTCATGAGATTCCTTCCTTCCACCCACTCGTGCCGCTTCGGGGTGTTCGGGGAACGTGACGGAAGCCGCGGCCGCAGCGCGATCACTCCTCATCGAGGCTAGCCGTCCCCCGTCCGCGCGGCATCTTGAGCCGAACGAGGGACCGCCGGCGGACTTCGTTCCGCCGTGCAACCTTCCGGCGCTTCGCGCGTCTCCTACTGACGGGAGACGATCCCTCGGCGGCGTATCAGGAGCGGAAGAGGCAACGGGGATGAGCGAACACGGGGACGTGCAGGGCGAGTTCGAGTTCGATCACCGGTGGGCGGAGGCCGCCGAGCACAAGGAGCCCTCCGCCCGGGCGCGGATGCTCGCCGCCCGCTGGAAGGAGAACCCGCCCGGCCCGGTGCCGTTCCGCGGCGAGGTCGGCCCGGTCACGCCGCGCCGCTCGTCCTGGATATCCACGGCCGTGGTCCTCGGCTGCGTCGCCGCGGTGATCGTCCTGCTCGGCTACGCCCAGACCCACGGCCTGCGCTGAGCACTCGGCCCGCGTGAAGTACTCGGCCCGCGCTGAGCACTCGGCCCGCGTCAAGTACCTACGTACCGGGCGCGGTGTCCGCGGACAGCCGGTGGGTGATCCGGTCGAACAGTTCGGTCAGCGGCTCGCCCACCTCGCGGCCGAAGTCGGTCAGGCCGTAGGTGACCTGGGGCGGGGTGGTCGGCTCGACCTTCCGCCAGACCAGGCCGTCCTGGACCAGGACCCGCAGGGTCTGGGCGAGCATTTTCTCGCTGATGCCGTGGATGCTCTCGCGCAGCTCGAAGAAGCGCAGGTCGTTGCGCCGCAGGGAGATCAGCACCCAGACGCCCCACCTGCTGGTGACGTGGTCGACCATGTCGCGCGCGGGGCAGTCGGTGTGAAACACGTCATACCGGCCCCCTGACTCGGTCCCTCTGTACTGCGACCCTCCCGCCATGCCATGAGCTTACCTTCAGGTATGTCCTTACGGAAAGTTAGCCCGCCCTCCTACCGTCGGAGCCACCGAGGACATCCGACGAGGAGCTGATCATGATCGTGGTGACAGGGGCGACCGGGAACGTGGGCCGGCCGTTGACGCGGGCGCTGACCGAGGCGGGACAGCAGGTGACGGCGGTGTCCCGGCACACGGCGGCGGTGCCGGACGGCGTCCGCCATCTGACGGCCGACCTGGCCAGGCCGGCCGAGCTGAAGCCCGCGCTGGCCGGGGCGGCGGCGCTCTTCCTGCTGCTCTCCGGAAACCTGCACGCCGCCGGGCACCGCCCCGCCGATCTCATCGCCGAGGCCGCGGCGGCCGGGGTACGGCGGGTCGTGCTGCTCTCCAGCCAGGGCGTGGCGACCAGGCCCTTCGGGCCGACGCGGATCGCACTGCGCGAGCTGGAGGACACGCTGCGCGCATCCGGTCTGGAGTGGGCCGTCCTGCGGCCGGGCGGCTTCGCCTCCAACGCCCTGTGGTGGGCTGAATCCGTCCGTGCGCAGGGGCTCGTCGCCGCGCCCTTCGGCGACGTCGGCGTACCGATCGTCGACCCGGCGGACATCGCGGCGGTCGCGGCGGCCTGCCTGCTGGAGGACCGGCACGCCGGCGGTGTGTACGAGCTGACCGGCCCCGAGGTGATCACACCGCGCCAACAGGCGGCCGCGATCGCCGACGCGCTGGGCACGCCGGTGCGGTTCCACGAGCTGACCCGCGCCGAGGCCAGGGCCGCCATGAGCCGGGTTATGCCGGCCGAGCTCGCCGACGACACCCTGGACATCCTCGGCGCGCCGAACCCGGCCGAACTGCGCGTCGGCCCGGACGTCGAGCGCGTCCTCGGCCGCGCCCCGCGCCCCTTCTCCGCCTGGGCCGCCCGCAACGTCGCCGCTTTCCGCGCGGACCGGGTCTAGGCCGTACGGACCATTCGCCCCGGGCGGCGGCAGGTGCACACTGGAGTCGGGACGAGTGCCTGACTGCGGGGTGATGCAAGATGCAGAGCCGCTTCCGGAGCGACCGGCGGCTGACCGTGCGCATGGGGGTCACGCTGTTCCTGCTCGGGTTGCTGTACGTGGCGTTCGTCGCCGCGTTGATCGTGTTGCTGAAGTCCTGGGTGCTGGTCGTGGTGGTCGCCGCCGCCGCCCTGCTCGCCCAGTACTGGTTCTCCGACCGGATCGCGCTGTTCGCGATGCACGGCCGGGTGGTGGAGCGGGACGAGTACCCGGAGCTGCACGCGGTGGTCGACCGGCTGTGCGCGATGGCCGACATGCCGAAACCGGTGGTCGCCGTCTCCAACGTGGACATGCCCAACGCGTTCGCCACCGGGCGCAATCCCGACAACGCCGTGGTCTGCGTGACCACGGGGCTGCTGCGCCGGCTCGAACCGGCGGAGCTGGAGGGCGTGCTCGCGCACGAGCTGTCGCACGTGGCGCACAAGGACGTCGCCGTGATCACGGTCGCGTCCTTCCTCGGCGTCATCGCGGGACTGGTCGTGCGGTTCGCCTTCTACTCGGAGCTGTTCGGCGGCCGGGGCCGCAAGGACCAGAACACGGTGGCCGTGTTCGCCATGGTGATGGCCGTCTCGGCGGCCGTCTACGCCATCAGCTTCCTGCTGATCCGGGCGCTGTCCCGGTACCGGGAGCTGGCCGCGGACCGGGCGGCGGCCCAGCTGACCGGGCGGCCCTCGGCGCTGGCCTCCGCGCTGACCAAGGTCACCGGTGACATCGCCCGGATCCCCTCCGAGGACCTGCGCACCGCGCAGGCCTTCAACGCCTTCTACTTCACCCCGGCGCTGGGTTCCGAGCCCGGCGTCGCCCGCCTCTTCTCCACCCACCCGAGCCTGGAGCAGCGGCTCGCGCAGCTCGGGCGGATCTCCGCCGAGCTGGGCGAGGCCGCCGCGCCGGGGAAGGCGGGCTGAGGATGGGGCTGCTGGACATCCTGCTCGGCCGTACGAAACCCGCCCCGCCCGATCTCGACCAGTTGTTCGGGCTGCCGTCGGCCGCGGTGACGCTGGAGGCGGCGGCCGGCTTCACCCCGACCGGGCAGGGCGCGGTCTGCTTCGCCACGGTCGAGGGCGCCGCCTTCGCGCAGGCCCACCGCGAGGCCCAGGCGCTCCTGGACGCCGACGCCGGCCGCACCGGGCCGCCGGTGGAGCGCGTCCAGGACGCCTACGGCTACTCCTGGCTGGTCTCCCGCCGCGCCCCCGACCAGCTGGTCGAGCTGGTCAACGACCTGCACGCGGTGAACAGCGCCCTGGAGGCGAGCGGCTTCGGCCCCCAGCTGCTGTGCTCCCTAGCCGGCTTCCACGACGACACCGGCCGCCGGCTGGCGCTGGTGTACCTGTACAAGCGGGGTTCGTTCTACCCGTTCGCCCCGCTGCCCGGCCAGGCGCAGCGGCGCGACAACGCCCTGGAGATCCAGCTGAAGGGAGTCCTCGCCGACGACCTGCGCATGGAGGAGGACCTGAGCCGCTGGTTCCCGGTGTGGGGCGCTCCGGGGCTGTGAGCCCGCCCTGGTCGCTCCGCCGGACGGGGACGCCTTCGGCGATCTTCCGCATACGGCCCTCTCGCCGCGCGCCGCGTGCGTGAATGGGTGCCATGAGCACGACGTCCGCGCACCTCGTCCCCTTCCTCCCCTTCCTCCACGACCACGACGGCGAACAGCTCAGCGGCGTGCACACCCCCGGCGGCCCCGATGGTGCGCCGGACGCGCGGCCCACCGTCGTACTGCTGCACGGCGCCGGAGCGGGCCGCAAGGAGCGGCTGCTGCCGCTGCTCGCCGAGTTCGCCGGCCGCGACTGCCGGGGTCTCGCGTTCGACTTCTCCGGGCACGGCGGCAGCAGCGGCGCGCTGCGCGAGCTGAGTCTGCGCCGGCGGTTCGAGCAGGCGGTGTCGGTGATCGACGCGCACACGCCGGCCGGCGGGCCGCTGGTCCTGGTCGGGTTCAGCATGAGCGGGCAGACCGCGGCCGATCTGGTCCGGCACTACGGACGGCGGGTGGCGGCCCTCGGCCTCGCCGCGCCCGCGGTGTACGCGGCCGCCGCGTGGGACGTGCCGTTCGGCGACGGGGACGGGCCCTTCAGCGCCATCATCCGGCGGCCCGGGAGCTGGCGTAGCGCGCCCGCGCTGGACGCCCTGCGGGCGTACGCGGGCCGGGCGGTGCTCGTCGTGCCCGGCACGGACGCCGTCATCCCGCCCGCCGTCACGGAGGCCGTGCAGGACGCCCTCGCCGCCCGCGCCCAGTACAGCCGTCTCGACCTGCCCGAGGCCGATCACGGGCTGGGCCAGTGGCTGCACGACCGGCCCGGCGCGCGACGCGAGCTGGTGACGGCGCTGCTGACCGGGTTCGGCGACGGCGGCTGGACGGCGACCAGGGCGTGGGTGGCCGCGCAGCTGCCGCCGGGCCGCGCGGTCACCGGCAGGAGCGCGCTGCGCGGCGGCTGGAGCTCCCAGATGCGGGCGCTGACGCTGGACGACGGCGCGTCGCTGGTGCTGCGGACGTTCGTGAAGCCGTTCTTCCGCCGCCACGCTCCCGCCCTGCTGGCCCGGGAGGCCACCGTCCTCGCCCTGCTGGCCGACCGGGACGGCGTCCCGGCCCCGCTGCCCGTCGCCGTCGACGCGGCCGCCGAGCACTGCGACCACCCCAGCCTGCTGATGACCAGGCTGCCGGGCCGCGTGCGAGTGGACGAGCGGGATGAGCGGGACGAGCGGGGCGAAGGAGACCAGGGGGGCGAGGGGCGCGAGGGGTCTGACCTGGGCCGGCGGCTGGATCTGCTCGCCGCGCAGCTCGGGCGCGTCCACGCCGTCGTACCGGACGCGCGGCCGCGCCGCTACGAGGCGTGGACGGCGCCGGAGCGGGTGCAGGCGCCGCCGGGGGCGGTGTGGGAACGGGCGGTGGCGGTACTGCGCCGCGAACCGCCCGCGTACGAGGGCTGCTTCCTGCACCGGGACTACCATCCGGGCAACGTGCTGTTCTCCGGGGACGGCGCGGACCTGCGGGTGTCCGGGGTCGTGGACTGGGGGGAGACCTCCTGGGGTCCGGCCGACCTGGACGTCGCCCACTGTTCGACCGCGCTGGCGCTGCTGCACGGCCCCGAGCACGGCCTCGGGTTCCGGGAGCGGTACGAGGCCCTCGGCGGACGGCGTCTCGCCGACGGGCCCGACCATCTGTACTGGCGGCTGCTGGACGCCCTGCACTACTGCCCCGACGCGGCCAAGCTGGCCGGGCCGTGGCGCGAGCTGGGCCGCACCGACCTCACCCCCGAGGTGCTGGCCGACCGGCTGGCGGCGTACGTGAGCGGGCTGCTGGAGCGCTACGGCGGCTGAGCGCGGGGGCCGTCGTGCGGCTGCGGTGCGGGGCGGATGTCAGTGGGGTCGGCGAGGATGCCGTAGGGACGATGACGGCGCGGCGGCGGATGGCGCGGGACCGAGGGGGCATCCATGGGAGAGCGGCACATCGGCGTGGTGGAGCGGCGGGCGCGGCTGGCGCTGCGGCACGGGCTGGCCGCCGGGGCGGGCGCGGCGGGCCCGGAGGAGGTCGCCGACCGGCTGGTGGCGCTGCACGGCTCGGACCCGACGACGGTGTTCCTGGGGGTGGGCGCGCGGCTGACGGACCCGGCCCAGGCGGTGTCCGCGACCGAGCGGGCGCTGTACGAGGACCGCACGCTGGTGCGGATGCACGGCATGCGCGACACGGTGTTCGTGTTCCCGGCCGCGCTGACGGCCGTGGTGCACGCGTCGACCGGCCTCGCCGTGGCCGCCCGCGCCCGGGCCAAGCTGGTCAGGGACATGGCGGCGGCGGGCGCGCCGGACGCGGCCTGGCTGAAGGAGGTCGAGGAGTCGGCGCTCGCGGCGCTGGCCCGGCGCGGCCAGGCCACGGCGGCCGAACTCGCCGAGGACGAGCCGCGGCTGCGCGAGCGGTTCGCGTACGCGCCCGGCAAGAGTTACGAGGGCGTGCACACCGTCTCCTCGCGGCTGCTGCGGCTGCTGGGGGTGGAGGGCAAGGTGGTGCGGGGCCGGCCGCTCGGCTCCTGGACGTCCACGCAGTTCCGCTGGGCGCTCGCGCCCGCGCACCGGGAGCTGGACGTCGCGGACGCGCAGCGCGAACTGCTGGGGCGCTGGCTGGCGGTCTGCGGCCCGGCCACCGAGGCGGACCTGAAGTGGTGGACGGGGTGGCGGGCCGCGGAGGTGCGGCGGGCGCTCGAAGCGCTGGGCGCGCGGCCGGTGTCCCTGGACGAGGGCACGGGGTACGTGGTCGCGGGCGACGCGGAGCCGGTGACCGCGCCGGAGCGGCCCTGGGCGGCGCTGCTGCCCGCCCTGGACCCGACGGCGATGGGCTGGCAGCAGCGCGACTGGTACCTGGCGCCCGGGCTGCGGCCCGCGCTGTTCGACCGCAGCGGCAACGTCGGTCCGACGGTGTGGTGGAACGGCCGGGTGGTCGGCGGCTGGGCGCAGCGGCCGGACGGCGAGATCGTCTGGCGGCTGCTGGACGCCGAGGGGCTCGGCCGGGAGGCGGAGACCGCCGTCGCGGAGCGGGCCGAGCTGCTGCGCCGGGCGCTGGGCGGCACGCGGGTGACGCCGCGCTTCCGTACGCCGCTGGAGCGGGAGTTGGCGGCCTGAGGCGTCCGCGCGCCGGGCGGCCGCACCGCGCCGGGCGCCCCTCGGGAGTGGGGCGCCCGGCGGCGGGTCAGCGCGCGTAGCGCATCAGGGCCCGCACCATGTGGCAGGTGGTGGCCGACGGCGGGTGTACGCCGATGAGTTCGGCGGTGCTGCGGATCGTCTCGTCGCGGGCCTGGACCGGCAGGTGGACACCGGAGTCGAGCAGGGCGATGGCGAGCCGCATCGCCTTGAGGCGGCGGTTGTGCGTGACGTACCACTCGCGCGGCCGGCCGGCCGGCAACGGCGTTTTGGACAGCGGCTCGTAGGGCGAGTCGAGCGGGACGGAACGCCTCGCGGTGGACTGGGTCGGCAACGGCCTCGGCTTCAGTGCGGCAGCGGGCACGGGCATCCTCCTGTCGCGTGCGGGCGCCGCGCGGACCCCCCGGCGACCCCCTCGAACACTGCTTCCAGTGTACTGCCGGACACTGACATCCGGGGGGTCACGGGGAGGAGTAAATTACCTGGTGGGGACGTGAATTTGTGCTCCGTCACCCGTGTGCCGCGTGAGGGTTCTGAGGCGGCGGAAAATCGAACACGGCTAGCGTGCCGGCGGTTGGATGTAGTCCTCCAGACGGGCCACCGCGAAGCCCTGTTCGCGTATGTGCCGCAGCATGTTGGCGAACATCTCCGTCATCGTGGTGCCCTTGAGTTCACTCGGCCCGCGGAAGTGGGCGAGGATGATGTCGCCGGGCCGCAGCTTCTTGTCGGCCGTCTGGTACTGCATGTTCTTGATCTGCATGGACTCCCGCCACCAGACGATCGCCCGGGGCCCGCACTCGGCCACGGCCGTCCTGGTGCGCGCGTCGTACGCGCCGTAGGGCGGGCGGAACAGCAGCGGCGCGACGCCGTACCGCTCGGTGAGGATCCGCTGGTCGCCGCAGACCTCCTCCTTCTGCCGGGCGAGCGGGAGGGTGTTCATCACCGGGTGGTGCAGGGTGTGGTTCTGGATGTGGTCGCCCAGCGCCTGGAGCGGTTTGAAGTAGGCGTAGTCCGACTTGACGGCGTCGTTCATCAGGAAGAGCGTGATCGGTATCTTCAGGTCCCGCATCATCGCTATGAATTTCGGGTCCTTCTCCTGCCCGTCGTCGACGGTGATGAAGACGACCTTCTTCGAGGTCGGTATGTGCGCGAGGACCGGGACGGGCCCGGTGGCGGAGAGTTTGACGGGCTTGTCGGCCGGGGGCTCCGGAGCGGCGGGCAGCGGCTTGAGACCCCACTTGCGCCAGGTCGCGGCGCTGACTCCCGGCGCGGCGCGGTGGGCTCCGCCCGGGGACGCGGAGGGGTGGGCGGAGTCGGTGGCCCCGGCCCGGCCGCCGCCGCTCCCGCCGCCCCCACCGCTTCCGCCGTCGCCTCCGCAGCCGCCCGCCGTCAGGGCCACGGCGACCACGCCCGCCAGCGCCCCGTACCGCCGCCGACGGGACCCGCCCGGACCACTCCAGCCCCCTCGGCCGGACCCGCCCGCCCGGTCCGTCTCGCCGCCCGTCTCGCCCGTCCCGCCGCCCGTCCCGTTCCGTCCGTCGCGCCAGCTCATCGCCGGTCCCCCTGTGCCTGCCGTGCCGATCTTGGTCAGGGGAACGGTACGCGTACGGATGGGACAGGTGTTCGGTGGCTACCGTGGGCGCATGGAGATCTGGATCAACCCCGCCTGTTCCAAGTGCCGCAGCGCCATCGGCCTGCTCGACGCCGAGGGCGCCGACTACACCGTCCGCCGCTATCTGGAGGACGTGCCGACCGAGGACGAGATCCGGGCGGTGCTCGAACGGCTCGGGCTGGAGCCCTGGGACATCACCCGCACCCAGGAGGCCGAGGCGAAGGAACTGGGGCTGAAGGAGTGGCCGCGGGACACCGGTGCGCGAGCCCGCTGGGTCACCGCGCTGGCCGAGTACCCGAAGCTGATCCAGCGCCCGATCATCACGGCCGACGACGGCTCGGCGGTGGTGGCGCGCACGGAGGACGCGGTGCGCGACGCCCTCGGCCGCGGCTGACCCGCCCGGCCACTCGCCCACTCGCCAACTCACCTGTGACACAGGTTACTTCGGCCGGTGCGCAGGCGGGCTGAGCAACCCCGTTCGGCCTCCCGTACATAGCGGCGTACGCTCCCCCAGCCCTTCAGGAGGCGCGCATGTCGCGCAGGAGAACGCTCGGCACGAAGAAGAGGATCGCCCTGCTGGCCGGTGCGGCGGCGGTGGCGGGCAGCGGGGCCTTCGCCCTGGCGGCCACCTCCCGTGCCGCCCAGCCCGAGGCCCCGCACACCCTGTCCGCCGGGGACTCGACGGCCTGTCAGGGGCTGGCCACCGCCCTCGGCGACAACCAGGGGTTCATCGACGGGCAGCGGGCGCACCCGGACGCGCAGTCGGCGGCCCGGATCGCCAACCGCGAGGCGGTCATCGAGGAGATCAAGCGCAAACAGGCGGCGTCCGGCTGCCCGGTCGGGGAGTCGGCTCAGGATCCCCCAGCGGGCCCGCAGGCGCAGAACGGCGGGCAGACGCCGGGAGGCGGAGCACAGACCGGCGGAGAGCGGAGCGCGCCGCCCGCGCAGAACGGCGGGACCGGGAGCGGGACCGGGAGCGGGAGCGCCTCCGGGCAGCAGGTCTGCGCCGGCTCCACCGTCACCCTCTCCGGCGAGGGCGGCGCCCCGGCCGCCTCCAGCGACCGGTTCCCGGCCGGTACGACGCTGAAGGTGACCAACCTGGACAACGCCAAGTCCACCACGGTCAAGGTCACCTCGGTCTCCGGCAGTTGCGTCCTGCTGAACGACGCCGCCTTCGAACAGGTCCGCGAGCCCGGCAAGTTCCTGATCCGGCACGCGCGGATCGAGAAGGTGGGGTGAGGCCCGGACCGGTGTGAGACGGGCCACGGCCACCGCAGGTAACACGGGGTTCACACTCGGGCAACCGACGGGAAATCGGCCGTTGACATGCTGCCCGCATCAACGGCGGCGCCCCGGTGCCGCAGCGCCGCAGCACCCGCGAGTGCGCCCGAGCGAGACCCTGAAGGACGTGGCCCGTGAGCTTCAAGGCTGAGTACATCTGGATCGACGGCACCGAGCCGACGGCCAAGCTCCGTTCCAAGACGAAGATCCTCGGCGACGACGCCAAGGGCGCCGAACTGCCGATCTGGGGTTTCGACGGGTCCTCCACCAACCAGGCCAAGGGCCACGCCTCGGACCGCGTGCTCAAGCCGGTCTTCACCTGCCCCGACCCGATCCGCGGCGGCGACGACGTCCTCGTCCTGTGCGAGGTCCTGAACATCGACATGACGCCGCACGCGTCCAACACCCGTGCCGCGCTCGCCGAGGCCGCCGAGCGGTTCGCCGGCCAGGAGCCGATCTTCGGCATCGAGCAGGAGTACACCTTCTTCAAGGGCGCGCGCCCGCTCGGCTTCCCCGAGGGCGGCTTCCCGGCCGCGCAGGGCGGCTACTACTGCGGCGTCGGCTCGGACGAGATCTTCGGCCGCGACGTGGTCGAGGCGCACCTGGACAACTGCCTCACGGCGGGCCTCGGCATCTCCGGCATCAACGCCGAGGTCATGCCGGGCCAGTGGGAGTTCCAGGTCGGCCCGCTCGCGCCGCTGGTGGTCGCCGACCAGCTGTGGGTGGCCCGCTGGCTGCTCTACCGCACCGCCGAGGACTTCGGCGTCTCCGCCACTCTCGACCCCAAGCCGGTCAAGGGCGACTGGAACGGCGCCGGCGCGCACACCAACTTCTCCACCCGGGCGATGCGCGAGGGCTACGACGCGATCATCACCGCGTGCGAGGCGCTCGGCGAGGGCTCCAAGCCGCTGGACCACGTCAAGAACTACGGCGCCGGCATCGACGACCGCCTCACCGGCCTGCACGAGACCGCCCCGTGGAACGAGTACTCCTACGGCGTCTCCGACCGCGGCGCCTCGGTGCGCATCCCGTGGCAGGTCGAGAAGGACGGCAAGGGCTACATCGAGGACCGCCGGCCCAACGCCAACGTCGACCCGTACGTCGTGACGCGGCTGCTGGTAGAGACCTGCTGCACCGCGCTGGAGAAGGCCGGCCAGGTCTGATCCCCGGCCGCGAGGCCGTGACGGGGCGCTCACCGCCAGGTGGGCGCCCCTTCCGCATGCCCGCGGGGACCCTTTCCGCCTGCCCGCGGGGATCCGGTTCCGCACGCGTCCGGCGTCCAGCCGTCCACACTGTGGGACGGCCCCTCGGGCCCGGCCGTCCGCGCCGAAGCCCTGATCGGCCCGGATGCCTGGTCGAGCGACCCACACGGCGTCAACTTCACGCCAAGGAAACGTCCAAGCAGTGAGAGGAGGGTCCTCGCCGGGCCGGGTCTCTGCTTCAATGGAGGCATGGCCGGTATCCAGAAGCAGCACGCGACAGGTCGCCACGACCTGGAGCCGTTCTGGCCGTCCCGTCAGCACCACGACTTCGACCGGGTGTGTTGCCGCGCGACGAACGCGCGGGCCCTCTAAAGCCGTACACCCCGGCCTTCGGCCAGCGCGCAACGACGTACGTCCCGCGGCGCGCCCCGACCACGAATCGCGGCCGTCGCTCCTTCCGACGAACTCCTCGCGCGAAAGAGCTGACCTCTCATGGCGACCACTCGTTCCCTGACCACCGCCGCCCTCCCCGCCCCCGACCCCGCGCCCGCCGCTCCGGCCGCCGCACCGCGGCACCGGCTGCGAGCCGTGGACCGGGACGAGGTGGTGGACGTGGCGGACTTCCTGCCGCCGGGCGCCACCTGGCTGCCCGCCCCCCAGCACACCCTGCCGGTCCTGCCCGGCCGGCCGCCGATGATCGGCTACCTGGTCCTCGTCCCGGCCGACCAGCAGCCGCACCTCCCGCCGGTGGCGGTGCCCGACCAGCCGCGGCCCGAGGAGGAGCGGGCGGCCGCCGCCGAGGCCGGCGAACCGCTGGTGCGCATCGACGCGGCCCGCCGCACCGCCCAGGTAGCCGGCCGCCAACTCGACCTGACCTACCTGGAGTTCGAGCTGCTGGCGCATCTGGTCGCGCATCCGCACCGGGTGCATACCCGCGACCAGCTGGTCACCACCGTCTGGGGCTACGGCCATGTGGGCGACGGGCGCACCGTCGACGTCCACGTCGCCCGGCTGCGCCGCAAGCTCGGCGCCGAGCACCGCAGGACGATCCAGACCGTGCGGCGCGTGGGCTACAAGTACGCCCCGCCGACCGCCGGCTGACCGCCCGCCGCACCCGGCCAAGCCCGTCCGTAGACCTGCCGTGGACCTGTCCGTCCGCCCACCGAGTGAGCGGACGGAGGGTGGCGTCAGGTACACCCCCGGCCGGGTGCCGTCCCCCTGACCCGCGCCGCGCGCACCCGGCAGACTGGTCGCGAACCGGGAGGGGTGGGGCCATGCATGGGGCACGGATGAGGAACGCGCTGGTGGCGGGCGGGCGAGGACTGGCGCTCGCGCTGATGGGGTGGACGGGGTCGCTCGCGCTCGGCGTGCTGGCCGTGCTGTCGATCGCCTTCGTCCCGCTGGGCGTCGGCCTGCTGACCACCCCCTCGGTCCTGTTCCTGGTGCGCGCCCACGCCGAGCGGCGCAGGCGGCTGGCCGCGCGCTGGTCGGACGTGCGCATCCCGGCCGCCCGCTACCGTCCGCTGCCGCCGGCCGCGGGCGGCGGACCGCTCGCCGGGCCGCGGCTGACCTGGCTGCTGCTGGGCGACCCCGCGACCTGGCGGGACCTGCGCTGGCTGTTCGTGGACGAGGTGGCGGGCGCGGCCGTCGCCGTCCTCGCGCCCGGCATGCTCGCCGAGGGCGTGTTCGGCATCCTGGTCGCCGTCGGACTGTGGCGGCCGCTGGTGGCCGCGGACGGCACGTACTGGTACCAGTTCGTGCCGGTCACCGGGCAGGTCTCCGCCCTGGCCGCGGGCGTCGTCGGCTGCGGCTGGCTGGCCGCCGCGCTGCGCTGGAACCCGGCGCTGGTGCGCGCGCACTTCCGGCTCACCCGCGGCCAGCTCGCCCCGTCGGACGCGGACGCGCTGAACCGCCGGGTGGAGGAGCTGACCGAGACACGGCGCGACGCCGTCGACACCTCGGCCGCCGAGCTGCGGCGCATCGAACGCGATCTGCACGACGGGGCGCAGGCCCGGCTGGTGGCCATGGGCATGGACCTGGGCACCATCGAGGCGCTCCTCGACAAGGACCCGGAGCAGGCCCGCCGGCTCGTCGCGCAGGCCCGCCAGAACTCGGTGGCGGCCCTCGGCGAGCTGCGCGACCTGGTGCGCGGCATCCACCCGCCGGTCCTCGCCGAACGCGGACTGGGCGACGCCGTACGGGCGTTGGCGCTGCGGCTGCCGCTCGCCACGGAGGTGAGCGTGAACCTGCCCGGCCGCGCCGAAGCGCCGGTGGAGTCGGCGGCGTACTTCGCCGTCAGCGAGGTGCTCACCAACGCCGTCAAGCACTCCGGCGCGGACCGGATCTGGGTCGACCTGCACCACGCCGACGGCATGCTGCGCGTCGCCGTCACCGACAACGGCGCGGGCGGCGCCGTGATCACGCCGGGCTCCGGGCTGGCCGGGGTCGAGCGGCGGCTCGGTACATTCGACGGCATCCTGGCCGTCAGCAGTCCCGCGGGCGGTCCCACCATGGCGACCCTGGAGATTCCGTGCGCGTTGTCCTAGCCGAAGATCTCTTCCTGCTGCGCGACGGGCTGGTCCGGCTGCTGGAGGCCCACGGCTTCGAGATCGTGGCGGCCGTCGAGTCCGGGCCGGAACTGGACCGTGCTCTGGCCGAGTTGAATCCTGACGTGGCGGTGGTCGACGTACGGCTGCCGCCCACCCACACCGACGAGGGGCTCCAGTGCGCGCTGCGCGCCCGCCGGGAGCGGCCGGGCCTGCCGGTGCTGGTCCTCTCCCAGCACGTGGAGCAGCTGTACGCGCGGGAGTTGCTGGCGGACGGCAGCGGCGCGGTGGGCTACCTGCTCAAGGACCGGGTGTTCGACGCGGCCCAGTTCGTGGACGCGGTACGCCGGGTCGCGGCCGGCGGCACCGCCATGGACCCGCAGGTCATCCAGCAGTTGCTGGCCCGGCGCGCGGACCGGGACCGGCCGCTGTCGCGGCTCACCCCGCGCGAACTGGAGGTGCTGGAGCTGATGGCGCAGGGCCGTTCCAACACCGCGATCGCCGCTCAACTCGTCGTCACGGAGCGGGCGATCGCGAAACACACCTCCAACATCTTCGCCAAGCTGGGACTTGAGGTCTCGGACGACGACAACCGGCGCGTGCTGGCCGTCCTGGCGCATCTCGACCGGGACGGCTGAGCCCGCGGTCGATCCGTGTTCCGGTTGAACACCTCTGCGGCGGCGCCCGTATGGAAGGGGGCCGCTTCACTCCTGTCGGGCGCCTCGATGCTGCCCCGCCAAGGAAGTCAGAGGAGTTCCATGGGACGCAACACACGAAAACGCCGTACGTCGCCGGCCACCAAGGCCATCGCCGCAGCGGCGGCCCTAGCGCTCGGCGGGGGCGGGCTGATCTGGGCGAACTTCTACGCATCCGCCCACGAGTCGCACAACGACGCGTGGGGGAACCGGACCAAGGCGGCCGGCGCGCAGGTGGCGACGATCTCCTGCCCGGACGTCGGCCAGAAGCTCACCGACGTGCCCGGCCGGGCCCGCACCGAGGTGGACGGCGAACTGGCCAGTCTGGACCGCCAGATCACCGATGCCTACCAGCGCCTGGCGACCACGCGGGACGCCCAGGCCCAGGACGCGAGCTTCGTCCAGAACGGCATCCTGGGCCCGCTCAAGGACCGGCGGAAGGTGATCTTCGACCGGATCCGGCTGGAGATCGACCGGGCCGGCGGCACCGCACCCGGCGACCTCGACGACCTGACGGCGTGCACCGGCTCCCCGGCCGCCGGCGACCGGACGAACGCCGGCGGCGGCCAGGGCGGCGACGGCCAGCAGCAGGGCAACGGCGGTCAGCAGCAGGGCTCCGGCGGCCAGGCCGGCAACGGCCCCTCCGCGGCCGACTTCGTCGACATCACCAAGGTCCAGCCCAACGTCCCGGCCAAGCCGCGCCGGACGCGCGACGCGTCCACCGGCGCCTTCACCACCCGCTGCGGGGTGAACGCCAACGCCAACCACAACACCGACAACGTGATCGTGGCCCCCGGCGTGACCAACGGCGCCCACCACCTGCACGACTACGTCGGCAACCAGAAGGTGAACGCGTTCTCCTCGAACGACACCTTCCTCCAGGGCGGCACGAGCTGCCAGAACAAGAACGACCTGTCGGCGTACTACTGGCCGGTGGTGCGGGTGCAGGACGGCACGCGGGACTTCGACCAGAACGCGGACGGCGGCGGCAAGGAGGGCAACGTCGGCCGGATCCTGGTCGCCAAGCAGGCGCAGATCAAGTACGTCGGCAGCGCGACGAGCAAGGTGGTGGCGATGCCGCAGTTCCTGCGCGTCATCACCGGCGACGCCAAGGCCTTCACCAACGGCACGGCCAACGCCAACGCGCACTGGAGCTGCACCGGCTTCGAGAACAAGGTGCAGCTGACCGACAAGTACCCGATCTGCCCGCGCGGCAGCGACGTGGTGCGCAGCTTCGCCTTCCAGAGCTGCTGGGACGGCCAGAACACCGACAGCGCCAACCACCGCACCCACGTCGCCTTCGCGGACGCCTCGGGCCGCTGCCAGAACGGCTTCAAGGCGATCCCGCAGCTGACGATGCGGCTGGTCTACGGCGTGCCGCGGCCGGTGGTGCGAAACGGCCAGGTGAAGAACGCCTACGCCGTCGACGGCTTCCCCGAGCAGTTGCACAAGGCGATCACCGACCACGACGACTTCATCGCCGTGACCAGGGGCGGCCTGGCGAACAAGATCGCCGGCTGCCTCAACTCCGGGCGGATGTGCTAGCCGCGTCCGGCTGAGACGGAGACGGAACGGGCCGGTGGCGGGAGGACCCGCCACCGGCCTCGCGCGTGCGGTGCCGTCAGCCGGTGTGCGCGTGGTGGTCGGCGCCGGCCTCCACGTCGCCGCCGAGGGTGCCGCGCAGCGCGTGGACCACGCCGTCGTCGCCCACCGCGACCCACTTGCGGCCCACCAGGTAGAAGCCGCCGTAGTCCTTGGCCTCGTCGATCCACTCGCGCTGGCCGCGGTCGGTGGAGAAGGTGGCGAGGACGAACTTCCCGCTCGCGCCCGCGCAGATGGCCTGGCGGATGGTGTCGGCGTCGGTCTGGATGTCGGGCGCGCACTTCACCTCGGCGGCCAGGCTCTCCAGGCTGCCGGTCGCCGTCGGCGGCGTCTTCGCCGCCGCGGCGCCGCCGGAGCCGCAGCCCGCCAGCGCCAGCAGCGCCGCCGCACCGGCCACCGCCGGCATCGGCCGTGTCACCCTCATCCGGCTCATCTGGTTCCTCCGCTCAACGCATGACGTCAGTCGTCGCCCTCCATACGGACGTACCGGGCGCGGCGCTCAAACCATGGGCTTCACCGGCACACTTGTGCGAAGGTGGGCCGGTGAACCAGGACTGGGAAGACCGCGTGGCCGCCGCCTGGGCCCGCATCGACGAGTACTCCGAGGACAGCGCCGCCGAGTTCCGGGCGGTGATCGACGCGCTCACCGCCGAGTTGCCGCCCGGCAGCCCCGTGGCCCTGTTCGAACAGGGCTGCGCCTGGGACTCCACCGGCCACTCGGACCGTGCCGTGCCGCTCTACCGCGCCGCGCTGGACGCCGGACTGGACGGCTACCGGGGCCGCCGGGCGAAGATCCAGCTCTCCAGCTCGCTGCGCAACACCGGCCGGCCGGCCGAGGGCGTCAAGCTGCTCACCCCCGAACTGCTCGCCCCGTCCGACGAGTTGGACGACGCGGTCCGCGCCTTCCTGGCCCTGTGCCTGGCCGACCTCGGCCGCGAACGCGAGGCCCTGTCCCTCACCCTCGGCGCCCTCGCCCCCCATCTGCCCCGCTACCAGCGCTCCACCGCGAACTACGCCCGCCTCCTGGTGGAGCCGGAAGGCTGACGGGGCCGCTCGCGCGGTGACCAACCGCCGATTCGCTCGTTCTGCTGAACGTGCAGTCACAGGATGTCGCCCCGCGCCCCCCGTCCGCCTCCGCGCCGGTGCTCGACGTCGGGCAGGCCGAGGCCGCGCTCGTCGAGCACTACCCGCGGCTCGTCCGGCTCGCCTACCTGCTGCTGCCGCCGGCCCTCGGCCGCGGCCGCCGGGTGCTCACCGCGCACTCCCTGGTCCAGCGCGCGCTGCCCAGGGGCCGCACCCCGGCGACCGTGCCGCCGGACGGCACGGCGGGCCCCGGCGCCGACCCGGCCTACGCCTTCCTCCGCCACCAGGTGCTCCGCACGGCGCTGGCGACCGACCCGCCCCGCCGCCGCGGCCGGCGCGCCCGGCGCGCCGGACTGCCGCCGCTGCTGCCCCAGGTGTGGGGCCTGAGGCTGTTCCCGCGCTCCGGCGGCGCCGACGAACTCGCCCTGGACCAGCAGCTCGCCGCGCTGACCGGCCCGGCCCGCGCCGCCTACGTCCTGCGCGGCCTCGAACGGCTCCCCGAGGACACGGTGCGGCGCGTGCTGTCGGCGGCGGGCGTCGCCGACCCCGGGACCGCGGTGCGCCAGGCCGAGCGCGTCCCGGACCGTGCCGCGCTGCTCGCCTCCCCCGAGTTCGACCCCTGCTCGCTCCAGGCCCGCCCCACCGACCTGCTGCGGCGCAGGCAGCGCGGCAAGGCGGTGCTGGCCGCCGCCGCGGCCGTCGCCGTGTGCGGCACGCTGGCCGCGCTGCCCGACGGCGGCTGGGGCCGGGACGGCGCCGCCGCCCCCGTCTACGCGCGCAACGCCTCCGCCGAGGCCGCCCTCGACCCGGCGAAGCTGACCCGCGTCTCCCCCACCGCTTGGCGCACCTCGGCGCGGCTGGACTTCGCCGCGTGGCCCGCGCGCGGTGACCGCACCGGCGACACCGCCCTGCTGCGCCGCGCCCTCGCCGTCTGGGCCCGCCCCGGCGCCTCCGTCCGGCTCTCGGCCACCCCCGGCACCGCCACCGGCGGCCCCGCCGGACCGCCGCAGCTGCTGTACGCGGGTGACGTGGACGGCGCCCGTGTGGTGCTCCTGTACGACGGGCTGCGCCTGGCCCGCTACGCCGAGCCGAAGGGCTCCGCGTCCGCCGCCGCGCTGGACCTGGCCCGGGTGGACGGCGCGACGGGCGCGGAGGCGGCCGCGGCGGTGCTGAACCGCGCCGACGGCAACGTCCGCTATCTGACCGCCCCCTGGGTGAAGGCGGCCGCGCGGCAGGACCTGCGGACCGCGGACTCCGCGCCGTCGGCGCTCGCCGTCCGGGACGGCGTCACCGCCCCGCTGGCCGGTCCGGCCGTCCGCGCGGGCGCCTGCACCTCGTGGCACGCGCTGCGCCTGACCGGCGACTTCGGCGCTTATGTCCTCGGCGACCTGGGCGAGTTGACGCCCGCCCGCCTCACCACCGGCCGCCCGACCGCGCCGCGCGACGCGTCCGGCGAGGCGGCGGGGCGCACCTGGGCGCCGTTCGCCTGCTCGCTGTCGGTGCTGCGGTCGCAGGGCGTGCGGTCGGTCAACGCCTGGCAGTACGCCGAGCAGGAGCTGCCCGAGGAGAGCGGCACGGCCGCGTGGGTGTGCACCCGCGCCGACACCTGGCGCGGCACCGGCGCCCAGGTGCTGGCCCAACTCCGCCTCCCCGGCGTGCGCTCCGGGGCGGCGGTGGCCCGGTCCACCGACGTGACCGCGTGCGGCGCGCGCGAACCGCAGGTACTGGCCGGGGCGTTGTGGAAGTCGGAGTCCGGCTCCTGGTACCTGCTGGCCGCGGGCGGCTCGCACACCGAGTCGATCACCGCCTCCCACGGCGTCGCCGCGACCGCCCGGGGCAATGTGCTCGCCGTACCGGCGAAGAAGGGCCTGCGGCCGGAGCTGACGGGCACGCTGGACGACGGCCGCACCGTCGGCATGCTGCGCTAGCCCGCCCGCCGGCCAGGTCCCCGACCGGGCGGTCCCGGCCGGGGACCTGGTCGGTAGGGTGTCGGCATGACTACCGGGGTCCGTCGCAGAATGGGAGTCGAGGAACGGCGGCAGCAGTTGATCGGCGTCGCCCTCGAACTGTTCAGCCGCCGCTCGCCCGACGATGTGTCCATCGACGAGATAGCGTCGGCGGCCGGTATCTCGCGCCCGCTGGTCTACCACTACTTCCCCGGCAAACTCAGCCTGTACGAGGCCGCGTTGAAGCGTGCCGCGGAGGATCTGGCCGGCCGGTTCGTGGAACCCCGCGAAGGGCCGCTGGGGGCGCGGCTGCTGCGGGTGATGCGCCGCTTCTTCGACTTCGTGGACGAGCACGGCCCCGGTTTCTCGGCCCTGATGCGCGGCGGCCCGGCGGTCGGCTCGACCACCGCCAACGCGCTCGTCGACTCGGTACGGCAGGCCGCCTACGAGCAGATCCTCGCCCATCTCCAGGTCGCCGAGCCGCCCGCGCGCCTTGAGCTGGTCGTCCGGTCGTGGATCTCGCTGGCGGAGTCGACGGCGCTGATCTGGCTGGACGGCCGGCGCATCCCGCGGGCCGATCTGGAGGTCCAGCTGGTGCACGACTTCGCGGCGCTGGCCGCCGTCGGCGCCTGTCACGACGCCGAACTGGCCGCGCTGCTGCGCGAGGTGCTCAAGGGCGAGCCTGGCCAGGGCCCGTTCGGCGACCTGGCCACCCGGCTCGTCGTCCTGGCGTCCTGACGTCCTGACGTCCTGAGACCGCCCGGCCCGCCTTACTCGCCGTCGAACTTCCGGTAGGACGCGTCGAGGTCTTCGACCTCGGCCGACGCGTGCAGCGTCACGCCCTCGCGGGGCTTGAGGTGCCGGCGGAGCAGTTCGAGCGCGGCCTCGGCGAGGGTCGCCTTGGCCTCCTCGGTGCGTCCGGCCAGCAGCCCGACCCGCACGTGGACGATGGCGTGGCCGTCGCCGTCGGGGCCGACCACGGTGTCCTCGGCGGGACGGAACAGCGTCTTGCAGGCCGGCTGCCGGGCGCCGGCGATCTCCACGGTGGCCTCGTGCAGCGCCCGCGCGAAGCCGGGCCGGTCGAAGCCGTCCGCCAGCTCGGCCGAGTAGTCGACGGTGATCTGCGGCATGGGGGCTCCACTCCTCGGGGTGCCACGGCGTCGGGTTCCACCGTGTCGGCCTCACCCTAGTTCGCGGCCGGGAAAGGGGGCGGACCGTCTCACGGCCCGCCCCCCGATGTGCCTCTCCCGCGCTCACGCGCCCCGGGTGAACACCGCCACCGTGCGGGCCGGAACGGTGAACGTCCCGGTCGCCGCCGCGTAGGAGGAGGTCTTCACCACCGGGTCCGCGCCGGCGGCCTGCACCGGGTGCAGCCGGTAGCCGGTGCCGGCCAGCGCCGTCACGCGCTGCCGCTGCTGCTCGGGCGTCGCGTTGAACACCACGACCAGGTCGCCCAGCCGCATGGTGATCACCCCGGGTGTCTCGTCCGCGCCGGACAGCGGGAAGGACAGCTTCGACTGCACCTGCGCGGCCGTGGCCAGGGAGAACGCCCCTTCCGTGGTGCGGATGCGCAGCAGGTCGCGGTAGGCGGCCGAGGCGCCCTGGATCTGGGGGCAGCCCACCGTGACGGAGGTCAGCAGCGGCTTGGCGTAGGGCCACTTGTCCTGGTTGTCGGCGGCCATGGGCAGGCCGCGGCCGAAGCCGTTGCCGTCGGCGCAGTTCCAGTGGACGGCGTTGAACCAGTCGCCGCTGTCGAAGGAGTTGCGGTCCAGCGACTTGGAGCGCAGCAGGTCGGTGCCGGCCTGGGAGAGCGCCGGTCCCTGGGAGAGCGCGGCCGTCGCCATCGCCAGGACCTGCATGCGGGCCCGGTCGGCGGCGGAGGTCGCGGCGGGCAGCTTGTAGGTGAGCGCGTCGAACAGGGACTCGTTGTCGTGGGCGTCGACGTAGGCGAGGGCGTCGCCGGGGGCGTCGGCGTATCCGGCGGGCGCGCCGTTGTAGTCGATCCCGGCGCCGGTGACCTCCTTGCCGTCGGTGTCGGTGAAGCGGTAGGCGGCGAGGTTGCCGCTCAGGCCGACCTTGATCAGGTTCTGGTAGTGCAGCAGCCGGGCCTTCTGCTCGGCCTCGGTGCCGTTGGCGGTGGAGGAGTTGGGGTCGGTGTAGAGGCCGGAGGCGAAGCCCTGGACGCCGGGGTCGGCGTCGAAGGGGCTGCCGCCGCGCACCGCGTCGCGGGCCCGGTCGGAGAAGGTGGCGATGCCGGTGCCGGCCATGTTCTTCTGGGTGGCCTGGACGAAGCGGGCGTCGTCGGCGACCTCGCCGAAGTTCCAGCCCTCGCCGTACAGGATGATCTTCTTGCCGTCGACGCCGTCCTTGGCGGGGGTGAGCGCGTCGAGGGCCTTGCGGACGGCGAGGATGTTGGCCTTGGGGTGGTGGCCCATGAGGTCGAAGCGGAAGCCGTCGACCTTGTACTCCTTGGCCCAGGTGACGATCGAGTCCACGACGAGCTTGCCCATCATGGTGTTCTCGGTCGCGGTGTTGGCGCAGCAGGTGCTGTTCGCGACCGAGCCGTCGGCCAGCAGCCGCTGGTAGTAGCCGGGGACGACCTTGTCGAGCACGGAGGTGTCGGCCTGGCCGCTGGCGGCGGTGTGGTTGTAGACCACGTCCATGACGACGCGCAGGCCGTCCTGGTTGAGGGCCTGGACCATCCGCCGGAACTGCACGGTGCGGGCGGCGCCGTCCGGGTCGGTGGCGTAGGAGCCCTCGGGGACCGTGTAGTGGTAGGGGTCGTAGCCCCAGTTGTAGGCGTCCTTGGCGGCGGTCTCGGCGACGCAGGACTGCTGCCGGTCGGAGTCGGCGGGGAGGGCGGCGAGGTCGCAGCCGGGGGTGGCCTGGTCGGCCTTCTTCTCGGGGATGGTGGCGATGTCGAAGGCCGGCAGCAGGTGGACGTAGGAGGTGCCCGCCCGGGCCAGTTCGCGCAGGTGCTTGCTGCCGTCGGCGTTCGTGTCGGTGAAGGCGAGGTAGGTGCCCCGGTCCGCGGCCGGGACGGTGGGGTCGGCGACGGAGAAGTCGCGGATGTGCAGTTCCTGGATCTGCGCGTCGCGCAGCGGTACGGCCTTGGGCTTGGCGAGGTGCGACCAGCCGCTGGGGGCGAGCGCCTTGTCGTCCAGGTCGGTGACGAGGCTGCGCTCGCTGTTCGCGGTGAGGGCGAGCGAGTAGGGGTCGGTGACCTTGTTGACGACGATCCGGCGCACGGAGGGCGCCCACACGGTGACGACGTACCGGTAGGGCTTGTTCTTCCAGGAGGCGGGGCCGGTGACGGACCAGACGCCGGTGGTGTCGTCGCGGCGCATGGCGACGGCCCTGCCGTCCAGTTCCAGGGCCACGTTCCGCGCGGTCGGCGCCCACACGCTCAGGGTGGGCCGGCCCTGATGGAAGACCGGGCCGAGGTGCGCCTCGGCGGCGGCGCCGTAGACGTCGTCGAGGACGCCGGCGAGCTGGACGCCGGTGGCCGTGAGCACGGCCCCGTCGGCGGTGCGCTGGGAGGCGACGACCTGGCCGCGCAGGGCCTCGGTGACGCGGCCCCGGTCGCGCGGGTCGACGGAGTAGGCGGTGTAGTCCTTCAGGTGCGGGAACTTCGCCTTCTGGGCGTCGGTGAGGGTGGTCTTCGCCAGCCGCAGCCAGCGTTCGTCGTCGCTGGTCAGCGCCCCGTCCTTGACGGTGAGCGAGCCGTCGCCGGAGTACAGGAGCTGGGTGGAGGCGGCGGCGGCCGAGCCGTTGAGGGCGACCGTGTCGCGGTCGATCCAGACCGCCTTGGAGGTGGTGAGGTCCAGGGCGGCGGCGCTGCCCTCGGGCTGCGGCAGCAGGGGCTGCTCCTGCCCGCTCACGAGCCACACCTCGTGGCCGTTCGCGGCCTTGAGGTCGAGGGACCGGTCGCTGGGCGAGTCCTTCTCGTCTCCCTTGTGGAGGATGTAGCTGAGGGAGACGGCACCGTCGGTGAGCGGTACCTCGAAGACCGCGCCATAGGAGTCAGTCTTCACCGGCATGAGGGGTTTCGCCCAGTCGGTGGGTTCGGCCGCGCCCGTCCACACGTGCAGTCCCCAGCCGGCGTAGTCGCCGTCGGCGCGGTGGTAGTGGAGGACCGCCTTGGTGGTGTCCTCGGCGGGATAGCCGGCGGGCCGGGTGGTGCGTACGGCGTCCTCGCCCTGCTCGATCCACACCTCGCCGGTCTTGGTGACGTCGATGGACCGGTCGGCGGAGACGTCCTTGTTCCCGTCCTTGTCGATGACGAGGAAGCTGACGTTCGAGGCGCCGGGCTTCAGCTTCACGTAGGCGAAGGCGCCGTAGGCGTCCCGGCCGGTGAAGGGGTGGGCGGCGGGCCAGGTGGTGGTCTCCCCGTCGGCGAGGTCGCCCCAGGCGTACAGGCCCCAGTCGTCGTAGTCGCCGTCGGTGCGCTTGTAGTGGACGATCGCGTGGTCGCGGGAGGCGGCGGTGGGGACCTCGGGGGCCGGCGGGGCGCCGGTGGTGGAGCCGGCGGTGGCGCTCGCGGTGTGCCCGGCCGAGTCGACGACGACCGCCTTGTAGCGCAGCGCGGTGCCGGCCGGCACGGTCGGGGCGAGGGTCTGGGTGACCTTGTAGGGGGCGTGGTCGGCGGAGCCGAGGACCGTCCAGGGGCCGTCGCCGACCTGGGCGGCGAAGACGACCCGGTCGAGCTGTCCGCCGCGCACGTCGGCGCTCGGCTCGACGGTGCCGGTGGCGCCCGCGGCGGGCGCGGTCAGGGTGAGGGACGGCCTGGCGGCCGGGGCGTCGAGGCGGCCGGTCGCCTTCAGTACGACGGCGGCGCCGGCCGGGACGGTGACGGTGACCTGGCGGTCGGCGTCCGAGGTGACGGTGTCCTTGGTGCCGTAGACGCCGCGGTAGGTCATCCGGGCGGAGCCGGTGGCGAAGGCAGCGGTCTTCGCCTGGCCGGCGTTGTTGACGGCGACGACGTACTCGGCGCCGCTGCGGGCGTCGGTGCGGGTGAAGGCGTAGACGCCGGGGCCGTCGGCGGCGTAGCGCTCGCTCTGGACCCCGTCGGTGAGGGCCGGGTTGTCCTTGCGGAGCTCGGCCAGCTCGGCGATCTGGCGGTACAGCGGCGCCCTGGTGTCGTAGCTGTCGCTGGCGTGGGTGCGGTCGGTGCCGATCTCGTCGTCGGCGAGGTAGTCGGCGACCTTCGAGGCGAACATGGTCTGGCGGGCGTCCTTGTCGCCGCCGGCGCCGGTGAAGCCCTGTTCGTCGCCGTAGTAGACGACGGGGTTGCCGCGGCTGAGGAACATCAGCTCGTTGGCGAGCTTGTCCTTGGCGAGGAGCTGGGCGTCGGTGGCCTTCGGGTCGTCCTGCTTGAGGAAGTACCCGATGCGGCCCATGTCGTGGTTGCCGAGGAAGGTGACCTGCTCGTAGGCGTTGGCCTTGTCGGTCGTGTACTTGTAGTCGTCGCCGAAGACGCTCGCGAGCTTCCTGGCGCTGCCGCCCTGGGAGACGTAGGCGCGGGCCGCGTCCTGGAAGGGGAAGTCGAGCGTGGCGTCCAGGCGGCCCTGGGTGACGTAGGGGGCGGTGACGGAGGTGTCGGCGGAGTAGACCTCGCCGAACATGAAGAAGTTCTCGCGGCCGCGGGCGGCGGCGTAGGCGTCGAGCGCGGTCGCCCACTGCGTCCAGAACGCGGTGTCCACGTGCTTGACGGTGTCGACGCGGAAGCCGTCGACGCCGAAGTCCCTCACCCAGCGCTCGTAGATCTTCTCCATGCCGCTGACGACCTCGGGACGCTCGGTCCACAGGTCGTCCAGGCCGGAGAAGTCGCCGTAGGTGGCGTTCTCGCCGCTGTAGGTGGAGTCGCCCCGGTTGTGGTACATCGTCGGGTCGTTGAGCCAGGCCGGGACCTTGGCGTTCTTCTTCGCGGCCGGAACGGTCGGCGTGTAGGGGAAGGAGGAGGCGCCGACGGCGGGGAACTTCTTGCCGCCGGCCGCGTAGTCGGCGTCGTCGAAGGGCCGGCCGTCCTCGGTGAGATACGGGAAGGCGCCCTTGGACAGGTAGTCGTGGGACTGCCCCTGGTAGTCGACGACGTCGGCGGTGTGGTTGGTGATGACGTCGAAGAAGACCTTCATGCCCTTGGCGTGCGCCTTGGCGATCAGCCGCGTCAGGTCCGCGTTGGTGCCGAAGTGCGGGTCGACCTGGGTGAAGTCGGTGATCCAGTACCCGTGGTAGCCGGCGGAGGCGTCCTTGCCGCTGCCCTGCACGGGCTGGTTCTTGAAGATCGGCGCCAGCCAGATGGCGGTAGTGCCCAGGCCCTTGATGTAGTCGAGCCGGTCGGTCAGGCCCTTGAGGTCGCCGCCCTGGTAGAAGCCCTTGTCGGTGGGGTCGTAGCCGGTGGCGAGGCGGGAGCCGGTCAGTCCGCCCCGGTCGTTGGCCTTGTTCCCGTTGGCGAAGCGGTCCGGCATGACGAAGTAGAACTGCTCGCGGGTGTCGTCGTGCCGGGCGGGCTGCGCGGCGAGCTTCGCGTCCGACGGGGGCGCGGGCGGGGTGGCCGCCCTGGCGGCCACCGGCTGGAGGAGGGCGGCGGCGAGCGCGGCGGCGGCGACGGCCGCGACCCGCGCCGGGTGCCGGCCCTGCCCGCCTTGCCGGCCCTGCCCGCCTTGCCGGCCCTGCCCGCCTTGCCGGCCCTGCCGACCCTGCTGGCCTTGCCGGCCCGGTGCGTCCTGGGTGTTGCGGCGCCTTCGGGGCGGCGCCGGCCATCTCGGTATCACAGGCGAGAACTCCTTGCGACTACGGCTCGATCGGGTCCGTGCCCGCGCCGCGGCCGACGGGGCCTGCGGCTTCGCTGCCGGACGCCGGGCGCGACCGTATCGCCGCCGAAACACTTGCGGCAAGAGCCTTGCAAACCACGGCAAGAATTTTCACGAACGACCACCGGAGGGTCCGCACGCCCACTCAAGTCCCCCCGCGCGCCCGGCGATCGGGCCCCGCCACGCCCACGGCCGCGGCGCCGCCCACCCGGCCGGAACGCCCGCGCGCACCCCTTCGGCGCACGAGATCGCCGCCGACCGGTTGCCTCCCCCGCCAAATCGGCTACCTTCCTTACCGCGCGGTCGCCGCGCACCGCGCGCGGACGGCCCGTACGGGGCCCGCCGGACCGGGCGGACGTCCATCGGCGGGCAGGCCAGGACACCTGCCGGTAACGGAAACGTCACGTCTGCGGGATCTCGCGGAAATTTTCTTGCAACGTCTTTCGCAAGGGATTGCAGCCTTGCTACGTTCCTCCCGCGCCCGGCGGCCGTCGATAGGGACAGACGGCACCCGCGGTCCTCCCAAGGGATGATCCGGGCACCCTCATCTAGGAGTTCATATGCGACGTGGCATATCGATCGCCGCCGCGGTCACCGTGGTCGCCCTCACCGCCTCGGCCTGTGGTGGCTCGGACGACGACTCGTCCAGCAAGCCGAAGGACCCCAAGGACGTCTCCGGGACGATCACCTACTGGGACACCTCCGACGCGGCGACCGAAGCCCCGACGTACAAGGCCCTGGTCAAGCAGTTCGAGGCCAAGTACCCCAAGATCAAGGTGAACTTCCAGAGCATCCCGTTCACCGACGTCGAGCAGAAGTTCAAGTCCGCCGCCAAGAGCGGCAAGGGCGCCCCCGACGTCGTGCGCACGGACGTGGGCCTGATGGCCGAGTACGCCTCGCTGGGCTACATCGCCCCGCTGGACGGCACCGCGGCCCTGAAGGACACCTCGGACTTCGCCGCCACGCCGCTGAACACCGCCAAGTACAACGGCAAGACCTACGGCGTCCCCTCGGTCACCGACACCCTCGGCCTCCTCTACAACAAGAAGCTGCTGAAGCAGGCCGGCATCGCCACCCCGCCGGCCACCTGGGACGAGTTCATCGCCGACGCCAAGACCATCAAGCAGAAGACCGGGGCGTACGGCACCTACGTCAACCCGGACTCCTACTTCCTGCTGCCGCTGCTCTACAGCAACGGCGCGGACATGGCCGACCCGTCCGCCAAGAAGATCACCATCAGCGACGCCGCCGCGGTCAAGGCCCTCACCACCGCGAAGCAGATCAACGACCAGGCGTCGATGAAGGTCGACTTCGCCAACGCGTACCAGAACATGCAGGCCGCCTTCAAGAACGGCAAGGTCGCCATGCTGATCCAGGGCCCGTGGTCGGTCTCCGACACCCTGTCCGGCTCGGCGTTCAAGAGCGACCAGGCCAACCTCGGCTACGCCCCCGTCCCGGCCGGCGCCGGCGGCAAGGCGCAGGCCCCGACCGGCGGCCACAACCTCGCCGTGTACCAGGGGTCGAGCAACCTGGACGCCAGCTACCTGTTCACGCAGTTCATGACGTCCACCGAGAGCCAGGTCGCCATCGCCAAGGGCACCGGCACCCTGCCGACCCGCCAGTCGGCGTACACCTCCGAGGTCACCTCGGACCCGAAGGTCGCCGGCTTCAAGGCGGTCCTGGACAAGACCGCCCGGCCGCGGGTCGCCCTGCCGCAGGTCGGCTCGCTGTTCACGCCGCTCCAGCAGAACTACGTGAAGATCCTCCAGGGCGACGAGTCGGTCGACAAGGGCCTCGACGCCACCGCCAAGGAGTTCCAGAAGCTCCTGCCCGGCTACTCCATCGGCTGACCGAACGGCCATGAGCCGTACCGCTCATGACGGGCCGTCATGAGCGGTACGGCGTGCGAAGGACACGCAGCCCCGGGGAAGGAGTTCCCCGCTGCCGCCCCGTCCGGGGCTCCCCGGGGCTGCGGAACCACCCGACTCCGTCCGCGAAAGAGCCGATGAGGATGACGACCGCAGCGAGCACCGGAAACACGAAGAAGACAGCGCGCGGCGACAGTTCCCCGCGCCCCGCACGCGTCTCGGCGCTCAGGCGGTCCTGGGACAAGTACTGGTACGCGTGGGCGATGGTGGCCCCGGTGGCCGTCGTCATCACGGTGCTGGTCCTGTATCCGCTGGGCTACGGCTTCTACCAGTCGCTGACCAACGCCAACGAGGCGAACGTCGCCACCACCATCGGCGCCTTCCACCGCCCGGCCACCTACGACTTCGTCGGCCTGGACAACTACTGGCACGTCCTGTCGGGCGCGGACGGCGACTTCTACCCGCGGCTGGTGTGGACGGTCCTGTGGACGGTGTCCTGCGTCGTGCTCCAGGTGGGTCTGGGCATGGCGCTGGCGGTGCTGCTCAACCGCGAGATGCGGCTGCGCGGCTTCTACCGGGCGATGCTGATCCTGCCCTGGGCGGTCCCGTCGTTCATCGGCGTCTTCGCCTGGCGGCTGATGCTCAACTCCCAGTACGGCGTCTTCAACGAGGTCATCACGGCCTTCGGCCTGCCCGCGCAGAACTGGCTCGGCACCCCGCTGGCCCAGAAGGTCGCCGTCGTCATGGTCAACGTCTGGATCGGCATCCCGTTCAACATGGTGGCCCTGCTCGGCGGACTCCAGTCCATCCCGAAGGAGCTGTACGAGGCGGCCGAGATGGACGGCGCCTCGCCCTGGCAGCGGTTCGTGAACGTGACGCTGCCCGGTCTGAAGCCGGTGTCGAACACCGTGATCCTGCTGGGCTGCATCTGGACGTTCAACATGTTCAACGTCATCTACCTGCTGCTGGGCAACAACACCACCGGCGACACCGACATCCTCGTCACCTTCGCCTTCCACAAGGCGTTCAACGGGATCTCGGACTACGCGGGAGCGGCCACCTACGGCATCATCATCCTCGCTCTCCTGCTGGCCTTCTCGACCTTCTACCGCCGCAACACCCTGAAGTCCGAGCAGGCGTAAGGAGCCCCTCGTCATGACCGCAGCAACGCACGAGCCGGGCGCCGTCCCGCCCGCCGCCCCCGCGCGCCCCCTGCCCGCCACCCCGCGCGGCCGCAAGGTGCGCGGCCGGCAGGAGCGCGCCCCGTGGGCCTCCGTCGCCCTGCACTGCACGCTGATCCTGGCCACCGTGATCGCGGCCTTCCCGGTGGTGTGGATCCTGTTCATCTCGCTGGGCCCGAAGAACGCCTGGCAGGAGCCGGGCCAGGTCCTCTCCCACCTGAGCCTGCACAACTACAGCGACGTCCTGGCCCACTCGGACCTCGCCCAGTGGTTCCTGAACACCGTCATCGTGGCGGGCGGCACCACCGCGCTCGGCGTCTTCCTCGCCTCGACCGCCGGATACGCGGTGTCGCGGATGAAGTTCCCCGGCAGCCGGCAGCTGATGTGGACGTTCCTGGTCACCCAGATGTTCCCCAGTATCGTACTGATCGTGCCGCTGTACCTGCTGATGTCCGAGTTGCACCTGCTCGACAACTACCTCGGGCTGATCCTCGCGTACGCGACCACGGCGGTGCCGTTCTGCGCCTGGATGATGAAGGGCTACTTCGACACCATCCCCAAGGAGATAGACGAGGCGGGCCGGGTGGACGGCCTGACCCCGATCGGCACGTTCTGGCGGCTGATCGTGCCACTGGCCAAGCCGGGCCTGGCGGTGACCGCGTTCTACAGCTTCCTCACCGCCTGGGGCGAGGTGGCCTACGCGACGCAGTTCATGCAGTCCGACCACTACACGCTCGCCGTCGGCATCCGCACCTTCGCGCAGGACCAGCGGCCCGACTGGGCCTGGACCTCCGCGACCGCCATCATCATCACCATCCCGGCGGCCCTCGTCTTCATGCTGGTGCAGCGCAGCCTGGTCTCCGGTCTGACCGCCGGCGGCACCAAGTCCTGACCGCCGCGCCGAGCGGCCGCCCGGCCCCGCCCCCCTCCGCAAGCGCCTCCGTCGTTCCCCCCGCACCCTTAAGGGAATCCATGACCCAGCACGTCACCGACACCGTTCCCACCGAAGCCGCTGCCGCCGCCTCCGGGCGCCGTGAGTGGTGGCGCGACGCGGTCATCTACCAGGTCTACCCGCGCAGTTTCGCCGACGGCGACGGCGACGGCATGGGCGACCTGCCCGGCATCCGCGCGCGGCTGCCGTACCTGCGCGAGCTCGGTGTCGACGCCGTCTGGCTCTCCCCCTTCTACGCCTCCCCGCAGGCCGACGCCGGCTACGACGTCACCGACTACCGGGCCGTCGACCCGATGTTCGGCACCCTGACCGACGCCGACGACCTGGTGCGCGACGCGCACGCGCTGGGCCTGAGGGTCATCGTGGACCTGGTGCCCAACCACTGCTCCGACCAGCACGAGTGGTTCAAGCAGGCGCTGCGCGAGGGCCCCGGCTCGCCGCTGCGCGAGCGCTTCCACTTCCGTCCCGGCAAGGGCGTGAGCGGTGAACTGCCGCCCAACGACTGGGAGTCCATCTTCGGCGGCCCGGCCTGGACCCGGGTGGCCGACGGCGAGTGGTACCTGCACCTGTTCGCGCCCGAGCAGCCCGACTTCAACTGGGACCACCCGGCCGTCCACGACGAGTTCCGCTCCATCCTGCGGTTCTGGCTGGACCTGGGCATCGACGGCTTCCGCATCGACGTGGCGCACGGCCTGGTCAAGGCGGCCGGCCTGCCCGACATCGGCCACGACGAGCAGGTCAAGCTGCTGGGCACGCAGGCGGTGCCGTACTTCGACCAGGACGGCGTGCACGAGATCTACCGCAGCTGGCGGCGGATCCTCGACGAGTACACCGGCGACCGGATCGCGGTGGCCGAGGCGTGGACGCCGACCGTCGAGCGCAGCGCCCTGTACCTGCGCCCCGACGAGCTGCACCAGGCGTTCAACTTCTCCTATCTGACCACCGGCTGGAACGCGCCCGACCTGCGCGAGGTGATCGACCGCTCGCTCCAGGCGATGAACGCGGTGCACGCGCCGGCCACCTGGGTGCTGTCCAACCACGACGTCGTACGGCACGCCACGCGCCTGGCGGAGGGCGACGAGGCGCGCGGCCGGCGCCGGGCCCGGGCGGCGACGCTGCTGATGCTGGCGCTGCCCGGCTCGGCCTACCTCTACCAGGGCGAGGAGCTGGGCCTGCCGGAGGTCGTGGACCTGCCCGACGAGGTGCGCCAGGACCCGGCGTTCTTCCGCACCTCCGGCCAGGACGGCACCCGCGACGGCTGCCGGGTGCCGCTGCCGTGGTCGGGCGAGGCCGCCCCGTTCGGCTTCGGACCCGTGGAGGGCGGCCCGAGCTGGCTGCCGCAGCCGGCCGACTGGAAGCACCTGACCGTCGAGGCGCAGGACGGCGACCCGAACTCCACGCTGGAGTTCTACCGCAGCGCGCTCGCCGTCCGCCGCGACCACCCGGCGCTCGGCGCCGGCCGCCAGATCACCTGGCTGGACAGCCCCGAGGGCGTGCTGGCCTTCCGCCGCGACACCGCCGAGGGCTCCTTCGTCTGCACGGTCAACCTGACCGCCGCCCCCGTCACGCTGGACACCCCCGGCACCCTCCTGCTGGCGAGCGCTCCCGTCGAGCCGGGCGCCACCGGCACCGACCTGCCCGGCGACTCCGCCGTCTGGTGGGCAGTCTGAGATGCACCCGGTACAGTCCACTCCTGTGACCACACGGCTTGCCGACATCGCTGCCCAGGCGGGGGTGAGCGAGGCGACCGTCAGCCGGGTCCTGAACGGGAAGCCGGGCGTCGCCGCCACCACCCGCCAGTCCGTACTGGCGGCCCTCGACGTCCTGGGCTACGAGCGTCCGGTACGGCTGCGGCAGCGCAGCGAGGGCCTGGTGGGCCTGATCACCCCGGAGCTGGAGAACCCGATCTTCCCGGCCCTCGCGCAGGTCATCGGCCAGGCACTCACCCGGCAGGGCTACACCCCGGTGCTCGCCACCCAGACCCCCGGCGGCTCCACGGAGGACGAGCTGACCGAGATGCTGGTGGACCGCGGCGTCGCGGGCATCATCTACGTCTCAGGGCTGCACGCGGACACCACCGCCGACATGGAGCGCTACGAGCGGCTGCGCGCCCAGGGCGTCCCCTACGTGCTGGTCGACGGCTTCTCCCCGAAGGTCCAGGCCCCCTTCATCTCCCCCGACGACCGCGCGGCCATGACCCTGGCCGTCACCCACCTGGTGTCCCTGGGCCACACCCGCATCGGCCTGGCCCTGGGCCCCAAGCGCTTCGTGCCGGTCCAGCGCAAGATAGAGGGCTTCGTCCGCGCGATGCAGGACCAGCTGGACCTGCCCCCCGACACCGTCGAGTCCGACTTCGTCCAGCACTCCCTCTACACCCTGGAGGGCGGCCAGGCGGCCGCGACCGCGCTGATAGACCGCGACTGCACGGCCGTGGTCTGCGCCAGCGACATGATGGCGCTCGGCGCGATACGCGCGGCCCGCCGGCGCGACCTGGAGGTCCCGCGCGACTTCTCCGTGGTCGGCTTCGACGACTCCCCGCTGATCGCCTTCACCGACCCGCCCCTGACCACCATCCGCAAGCCGGTGCCGGCGATGGGCCAGGCCGCGGTGCGCGCGCTCCTGGAGGAGATCGGCGGCACCCCGGCGCCGCACAGCGAGTTCGTCTTCATGCCGGAACTGGTGGTCCGCGGCTCCACCGCCTCGGCCCCGAGACGCCACCGCTCCGCGGACTAGGCCCCGTCCTCGCCGCGCGGCTCCGTACGGTGGTCGAAGTACGCCCACGCGAAGATCCCGAGCAGCGCCACGAGACCCACGACCGGATACCGCACCGCCGCGGGCGCGCTCCGGGTGAGGAACGCGGCGAGTCCGGTCACCAGCGCGCCGCACATCATCACCACCCGGCTGGTCAGACGTTGCCCCACATCGCTGCCACGTTCGGAGAACAGTCCGTCCACCGCCGCTTTCGCCGGACGCGCGGCGCCCCCGCGCCTCTTCGACCGGTACTCCAGCCCATAGCCGATGAGCAGATAGAGCGCGAGGACGACGCCGATCCACGCCCAGTCGGACGGCTCGTCCGCGCCGCCCCGCGCCAGTAAGACCTCCGGTCCCAGGCTCATCGACGACCCCCTTTCCTCATGGGGCCCGACTGCCCCGCCCGCGAGGCCGCATGTGACCGACTTCCGCCGCACCCTGGTCAGGGCCCCCAGGAAATGCGCCCCGCACCGGACCGGGGGATGATCGACGGAACACCGCCGCACTTCTGGCAGACTCTGTGCCCATGGGTGATACGTCCGGAACACGACCGGAAGGTTCCGAAAAGTCCCTTCCGCACCCACTCACGGGATCTTCCGCGCCACGCCGCCGCCCCCCGCTGTGGTTCGAGGTGCTGCTGATCGCGATCAGCTACTGGACGTACGCGCTGATCCGCAACGCGGTCCCGGAACAGCGGGCCGCGGCGCTGCGCAACGCGGACCGGATCTGGCAGACCGAGCACCGGCTCGGCATCGCCGCCGAGCACGCGATCAACCACGCCGCCGACTCGGCGACTTGGCTGATCGTCGGCATGAACTACTACTACGCGACCCTGCACTTCGCGGCCACGGTGGGCGTCCTGGTATGGCTGTACCGCAGCCACCCCGGCCGCTACGCGGCGGCCCGCCTGGCGCTCTTCGCCACCACGGCCGTAGCCCTCATCGGCTACTACCTCTACCCCCTGGCCCCGCCCCGCCTGATGCCGGCCGGCCACTTCGTCGACACGGTCCAGACCCACCACACCTGGGGCTCGATGGCCTCCGGCGACCTGAAACACATGTCGAACCCCTACGCCGCGATGCCGTCGATGCACATCGGCTGGTCCCTGTGGTGCGGCCTGACGGTGTTCACCCTGACGACGATCCCCTGGGCCCGCGTCCTGGCGGCCCTCTACCCCGCCGCCACCCTGATCGTGATCATCGCGACGGCCAACCACTTCTGGCTGGACGCGGTAGGCGGCGCAACCTGCCTGGCCTTCGGCCTCACGGTAGCGAGAACCTGCTACGGCGCCCTCCCCCACGCCCTCCCCCGCAGAGCATGGCACCCGGCGAGAGCGTAGCCCCGACGGCGGACACCGTATGCCGAACGACGGCGGGACACCCCGCGAGTGCCGGACGACGGCGGGAGGGGGTGGGGTGGTGGGGCCAATGGGCGCCGCGTACTGCGGTCCCTCCTCCCCCCACGACCAACACTCCGGGCCGTATGTCCGTGTGCGGCGCCCTGGCCCCACCACCCCACCCCCGCCCCGACCAAACCACCGCAACCACCCACGCACCCGCCCCACCCCGAACCCGCACCCACCACGCACCACGCACCACCCACCACGCACCCAGAACCTGCACCGCACCCCGACCCCGAACCCCTACGCCCCGTAGAACAAGACCTCCACCACCGCCCGAGCCCGCCGAGCGGTCCGCCGATAAGCGTCCAGCATGTCCCCCACATGCCCCGGCCCGTACCCCAGATACCGCCCCACCGCCGCCAGCTCCCGAGGCTCAGTGGGAAACGTGTCGCCGGCCCGCCCCCGCACCAGCATCACCGCACTGCGCACCCGCGAGGCGAGCACCCACGCCTCGTCCAGTGTCGAGGCGTCCTCCGCGGACACCAGCCCCACGTCCCGGGCCGCCTCCAGCGCCTCCCGGGTCCGCGTAGTCCGCAGCGCCGCCACCTCCGCCCCGTGCCGCAGCTGAAGCAACTGCACCGTCCACTCCACATCGGACAACCCCCCGGGCCCGAGCTTGGTGTGCAGCTTGGGATCGGCCCCCCGGGGCAACCGCTCCGCCTCCATCCGCGCCTTCAGCCGCCGGATCTCCCGCACCTCCTCCTCGCCGAGCCCCCCGTCCGGGTACCGCAGCGGATCCACCAGCTCCACGAACCGCCGCCCCAGCTCGGCGTCCCCCGCCACCGGCTCCGCCCGCAGCAGCGCCTGCGACTCCCACACCAGCGACCACCGCCGGTAGTAGGCGGCGTACGACTTCAGCGTCCGCACCAGCGGCCCCGACTTCCCCTCGGGCCGCAGATCGGCGTCGATCAGCAGCGGCGGGTCCGCGCTCGGCACGGCCAGCAGCCGCCGCATCTCGGCGACCACCCGGCTGGCGGCCTGCGCGGCCTCCCGCTCGTCCGCCCCCTCCCGGGGCTCGTGCACGAACAGGACGTCCGCGTCGGACCCGTAACCCAGCTCGTGCCCCCCGAACCGCCCCATCCCGATGACGGCGAACCGCGTGGGCAGCGTGTCCCCCCACCCCTCGCGCACCACGGCCCGCAGGGTCCCCGCCAGCGTCGCCGCCGTCAGGTCGGACACGGCGCCGCCCACGAGATCGACGAGCGCTCCTTGATCGGCCTCGGCGGGCTGCGCCTCGGTGCCGTAGGAGCCGAGGATGTCCGCGGCGGCCGTACGGAACAGCTCCCGCCGCCGCACCCCGCGCGCCGCGGTGACGCCCTGTTCGGCGCTGTCGGCGCGCCCCACCGCGGCGAGGACCTCCTGCTCCAGCTGAGCGCGCCCGCGCGGCCCGACACCGCCCCCGACGCCGCTCCCGCCGCCGTCCCCGTCGCCGAGCAGGGCGACCGCCTCGGGCGCCCGCATCAGCAGGTCGGGGGCGAGCCGCCCGGCGGACAGCACCCGCGCGAGGTTCTCGGCGGCGGCCCCCTCGTCGCGCAGCAGCCGCAGGTACCAGGGTGTCTTGCCGAGCGCGTCGGAGACCTTGCGGAAGTTGAGCAGCCCGGCGTCCGGGTCGGCGGAGTCGGCGAACCAGCCGAGCAGCACCGGCAGCAGCGTGCGCTGGATGGCGGCCTTGCGGGTGACGCCGGAGGCGAGCGCCTCCAGGTGCCGCAGCGCCGCGGCCGGGTCGGCGTACCCGAGGGCGACCAGCCGTTCCCGCGCCGCCTCGGGGCTCAGCCGCGCCTCGCCGGGCGCGAGCTGGGCGACCGCGTCGAGCAGCGGCCGGTAGAACAGCTTCTCGTGCAGCCGCCGTACGACGCCGGTGTGCCGCTTCCACTCGCGCACCAGCTCGGCGGCGGGGTCGGCGCGCAGCCCGAGCGAGCGGCCCAGCCGCCGCAGCCCGGCCTCGTCGTCGGGCAGCAGGTGGGTGCGGCGCAGCCGGTACAGCTGGATGCGGTGCTCGACGAACCGGAGGAAGCGGTACGCCTCGTCGAGCTGGACGGCGTCGGTGCGTCCGACGTACCCGCCGGCGGCGAGCGCCTGCAACGCGTCGAGCGTCGTGCCGCTGCGCAGGGAGGCGTCGGCGCGCCCGTGCACGAGCTGGAGGAGCTGCACGGCGAACTCGACGTCGCGCAGCCCGCCGGGCCCGAGCTTCAGCTCGCGCTCGACCTCGGCGACGGGGATGTTCTCCACGACCCGCCGGCGCATCTTCTGCACGTCGGCGACGAAGTTGTCGCGTTCGGCGGCCTGCCAGACGAGCGGGGCGAGCGCGTCGGCGTAACGGGCGCCCAGCTCGGCGTCGCCGGCCACCGGCCGGGCCTTGAGCAGTGCCTGGAATTCCCAGGTCTTGGCCCACCGCTGGTAGTAGGCGAGGTGGCTGCTGAGGGTGCGCACCAGCGGCCCGTTGCGCCCTTCGGGCCGCAGATTGGCGTCGACGGGCCAGATGGAGCCCTCGACGGTGGTCTCGGAGCAGATCCGCATCATGTGGGAGGCCAGCCGGGTGGCGGCGCGCAGCGCGGCGGTCTCGTCGCCGTCACCGCCCTCGCCGCCGTCGGCGGTCTCGGCGGCCTCACCTACGAAGATGACGTCGACGTCGGAGACGTAGTTCAGCTCGTGGCCGCCGCACTTGCCCATGGCGACGACGGCGAGCCGGCAGCGCGCGGCGTCCTCGGGCGCGGCGGCGCTCGCGATGCGCAGTGCGGCGCGCAGGGTGGCGGTGGCGAGGTCGGCGAGTTCGGCGGCGGTCTGGGCGACGCCGGTGGTGCCGCACACGTCGCGGGCGGCGATGGCGAGCAGGCAGCGCCGGTAGGCGACGCGCAGCGAGAGCGGGTCGTCGGCGTCGGCGAGCCCGCGTTCGAACTCCTCGACGCCGGGGTGCAGGTCGCGCGGCTCGTAGGTGACGAGGACGTGCCAGTCCCCGGCGTGCCGGGCGAGGTGGTCGCCGAGCGCGGCGGACGCGCCGAGCACGCCGAGCAGCCGGTCGCGCAGGGGTTTGGCCGCTATCAGGGTGTCGAGGAGTTCCCGGCGGGCGGTGGGCGAGGGCTGCGCCTCCAGCAGCCGGACGAGTCCGCCGAGGGCGAGATCGGGGTCGGCGGTGCCGCCGAGGGCCTCCAGCAGCACGGGGTCGCTGCGGACGGGAGCCAGCTCCGGGCTCTCCAGCAGCCGCTCGGCGGCGGAGGCATCGGTGAAGCCGTGCCGCAGCAGCCGTGTGAAGGTACTGCTCCTGCGCCCCGGCGCCGTCATCCCGGCCTCCCGTCGGATCAAGGTGGTCCTGGCCAGAGCGTAGCGGGAGTAGCGGCGCACGGCGGCGCGCGGGCACCCGCGTCGTGCGCCGGGGCGTGCCCCGCGCGCCAGCAGTTCACCTGTTCTTCAACCACCGGGCCGAGTACGGTGACCCGGCATCATCTTGGCGTGTGCATGCTCTCCCCGGCCCACCCCGCCCCCCACGCAGCACCCCAGGCACCACTGCCACCACGCACCACTGGCACCACGCACCACTGGCGCCACGCACCACCCCGCATGCACGACCCCCACCCCCTTCTCCCCTCCCCGGAGGTTGATGTGTCCGGCAGTTCCGGCAAGCCCGGCAAGTCGGTGTTCCGCCGCGGCCGTACCGCTCTCGCGTCCGCCGTCGCCCTCGCGGCCGCCGCCGCGGGCCTGTGGACCGGTCTGGGCGGCGGCGCCTCGTCCGCGCAGGCCGCGACCGGGGTACCCGCCCCGGCCCACGTGGTCGTCGTGGTCTTCGAGAACCACGCCTACAGCCAGGTGATCGGCTCCTCCAGCGCCCCCTACCTCAACTCGCTGAAGACGGGCGGCGCGAACCTCACCCAGTTCTACGCGGAGACCCACCCCAGCCAGCCGAACTACTTCGCCCTCTTCTCCGGCTCCACCCAGGGCGTCACCGACGACAGCTGCTACACGCCCGGCTTCTCCTCGGCCGCGAACCTGGCCTCCGAGCAGCTGGCCGCGGGCCGCACCTGGGCCAGCTACAACGAGACGCTGCCGAGCCAGGGCTCGACCACGTGCAGCAGCGGCAAGTACGCCCGCAAGCACAACCCGTGGTTCGGCTTCAAGAACGTCCCCACCTCCTCGGCGAAGACGTTCGCGCAGTTCCCGACGGACTACTCGACCCTGCCCCAGCTGTCCTTCGTGACCCCGAACCTGTGCAGCGACATGCACGACTGCTCGGTGTCGTCGGGCGACACGTGGCTGAAGAACAACCTGGGCGCGTACGCGACCTGGGCGAAGACGCACAACAGCCTGCTCGTCGTCACCTTCGACGAGGACGACAAGCTCAGCGGCAACCGCATCGCGACCGTCCTGTACGGCCAGCCGGTGACGGCCGGGGCGACCAGCTCCACCACCTACAACCACTACGACCTGCTGCGCACCCTGGAGGACTCGCAGGGCCTGACCGCGCACGCGGGCAACGCGGCGAGCGCCCACGACATCACCGGCATCTGGACGTCCTGACATGTACGTAGCGGACAGCCGCGCGAGCACCCCGGCGGCGGGTGCGGTCGAGGCGCCGGCGTCCGCGGAAGGCGCCGTCCGGTCGTACACCGGGCGGCGCCGCGCCGCGGTCGCCCCCACGGTCCTGGCGCTCGGCACGGTCAGCCTGATCACGGACGTGTCCTCGGAGATGGTGACGGCGGTGCTGCCGCTGTACCTGGTGGCGGGCCTCGGCCTGTCCCCGCTCGGCTTCGGCCTGCTGGACGGCGTCTACAACGGCTTCTCGGCCCTGGTCCGCCTGGCCGGCGGCCACCTCGCCGACCGGGGCAGGGGCGGCCACAAGTGGGTGGCGGGCCTCGGCTACGGCATCTCGGCCCTGTGCAAACCCCTGCTCCTGCTGGCGCACGGCCTGACCCCCATCGGCCTGGTCCTGGCCGCCGACCGCACCGGAAAGGGCCTGCGCACCGCTCCGCGCGACGCGCTGATCTCGCTGTCCAGCACCCCGGAGAACCAGGGCCGCGCCTTCGGCGTGCACCGCGCGATGGACACGGCGGGCGCGCTGCTGGGCCCGCTGGCGGCGTTCTGGATCCTGCGGGCGACGGTGGACGGCTACGACGCGGTGTTCACGGTGAGCTTCTGCGTGGCGGCGGTGGGGGTGCTGGTCCTGGTCCTGTTCGTCCCGAACGGCAGGACGGGCCCGCGCCCGGCGACGGCCCTGCACCCGAACGCGAACCCGCACCCGGATCCGGCCCCGCACCCGGGAGCGGCGCGGCACCCGGAGACAGCCCCCCGCCCCACCCTCCGCGCGGCCCTCGCCCTCCTGCGCCACCAGTCCCTGCGCCGCATCACGATCTGCGCCCTCCTGCTGGGCCTGGCGACGGTCAGCGACTCCTTCGTCTACCTCCTCCTGCAACGCCGCCTGGGCGTCCCGGACCGCTGGTTCGCGCTGCTGCCGCTCGGCACGGCGGCGGCGTTCCTGCTGCTGGCGGTGCCGCTGGGCCGGCTGGCGGACCGGGTGGGCCGCTGGCACGTCTTCCTGGCGGGCCACGGCGCGCTGCTCCTCGCGTACGCGCTGCTGCTCACCTCCTGGCACGGCACGGCGCTGCCGTACGCGGTGCTGCTCCTGCACGGCTCGTTCTACGCGGCGACGGACGGCGTCCTGATGGCGGCGGCGTCGGCCGGCGTACCGCCCGAGCTGCGCTCGTCGGGCCTCGCCCTGGTCCAGACGGGCCAGGCCACGGCCCGCTTCGTGTGCTCGCTGGGCTTCGGCGCGGCGTGGACGCTGTGGGGCGACCGTACGGCGCTGACGGCGTCGGCGGTGGCGCTGGCCGCGTGCGCGGTGTTCTCCTTCACCCTCCGCCCCCGCGCGAAAGGCACGGCACCGGCATGACGGCACGCAACCGCATCCTGATCCTGGTCGCGGCGGTACTGGCGCTGGCGGCGGTGGCCGTGACCTCGGTCCTGCACGCCTCGGCCCGCGCGGAACGCCGGGACCAGGCGCAGGCGGGCGGCCCCCGGGTGACGCCGGGCGAGGTGACCCTGACGACGCCCGGCCGGCTGATCTTCCGGAACATGGCGTGGGGCCCGCACCGCGACGAGCTGACCACGGTCCCGGCCTCGGACCCGTCCGCCCCGCGCACGTCCTCGTCCGTGAAGTGCCTGCGCTTCTACGCCGCGGCGGGCACCGGGGTGTGCCTCCAGGCGGTGCACGGCCCGATCTCGGACACGTACCGCGCCCTGATCCTGGACGCCCACCTGAAGGAACGGGACCGCTACGCCGTCCCGGGCATCCCGTCCCGCGCCCGCGTCTCCCCCACCGGCCACTTCGCGGCGTGGACGGCGTTCGTGGGCGGCGACTCGTACGCGGGCACGAACTTCTCGACCCGCGCGGCGATCGTGGACGTCCGCACGGGCCGCCTGACCCCCACCCTGGAAACCTTCCACATCATCAAGGACGGCCACCCCTACACATCCCCCGACGTGAACTTCTGGGGCGTGACGTTCGCGTCGGACGACCGCACGTTCTACGCCACGCTGGCGACGAAGGGCAAGACCTACCTGGTCCGCGGCGACCTGACGACGAACACCCTCACCACGATCCACCCCAACGTGGAATGCCCGTCCCTCTCCCCCGACGGCACCCACATCGCCTACAAAAAACGAGTCCCGGGCCTCCCGAAGGACGCCCCGTGGCACCTGTACGTCCTGAACCTGCGCACCATGCACGAAACAGCGCTCGCGGAGCCAAGAAGCGTAGACGACCAGGCAGTCTGGAAGAACCCCCAGACCATCGTCTACGCCCTCCCCGGCGACTACGGCGCAGACCTCTACACAGTCCCGTCCAACGGCACGGGCCACCCGACCCGCATCAACACAGCAGCGGTGTCGCCGGCGTACCTCGACTGACCACCGACACCCACGCCGGGTAGCACCATAGGGCCCATGCCCCTCAAACGAACCACGGTTTACCTGACCGCCGACGACCTCCGTGCCCTCAAGGCCACCGCTGCGCGCAAAGGAGTCAGCGAGGCGGAACTGGTCCGCGAGGGAGTCCGTCTGGCGATCGCCCGCAATCGCGCATGGGACGAACCGGCCGGACTCCCCGTCCTGGACAGCGGCGACCCGCCCTTCGCGGAGGGCTCGAACAAGGCCCCTTAAGGGCTGAACACTGCCGCTACTTCCGGTACGGCAGACCACCGAGATCGAAGGTCTCAGCGTCCGAGACAAAGGGCTCGCCCCAGGCCCGGTACGCCCGAGCAATCCGGTGAACACCCTCACGCAGCAATTCAGCCTCCGACACTCCCCGCCTGGCAGCGGCCGCTTCGATCAGAGCGAGGTCCGCACCCTCCACGAGGAGACTGACGCGCTTCAAAGCCATGCTCACACGCTACCGAAGCGCGTACTGCTCCTCGGTCACGCGATACGCCAGAGAGGCGCTGCGTACCGTTCCGGGTGAGCGCTGATCAGGAGACTGCGCAGCTCGCTTCGCTGGGCGCCGCTGAGATCCAGGGCCTCGGTGAGTCGGCGGAAGGTCGTGTGGGTGACTCCGCGGCTTCTGGCCTCGTGCGCGAACGCGTCGAGTCGCGCCAGCACTCGATCCGCGTCCAGGGTCACCGGCGGCAGCGCCTCGCGTCGCGCTGCCTTGGCGCGTTCGTAGTCGATCTCCGAGAAACCGCAGATCTCGCGGCTGTGCGCCTCGGCCTCGTCCAGGGTGGCGGTCGTCAGGAGGGCGCGGGCGAGAGCGTTGCGGTTGAGCGCCGCGTCCAGGTCGACTTCGTGAACCGTCGGCCCCTCGTCGGTGAGGGGGACGGCGAGGCCGGCGTCACGGATCTCGCAGATGCCGCGGATGCCGCAGGCCGTGGCGGCGAGCATGGCCGTCGCTTCCGAGGGGTGCCAGGTAAGAACGTCGGCGATCGCCTCCGTATCCCCTGCCGTGAAGGTGTGCACGAGGGCGCCGAGCAACGGACGCAGCTCATCGGACGGAACTTCGCCGTCCAGACCCGGGCCGGCGACCAGCAACCGGACCGACGCCTTCACCTGGCAGCAGGCGGCGAGGGTGAGGGCATCGGCGAGCGGGCTCTTGAGACCTGGTTCGTCGCCCTTGGCAAGGATGTCGCCGCCGACGTCGAGTACGTCGATCGACCTCGGGCTCAGGTGATCCACCAGTTCCTCCAGCTGGCGGGTGACGCCCTCTACTCCGTGGTGCGGGTCGAGCAGGGCCAAGGTGTGCGGGAGTTCCGCCGCGAGTCGCGGGAGGGTGGAGCCTGCTGGGGAGACCGGCTGAGCATCGGCCGGGACCGACCAGACGGAGCGGGTGACGGGCCGGAGCCCGGTGAAGTCGCGGACGTCCCGCGGACCCGGGAGCGGATCGACCAGCAGCCGGTCCCAGGCATAAGTGAGGATCACCGCCTGGTCGTCGGCGCCGTACAGGGCCGCTCGCAGCATCGCGGCGGCGACCGCGTCGCCACCTCCGCCCGCCGCGACGAACAACCGCGTCATGCACTCCACACTACGGGCTGGGCCCGCTGATCTCTCGTCCTATAGTGGCCAGAGGCCATAGCCACTTGGACGAGGAGGATGCATGCCGAAGATCGAGGAGGCTCAGCCGAAGTATCTCCAGATCGCCCATTACATCCGCGATCAGATCCTTCGAGGTGACCTACGAGCAGGGGACGAGGTCCCTTCGGAACGGCAGTTGGCTGCCGACTGGAAGGTGTCCCGCCCCACGGCGGCCCGGTCACTGGAAGCGCTGAGCCACCAGGGGCTCGTCGAGAAGCGCCAGGGCTCAGGCACCTACGTGCGCAGTCTCGAAGTGAACCGCCGCGCCCGAGAGTTGTACGGACGCGCTCGCCAGACCGGGAAGATCTACACGCCCGGCGAGTACGCCGTCATCACGTCCGCCGGCTGGATGGACGCACCCGACCATGTCGCCGAGGCTCTCGGGCTGACGAAGGACCGCCGGGCAGTCCATCGCCGACGGGTGACCAACAACCAGGACGGTCCCATCACACTGTCCACCTCCTGGTTCGCCCCGGACGTCGGCCATCGGGCGCCCAAACTCAGGGAGCCCGAGCGCATCCAGGAGGGGACCTTGATGTACGTCGAGACGATGACCGGGCGGAAGGGCAGTTACGCCGAGGACCGCGTCTGCGCCCGGAAGGCCACTGACGAGGAAGCGTCAGACCTTCAACTGGAGCCCGGGGCTGCCGTACTGGTCGTCCACCACGTGGTCTACGACCTTCAGGACCGACCACTGGAGTTCGCCGAAGCGACCTACCCGCCGCACCGCTGGGCATTCGAACAGGGCTACCCCCTCACCTGATCGTGGGTCACTTCACGTGAACGGCTTGCAGCTCACAAGTGGCTAATGCCACCATCCAGTAAGTGGCTAAGGCCACTTACTGGGGGCGTCCGGCACACCCGTGTGTGCCTCGGGTTCGCGTACCGCGGTGGGTCCCACCGCAAGCGGCGACCGCCCCTGCCACAACGGAGCAGCGCTGCCCCAACGGCGACGGCAGCGGCAAGGAGTGAGCGCGGATGACCTACACGATCGACCGCTACCCCTGCGAGGACTCACCGCGGCTCGGGGCGATGACCTTGCACCCGACTCCGGAGTCCGTGCCCAGGGCCCGGCGCTGGTTCCGCAAGTTCATCGCCCCGTACGACCCGCTCTGCTCGGTCGATGACTGCACGCTGATGATCTCCGAGCTGGTGACCAACGCGATCCTCTACGGGCGGTCCGACGACGAGTGGGTCGTACGAGTGGAGTGGTACCGGGAGGGGACTTCATTGCGGGTGGAGGTGCACAACCCGGGATTCCCCGCCAGCGTCCAACTCCGCCGACCGGACGCCGACGACGCTCACGGACGCGGCCTGTTCCTGGTCGCCTCCATCGCCGAATCCTGGCACTCCGGCCCCAGCCGCTTCGGCGGAACGGTCGTCTCCTTCCTCATGAGCGGCGCCTGGCCAGCCTGAGAGCGAGGCACGCCCCGAAGAGCTGCTGCCAGTGGTTGCTGGGCGGCGCCAAGGAGCGGATGCGGATCGCCCCGCGAGAGAAGGACGGCGGCGACGGTCACGGTGTCCTTGCCCGGCATCCCGCCAGAGGCCTTCCCCACTCTCAAATCCCCCTCAGGGAATGGATCTTGCGCTTGATGCGCACATGAGACCACGCTTAGTGTCCCCGTGATCGACCACTACGGGGGCGGCCCACGGGAAGGTGTCACATGGGCATGACGTCGGAGCGCGCACAGACCAACGTCGCCACGCCGCTCCCGCGACTGCGGGCCGCGCGGTTCGCCGGATGCTCTGTCCTCGTGTCGGCGTTCCTGCTCACCTCGTGCACCACGTCCGGCGGCGGGGACAAGGCGGGTGCTTCGCGGTCGCCCGTGCCGAGTTCGGCTCGCACGGCGACCCAGCAGCCGGAAAAGGCACTCCGCGAGCAGGCCCAGGCGGCCCTTGCCGCCGTTCGCGGCGGAACACCCGTCGAGGCCGGAGCGGAACGCGTGACCGAAGGCATCCACAGCGAACCCACCCTGGGCAAGGGGAAGACCTACCGGATCAGCCTCGCCTGCGCCGGCAAGGGAAACGCGCGGCTGACTTTCGTGCCCGCGAATGCGGGCAGGCGGACGACGGTGCCGTGCGACACGTCGGTGATCCAGCAACGGATCACCGCGGAGGGACCGGTCCCCATCGACGTCGACGGCGCCACAGGATCAACCGGCGTGATCGCCTGGCAGATCGAGGCCGTGTGATCCGCACCCGGCTCAGGCCGGCCCGGTGAGGCCGAGTCGCACCGTGGGGCCGACCGCTCGCAGCGGTCGGCCCCACGGACGTTGACGGCGCGCAGCGCCCCGAGCCGCCCCTTCAGCACCGGCAGGTGCTTGCGCAGCTCGTACACCATGACCTCTGAGCGGTATTCCTCACACTCCTGCTTCCTGTTGCGGAGGTAGTGGCGTCGGCCAGGAGCGCCCTCACGCGATCGCGGCCGGCCCAGCACAGATCAGCAATCGAATGGTCGTCGTTGGCTACCGTGGGCCGCCCTTTGACGGCTCACAGACGGCCCGGCTCCGGAGCACCAGCAGGCCCACTTCACCGTCGGCGACCTCCGGTTCTTCGCCCTGGCATCGATCCCAGCAAGTACTTCCGCCGCATCAGCCACGGCCTGGCGTGACCTCCGATCTGCCCCAAGGTGCCAACTCAGGCAAGAGCGGGCGAAACAAGCACATCGACCAGGACCAGGCGCTTAGAAGATGGGGGCACGCCTTAGCGGGATGACCCGTCGGCACTCCGCCGTTACCGTGCCGGGGCGCGCAGTGCCGCTGATGTCCGCTGACGTTGCCATCAGTGCTGCCGTCACTGCCGTCGGTCGCAGCTTCTGCGGACACCGCCTTAGCACCTCGACCCAAGACGCCCCGGTCGCTGTCGTCGGCTGATGCGCGGGGTGGACAGAGGCGCTGGTGTACGCCTCTGTCCGACGTCGTTGATGTCAGCAGTGGATGTCAGAGGATCACTTGGCGACGCTGGACTCAGCCTAGCCCTGCTGCACCCTTCATCAAGATGGAGCAGGCTCCGCGCACGATGCCTTCGCAGACTCTCGGCCGCCACTTGACGACCAGCAGCCAGCCGCGCAGGAGTCTGTCAACGTGCATGATCGGAACACAGCAGCGGCGCCATCGGAAACGGCACTGTATGCCATGCAAGATACCTTCACATCGCGGCGGCGGATGCTAACGTTCCGTCAACTGCATGCGAAACAAGCTAACTTGACTTTGACATACGCGGAGGCATATCAGTGCTGACGGGCATTGAAGCGACACTTATCAGCGCGTGTGGACCCGCCGCCGGCCGTGCGGCTGGCGGAGCAGCCGCGAAGCTGGCTGCCGTACCCGCTGCTGGCGTAGTCGCTCGTTGGAGGAATCGCAAGACTCGTAAGGCGTTGGCAGAGAGCACATACGAGGCACTGTGCCCCCACCTTTCCCCCGAAGCCGCTAAGCAGACGGTTAACTTCCTAGAATCCCCCGATTTTGAGGCGATCGCGCTCTCCGTAACAACCCAAATCTACGCCAGCGCGGGGGCAAAAAGCGAAAGCAAAGAGCTTGAGTCTACCTTCGCCCGCATGAGGCAGCTCCTTTCGCTTCAGCTTCAAGATGTGGACATGGAGGAAGAAGTCGCACTAGCAGTATGGAGTTCACTGAAGCGAAAAGTAATGGAGTCTGTGGAGCAGGTAAAGGCTACAGATGCGTTCAGCCCAGAATCGCGAGCTTCAATGGTTAAGATCGCAGCGTGCCATGCCGCCGCAGACGCAAAGTCAACCGACCAGCTCGCGAAAATCAAAAACATCGCAGTCTATTATGACTTCGAGAAACAGCTAGCCGATCAGATCAAGAACATGCACTCCACGATGCGGCTTCCGCATGCTGGTACTACACGCAAGGTGCCGTACAGCAAGCTGTTCGTGGAGCCTAAGCTGAGGAGCGGTTCCGAAAAAGGAGAGTCTCAGAATGCATGGCTGCGGAGGCTCGATGATGTGATTGCGAGTAATCACCGAGTTGTAATCCTCGGTGATCCTGGTGGAGGAAAATCCACACTTTCGTTGAAGATGGCGTATGATATCGCCAGATCATCTTTCCCTGCTTCATCGGCGAAGATCCCATTTCTTTTCATCCTGCGCGATTATGTCGAGGCCTTCAAAGCTAGCAAGGACTCGATGGTCACATTTCTTGAGTCCATTTGCAAGAACCCCTACAACATTGACCCTCCTAATGGTGCTGTGGAGTACCTACTGAGCAGTGGTAGGGCGCTGGTGATTTTCGACGGACTCGATGAGCTCACTGACACGTCGCTACGCCGAAAAGTAGTAGATTTCGTGGAGTCATTCGTATATCGATACCCTGCAGCACCTGTACTAGTCACCTCGAGGCGTGTCGGATACAACGAGGCTCCTCTCGACGACAGCCTTTTCAGCACAGTGACGCTGGCAGAACTGAGTGAAAGTCAGGTGGCCTCATACGCAGAGAAGTGGTTTTCACTCGATCAGACGGTGGAACGAAAGCGACGTTCTGAGCTTGCCACCTCGTTCGTTCGCGAGAGTCAGTTCGTAAAAGACCTGCGAAAGAATCCGCTCATGCTGTCACTGATGTGCGGTATTTACGCCAGCGAGCACTATATCCCGTCCAACCGTCCCGACCTCTATCAAAAATGTGCCGAATTGCTCTTCGAGCGCTGGGACAAGCAACGGGGAATCGTAATCCCGCTTCCATTCAATGCCCACGTCCGTCAGGCACTGAATGCGTTGGCGCTTCGTATGTACACGGACCCCAAGGCGCAGAACGGTCTAACGCGTGCACGGCTAGTGTCCTTCATGACTGATTTTCTTGTTTCGAAGCGGTTCGACGACGAAGCTATCGCCGAGGACGCCGCCAATCAGTTTGTCGATTTCTGCACCGGCCGAGCTTGGGTGCTCACCGACATGGGGTCTACTACGCAACAGAACCTGTACGCCTTCACGCACCGCACGTTCCTCGAATATTTTGCCGCGAACCAACTGGCGAGGAAGAATTCCACCCCAGAAAAGCTCTTCGACGCGCTCCACGAGCGAATTTCCGCACAGGAATGGGAGGTTGTGGCACAACTTTCACTACAAATTCTGAGTCAAAATGTCGATGACGGCGGCGATGACTTCTTGAGTCTAGCTTTGTCGGCGATTGAGGACACCGAGTCCCTGGGAAAGAAAATAAACCTGGCCTCCTTTGCAGCTCGCTCACTGGGGTTCATGGTTCCCCGTCCTCAAATTGTTCAAAAGATCTGCGAGCAGGCAGTCCGCTTGTCGATAAGTTCGGTAAATGGGCAGAAGTTCAACTTCGAAATGCTAACTCTCTTGCGGGAGTGCAGCCCTGAAAACCTCGAACTGGTTTCTAAGAATCTAAAGGAAGTCTTGCGTGCCACAGTATTCAGTCACCCGGAGGACGATAAAGCCCTCCTAATGGCCCTCTTTTTTCAGCGGCTAGCCAACTATCATTCCACTTACGTGATGCCTCTTTCGGCGCGAAGTTCCGCAGCGTGGGATAGCGTCGAGAAAGAGCTGCGCCATGAATTGGCACCTCTCGTGTCGCGTCACTATGGTTCGTCCTTTTGGGCAGCTAGAATTGGCGCAATGCGCGGCGACCTTTCTATGGCGGCTCTACTCGGAAGATTTGGAACGGCCCCACTGTGGTCTTTCGCAGACCTTTATTGGGTAGCTGCTGCTCCTCCCATGGTCTTCCATGCCGGGTTTAGAGATGCAGAGGGCATGTCTATTTACCTCGATGATTTCATCGAAGGTTCTGACGCTGGCAAGCGAATGGGCGCCTTGGCTAGTCTTCTTATTGAGACGCCCCGTCCATGGGTAAGCGACATTGAGCTTCCGGCGCATATCCTCTATCCGCTGCTTCGAGCCTCCGATGGCCCTATATCCCGTAAGAGCGGGGCCGAGAAGGAGGCATCGCTTCTGATGTTCCTTCCAGTCGGCGAGCTGCTCGTAGCGCAAAGTATGGATGAAGAGCTTCCTGAGGCGAGAAGAGCAAGTACACGGACAGGAGGAATACTGCGAAACATTATTTTGAAGTGGGCCAGTGCGCGAGTTAATCCGGAAGCCCGTCCCAGTGCACTCGCCACTCTCCGTGGACTTAATCTCAGTGCAGAGGTAGCGCAGTTTATTGCGCGGTGGATCGCCGGGGATATTGAGACAGCACATCGTCTAACAAGGAGTGATGAACCGCGTCCCCGGCGGCGCAGCATTTAATGCGGATGGGAGCCGCCAATAACGCTCCCCACAGCAGCAGCGTTGGACGCCCCAGCGACGGCCCATGGACGGCCCCAGGACCAATGAGACCCCCTGGGGCCGCCGGTCCACGACCGGCGGCCCCAGGGGATCGTTTCCGACGGAAAACACCCTGACCCGCCCCTACAGCACCGGCAAGTGCTTCCGCAGTTCGTAAGCCGTGACCTCGCTGCGGTACTCCTCCCATTCCTGCTTCTTGTTGCGGAGGAAGAAGTCGAAGACGTGTTCGCCGAGGGTTTCGGCTACCAGGTCGCTGTTCTCCATGAGGGTCAGGGCCTCGCCGAGGTTCTGCGGGAGGGGTTCGATGCCCATCGCGCGGCGTTCGGCGTTGGAGAGGGCCCAGACGTCGTCCTCGGCGCCCGGCGGGAGTTCGTAGCCCTCCTCGATGCCCTTGAGGCCGGCGGCCAGGAGGACGGCGTAGGTCAGGTACGGGTTCGCGCCGGAGTCGATCGAGCGGACCTCGACCCGCGCCGAGCCCGTCTTGCCGGGCTTGTACATCGGGACGCGGACCAGGGCGCTGCGGTTGTTGTGGCCCCAGCAGATGTAGGACGGCGCTTCGCCGCCCGCGCCCGCCGTGCGCTCGGAGCCGCCCCAGATGCGCTTGTAGGAGTTGACCCACTGGTTGGTCACCGCGCTGATCTCGCCCGCGTGCCGCAGCAGGCCCGCGATGAAGGAGCGGCCGACCTTGGAGAGCTGGTACTCCGAGCCGGACTCGTAGAACGCGTTCCGGTCGCCCTCGAAGAGGGAGAGGTGGGAGTGCATGCCGGAGCCGGGGAACTCCGAGAACGGCTTCGGCATGAAGGTCGCCTGGAGCCCCTGCTCCAGCGCCACCTGCTTCATGACCAGGCGGAACGTCATGATGTTGTCCGCCGTGGACAGCGCGTCGGCGTAGCGCAGGTCGATCTCCTGCTGCCCCGGCGCGCCCTCGTGGTGGGAGAACTCCACCGAGATCCCCATCGACTCCAGCATGGTGATCGCCTGGCGGCGGAAGTCCATGCCGATGGCCTGCGGGGTGTGGTCGAAGTAGCCGGAGTTGTCGGCGGGGGTCGGGCGGGAGCCGTCCAGCGGGCGGTTCTTCAGCAGGAAGAACTCGATCTCCGGGTGGGTGTAGAAGGTGAAGCCCAGGTCGGAGGTGCGCGCCAGGGCCCGCTTGAGCACGTAGCGCGGGTCGGCGAAGGACGGGGAGCCGTCCGGCATCAGGATGTCGCAGAACATCCGCGCCGTGCCGGGGGCCTCCGCCCGCCAGGGCAGGATCTGGAACGTCGAGGGGTCCGGCTTGGCGATCATGTCGGACTCGTAGACGCGTGCGAAGCCCTCGATGGCCGAGCCGTCAAAGCCGATGCCCTCGTCGAAGGCCTGTTCCAGCTCGGCGGGGGCCACGGCCACGGACTTCAGGAAGCCCAGCACGTCCGTGAACCACAGGCGTACGAACCGGATGTCGCGCTCCTCCAACGTCCGGAGCACGAACTCCTGCTGCTTGTCCATCTTCCGCTTCCCCATCCTTGCTGGTCAGGCCGCCTGTGTCCGTTTGTCGTCACGGGAGGCGGTCGGGCACGCGAGCATCACACCACACCAGGGTTTCACGCGCGTTGCGGGCGGCCTCGGCCCGAGCGGGTCCCGGCCTCCGGCCCGGTCCGGCCAAAAGCCCGGTCCGCACGTCCCGGCCGGCCGGGACGGCGGTCGTTCTGGCGTTCGGTCGCCCGCGCGCAGTGGTGCACTGCTCTGCCGCCCATCTTGCCCCCTGCGCGCCCCCGCCGTAATGGCCAAAGCCACCGGAGCCGCCCACGCCCGCCGTACGGCCTGATCCGGTCGTACGTGAGGCAGGCCACGTTCCTTTAATTTGCATCTCAGATGCAAGTTTTCATACCGTCGTGATCAGTCGAGCGATCGAGCACACGATCGAGTCATCGAGGAGTCACGATGCTGTCCGAGCAGTCAGCGACCACCGTCCGCGCCACCCTCCCCGCCGTCGGCGCGGCCATGGGCCAGATCACCGAGCGCTTCTACGCCAGGCTGTTCGAGGCCCACCCGGAGCTGCTGCGGGACCTGTTCAACCGCGGCAACCAGGCCTCCGGCGCCCAGAAGCAGGCCCTGGCCGGCTCCATCGCCGCCTTCGCGACGTACCTGGTGAACCACCCCGACCAGCGCCCCGACGTGATGCTCGACCGCATCGCCCACAAGCACGCCTCGCTGGGCATCGTCCCGGAGCAGTACCCGATCGTGCACGAGCACCTGTTCGCCGCCATCGCCGAGATCCTCGGCGACGCCGTCACCGAGGAGGTCGCCGCCGCCTGGACCGAGGTCTACTGGCTGATGGCCAACGCCCTCATCGCCATCGAGAAGCGGCTCTACGCGCGGAGCGCGCAGACCGGCTGGCGCGAGTGGAGGGTCGTCGGGCGGACCGAGGACACCGATGACGTGGCCACCTTCACGCTGCGCCCAGTGGACGAAGGGCCGGTGCCCGGCTACCGGGCCGGACAGTACGTCTCGGTCGGCGTCACCCTCGCGGACGGCGCCCGGCAGATCCGCCAGTACAGCCTGACCGCGGCCCCCGGCGCACCGGAGCGGCGGTTCGCCGTCAAGCGGGTGACCGGCGACGCCGCCACGCCCGACGGCGAGGTCTCCGGCCACCTGCACGCCCACGTCCGCGAGGGCGACGTCCTCCAGCTGTCCGCCCCGTACGGCGACCTCGTCCTGGAGGACACCGACGCGCCGCTGCTGCTCGCCTCCGCGGGCATCGGCGTCACCCCGATGATCGCCATGCTGGACCAGCTCGCCGCCGCCGGCCACGGCGCCCCGGTCACCGTCGTGCACGCCGACCGCTCCCCCGCCGCGCACGCGCTGCGCACGGACCACGAGCGGTACGCCGCCGCGCTGGCCGACGCGCGCACCGTCTTCTTCTACGAGCAGGACGCCGAGGGCCACGGCCGGCCCGGCCGGGTGGACCTCTCCGAGGTCGCCGTCCCCGCCGGGACGCGGGCCTACCTGTGCGGTCCGCTGCCGTTCATGCGCGCGGTGCGCGAGCAGCTCATCGCCAAGGGGGTGGCCCCGGCCGACATCCACTACGAGGTCTTCGGCCCCGACCTGTGGCTCGCCCAGCCAGCGGCGGAGGCGGCGGCGGCGGCGGCCTGACGGTCGCGGTCCCGCACCGGGGCCCCTTCGCCGGCCGGTCCGAAGCGGTTCCCCCACCGCCTCGGGCCGGCCTTTCGCGTCCCCGCGCACGGGCCGCCTCCCGAGGAACCGGCGCCGCTCAGGAAGCCGTGCGCACGCTCGGCAGGCCCAGCAGCAGCGGTCCCGTGGGGGACTTGACCATGTCGGCGACCGTGAAGGGGTCGAGGGTGGCGTAGAACGCCTCCTGGGCCCGGCGCAGGGCGCCCCGCAGGCGGCAGTCGGAGTTCAGCGGGCAAGGTGTGTCGCCGCCGGTGCAGTCGGCGACGTCGCCCTCGCCCTCGAACGCGCGCACGATCCCGCCGATGGACGCGCCGCGGCCCGTCTCCGTGAGCGAGAGTCCGCCGCCCCGGCCGCGGCGGGCGGCGAGCAGCCCGCGGTGCTGGAGTTCGGCGACGATCTTCGCGGCGTGCGTGTACGGCACGCCCATGTCCGCCGCGACCTCACGGGTCGTGGGGCTCTCGGACTCGCCCGCGACGGCGAGCCTCATCAGGACGCGCAGCGCCATGTCGGTGGAGCGCAGCAGCCGCATGCCGCCAGCGTAAATAATCGGCATCCGCCGTTCAACTTAACGGCAACCCGCCGCCCACGGCCGCGCTCTCCCCCGCGCCCCCTCCGCCCCATTACGATCAGCGCGAACCCGAGCGTCCCGAGCGCCCCGAGCGCCCTGCCTGTCCCGACCGTCCCGCCCGGCTCGCCCCACCCGCCCGTCCGCGCCCGATCCCCGAAGGACTCCGCCATGGCCCCCGCACCCCAGCCCGGCACCAGCGGCACCAGCGGCCCCACCGGTACGGCCGGTCCCACCGGTGTGCCAGGTGCGCCCGGCGGCGACCAGCGCCGGGCGCACCTGGAGGAGCTGCGCCGCGCCGAGCAGGCACGGCAGCGGCGCAACCGGCTCGTCGGCGTCGCCGCGAGCGTGGCCGTGGTCGCGGCGCTGACCGTGGGCGGCGTGCTGTTCGTCCACGCGCAGACCGCCCAGTCCGAGAACGGCGGCGCGACGGGCACGGCGGTCGAGGCCAAGAGCGGCCAAGACGGCCAGGACGGCCAGGACGGGAAGAACGGGAAGAACGGCACGGCGGGCCGGGACGACAAGGCCGGCGGCGCCGGGCACTTCACCACCGGCTCCGACGGCGTGCGCACCTGGCAGGGCGCCCTGACCCGGAACCACACCACCGCCGCCGTGACGTATCCGATGGAGCCGCCGGTCGGCGGCGACCACAACCCCGTCTGGCAGAACTGCAACGGCGACGTCTACACCCGGCCGGTCAGGAACGAGCACGCCGTGCACGCCCTGGAGCACGGGGCCGTCTGGGTGACGTACAACGCCAGGGCGGCCAAGGCGGACGTGGCCGCGCTGGCGGAGAAGGTGCGTCGCACGCCGTACACGCTGATGAGCCCGGTCGCGGACCAGAAGGACCCGATCATGCTGTCCGCGTGGGCGCACCAGCGCACCGTGACGGGGGCGGGCGACCCGAACGTCGACACGTTCTTCGCCGCGTTCGTGCAGGGCTCCCAGACGCCGGAGCCGGGGGCCGCCTGCACGGGCGGTGTGGACCGGTGAGGCCGGCCGGGCTGATCGCGGCGGCCGCCGTGACCGCGCTGGCGGCGGCCGGGGCCATCAGCTACGCGGTCGCCGAGGACGGCGGCGCGCCCGCCGGGGCGCACGCCGCGCCCGCCGCGGCGGCGCCGTCCCCGTCCGTCCTCGCCGTCCCCGCCCCGGACTCCGCGGACGCGGGCTTCGCCCGGGACATGGCCGTCCACCACCAGCAGGCGGTGGAGATGGCGTACCTCGTGCGCGACCGCACCCGCGACGCCGAAGTGCGCCGGCTGGCCTACGACATCGCGCAGACGCAGGCCAACCAGCGCGGGATGCTGCTGGGTTGGCTCGACCTGTGGGGGCTGCCGAAGGTGTCGGCCGAGCCGCCGATGACCTGGATGGGGATGGGCGACGCGGCCGCCGGCGAGGACGGCGCGCTGATGCCCGGCATGGCGACGAACACCCAGCTGAAGAAGTTGAACCAACTCAGCGGCCGGCCGGCGGAGATCCTCTTCCTCCAGCTCATGACCGCCCACCACCGGGGCGGGCTGCACATGGCACAGGGCTGTGTCGCCCGGTGCGCGGTGGCGGCGGAGAAGCGGCTGGCGCGGAGCATGGTCGACGGGCAGCGCTCGGAGCTCCAGCTGATGGCCGGGATGCTCAAGGAACGCGGCGCGGCGCCCGATTCCTGAGACGGGTCCACCGGAATCCGGGGAACGAAGTCCCCAATTCCCCCCGTAACCAACGCACCTGACCGTTCCTTGGCTTTCTCTTGGCTTGCGCATGGCCCTGGCATGAACGGTTCATCCGGAAGAGTGACCCTCGATCGTGTGATCCATTCATGGGCCCTTTCGCTCATGGGGCCGAACCGCCGCGGCCGCTTCGCGGATCACGCGTGGTCCAACCACTCATTGCGTTACATGCGATCCGCATCGCAGGGGGTTCTATGAGATCCAACCGCGCCACCATGCGTGCCGGTGTGAGCCTGGCAGCGACACTGCCGATGGTCGCCGGCGCGCTGGTGCTCGGCATACCCGCGGCGCACGCCGCGGACCACTCGGGCCGGGGCGCCCTCGCGGGCACCAAGCCCGCGTGGGCGACGGCCAAGGCGGACAAGGGCGCCACCGCGAACAGCGCCCAGGTCAACGCCCGGGTGTATCTGGCCGGCCGCGACGCCGCCGGCCTCGCGGCGTACGCCAAGGCGGTCGCCGACCCGTCCTCGCCGTCGTACGGCAAGTACCTGACGGCCGAGCAGGCGCAGGCCCGTTACGGTGCGACCGGGGCCCAGGTGGCCGCGGTCAAGTCGTGGCTGAAGTCGGCGGGCCTGAAGGTCACTTCGGTCACCTCGCACTACGTCGCCGTGTCGGGCGACGTCGCCTCCGTCGAGAAGGCGTTCGGCACCCAGCTGCACAACTTCGCCAAGGGCTCGAAGACCTACCGCGCCCCGGCCGCGTCGGCCTCCGTGCCGGCCGGGCTGCAGGGCGCCGTCCTGACCGTCACCGGTCTGGACAACGCCCCGCACAAGGCGAACCACGCGGAGCAGCTGCCGCCGCCGGACGCGGTGTTCAAGAACGCCGGGCCGTTCTCGTCGTACTACGGCTCCAAGACCGCGACCACGCTGCCCTCGGCCTACGGCCAGAAGATCCCGTACGCCGTCAAGGGCTACACGGGTGAGCAGCTGCGTTCGGCCTACGGCGCCGGCAAGTACACCGGCAAGGGCGTCCGGGTCGCGATCACCGACGCGTACGCCTCGCCGACCATCGCCTACGACGCGGCCAACTACGCGAAGCAGAACGGCGACAAGGCCTGGAAGACCAGCCAGCTGCGCCAGGTCCTGCCGGCCGACTACACCAAGACCGAGGAGTGCGGCGCGGCCGGCTGGTACGGCGAGGAGACCCTCGACGTCGAGGCCGTGCACGCCGTGGCGCCCGACGCGAACGTCACCTACGTGGGCGCCGCGTCCTGCTACGACGACGATCTGCTCGACTCGCTGAGCAAGGTCGTCGACAACCACCTGGCCGACATCGTCTCCAACTCCTGGGGCGACATCGAGGCCAACCAGACGCCGGACCTGGCCGCCGCCTACGACCAGGTGTTCCAGTTCGGCGCGGTGGAGGGCATCGGCTTCTACTTCTCCTCCGGCGACAACGGCGACGAGGTCGCCCACACCGGCACCAAGCAGGTCGACACCCCGGCCAACTCGGCGTGGGTGACCGCGGTCGGCGGCACCTCGCTGGCCGTCGGCAAGGGCGACAAGTACCTGTGGGAGACCGGCTGGGGCACCGACAAGGCCACCCTGTCGGCCGACGGCAAGAGCTGGACCGACTTCCCGGGCGCGTACAGCTCCGGCGCGGGCGGCGGCACCAGCAAGACCGTGCCGCAGCCGTACTACCAGAAGGGCGTCGTGCCGGGCGCGCTGGCCACGGCCAACAACGCGGCCGGCAACCGCGTCGTCCCGGACATCGCGGCGATCGCCGACCCGAACACCGGTTTCCTGGTCGGCCAGACGCAGTCCTTCCCGGACGGCACCCAGCGCTACAGCGAGTACCGCATCGGCGGCACCTCGCTGGCCGCGCCGGTGATCGCGGCCGTGCAGTCGCTGGCCCAGGAGGCGCGCGGCGGCAAGGCGATCGGCTTCGCCAACCCGTCGATCTACTCCAAGTACGGCTCGAAGCTGTACCACGACGTGGTGGACAAGCCGACCGGCAAGGACCTCGCGGTCGCCCGCGTGGACTTCGTCAACGGCGTCGACGCCTCCGGCGGTCTGACCTACTCCGTGCGCAGCCTCGGCAAGGACAGCTCGCTCCAGGCCGTCAAGGGCTACGACGACGTCACCGGCGTGGGCTCGCCCGCGAAGGGCTACGTCGACTCCTACCGTCGCCACTGACGCAACCGCACCACCGGCCGCGCCCGGCGGCCACGGCGCCCGCTCCTCCTCCCCGAGGGGCGGGCGCCCGCGCGTACCCCCCATCGCGTCGCTCTGACGATTACACTGGGCGGGTGCCTCAACTACGTCTCGCCCTGAACCAGATCGACTCCCGCGTCGGCGACCTCGCCGCGAACGCCGAGGCGATCCTTCGCTGGACCCGGCACTCGGCCGAGCGCGGAGCGCATCTCGTGGCGTTCCCCGAGATGGCGCTGACCGGGTATCCCGTCGAGGACCTGGCGCTGCGGTCGTCGTTCGTGACGGCGTCCCGCGCCGCGCTGCGGGAGCTGGCCGCCCGCCTGGCCGGGGAGGGTCTCGGCGAGCTGCCGGTCGTCGTCGGCTACCTGGACCGCGGCGAGAGCGCCCAGCCCAGGTACGGGATGCCGGCCGGCGCCCCGCAGAACGCGGCCGCGGTGCTGCACGGCGGCGAGGTGGTGCTGCGCTTCGCCAAGCACCACCTGCCGAACTACGGCGTCTTCGACGAGTTCCGCTACTTCGTGCCCGGCGACACCATGCCGGTGCTGCGAGTGTACGGCGTGGACGTCGCGCTCGCCATCTGCGAGGACCTGTGGCAGGACGGCGGCCGGGTGCCGGCGGCGCGCACCGCGCGCGCGGGACTGCTGCTGTCGGTCAACGCCTCGCCGTACGAGCGCGAGAAGGACGACACCCGCCTGGAACTGGTCCGCAAGCGGGCCCAGGAGGCCGGCTGCACCACCGCCTACCTCGCGATGACCGGCGGGCAGGACGAGCTGGTCTTCGACGGCGACTCGATCGTCGTCGGCGCGGACGGCGAGGTGATCGCGCGGGCCGCCCAGTTCGAGGAGAGCTGCGTGGTGCTGGACCTGGAGCTGCCGGCGTACGCCGCCGACGCGCCCGGGGGCGTGGTGGACGACGGGCTGCGCGTGGACCGGGTCGTGCTGTCCGAGGAGCCGCTGCCCGCCTACCCGCCCGCGCCGGCCGCCGGGTGCGGCGCGCGCCTGGACGACGACGAGGAGGTCTATACGGCGCTGGTCACGGGCCTGCGGGCGTACGTGGTGAAGAACGGCTTCCGGTCGGTGCTGATCGGTCTGTCCGGCGGCATCGACTCCGCGCTGGTCGCGGCGATCGCCTGCGACGCGGTGGGCGCGGAGAACGTGTACGGCGTGTCCATGCCCTCGAAGTACTCCTCGGAGCACTCCAAGGGCGACGCGGCGGAGCTGGCGCGGCGCACCGGGCTGAACTTCCGCACCGTGCCGATCGCGCCGATGTTCGACGCGTACATGGACGCGCTGAGCCTGACCGGGCTCGCGGAGGAGAACCTCCAGTCCCGGCTGCGCGGCACGCTGCTGATGGCGCTGTCCAACCAGGAGGGCCACATCGTCCTGGCCCCCGGCAACAAGTCGGAGCTGGCGGTGGGGTACTCCACGCTGTACGGCGACTCGGTGGGGGCGTACGGCCCGATCAAGGACGTGTACAAGACGTGGGTGTTCCGGCTGGCGAGGTGGCGCAACCGGGCGGCGGCCGAGCGGGGCCAGACCCCGCCGATCCCGGAGAACTCCATCTCCAAGCCGCCGAGCGCGGAGCTGCGGCCGGGCCAGGTGGACACCGACTCGCTGCCGGACTACCCGGTGCTGGACGCGATCCTGGAGCTGTACGTCGACCGTGACAGGGGCGCCGACGAGATCGTCGCGGCCGGTTACGACCCCGAGCTGGTCGTCCGGACGCTGCGGATGGTCGACACGGCCGAGTACAAGCGCCGCCAGTACCCGCCGGGCGCCAAGATCTCCCCCAAGGGCTTCGGCAAGGACCGCCGCCTGCCGATCACCAACGGCTGGCGCGAGCGCGCGTAACCGCCGAGTGCGGAGCAGCCCCGCCGACGGGGGGAGATCGGCGGGGCTGTCCCCCGGTACCGCTGTGGTCTTCGTGCGCGTCCCGCCCTGCCGGCCCACGGCCTGGTACTCCAGCTACAGATCGTGAATCTTGCTGGTGGGGGCCGTGTGCTACTCCTCGCTACGCCGCTTGGCCCGCCGGGTGGAAGTTGATGCGTTCACGGATGACGGGGAAGCCGGCCTTGGCGAAGTTCCTGGCCATGGGGAAGTTGCCCTGGTCCGTCGCTCCGCTGATGAACTCCGCGCCCCGCTCGACGAGGAGGTGAGTGCACTCCGCGAGGAGGTCGTAGGCGTAGCCGCGACCGCGCTGTTCCGGGACGACTCCGATGAAGCCGATGGTCGGGCCGGAGGGGTTGTGGGCCGGGATGTGGATGCCGGCCAGGTCGCCCTCCGGCGTGTGCGCGATCTGCCACCACTCCCGTGGGGAGGGGCACCAGTGGAAGAAGTCGAGTTCCTCCTGGGCGGCCTGGTCGAGGCCGCCCTCCTCGATGGCCCGGAGCGCATGGGCGTCCAGGGTGACGGAGTGGATGCGGCGCAGCGCGTCGAAGAACACGGTGTCATCGGGTTCGGCGCTGAAGCGCAGGCGTCCGGGCCGCTCGGGCAGACCTCGCTCCGGGGTCCAGCGGTACAGGAAGCGTTCCACCAGGAGCTCGTACCCTGCGGCTCGTGCGGCGGCGAAGCGCGCCTCGGCGCCGGCGCGCAGATCGGTCTTCTCCCGCCAGCCGCCGGGCAGGCTGATTTCGAGTTCGACCTGCCAGGGAGCGGAGCGCAGGAGTTCGGCCCCGGCCTCCTCCTCGCCCTCGGCCACGTCGAACCAGTTGATGTTGACGGGCTCCGAGTCGTCGGGGCCGCCCCACCACGCGCCGCGTGCGACGACCTGGCCGTCGCGCAGGGCGACGCGCTTCCAGTCGGGGCGGAACCGGGTACGCCGATGGCCTTCACGGGCGCCCAGGGGGTCGGGGAGTGCGTCGAAGAGATGAGCGTCGCTCGCGGAGAGCGCGCGGATGACCGCATCGGTCATGGATTCCTCCGGGATACAGGCTGCTTGGAGCGCTCCCGGTCAGGACTGACGAATCACGCCGGGACAGCGGAAGAGGGAGCGCTGGAAAGGTGTGAACTGCACGGCACTCGCCTCCTTCCGTCATCTCAGAGCGTGAAGCCACACAGTACGTGATCTTCCGCGGGTCCGTCCACGGATTTCCGTGTCCCTTAAAGGAGGGGTTCGCGGGGGCGATGCAGAGCGCCCTCAAAGACCCCGGGGGCCCTGAGCGGACTGCAGTGCTCCAGCTGTGGGGAGGCGTTCGAGGTGGCCATGGGGCGCATCGCGGGCCGGGTCGTCCGCTATGAACCTCGCCTACGGGCCGGGCGGTTGATGCTGGGCCTGCTGTCGGACCCGCCGCGCAAGAGCTGGAGTACTAGAAGTGCTCGGCCTTCTGGCCGTCCGGGACCTGGTAGCAGCCGGATATGACGTCCACGCTCAGCATCGGGGGATTGTCCTTCGCCATCTGAATGACGTGCACACTGGCCTTCTTCGCGTCGTTGTCGGCCGTGAGCCTCAGGTTCTTGTTCCTGCTGGTGTCCGGCCCGTACTCGACGATCTTCCAGCCGTGCCCCGGCAGCGCCGCCTTCAGCCGCCGCATGGCTGTCCCGAGGTCATCGGGGGACGCGGGGGTGAAGCTCCACGGGTGCAGGATCCGGAAGTACGTGTCCGGGTCCTTGCCCGGACACTCCGTCACGGTCGCCCGGCTGTCGGACGTCTTCCCCTTGACGCCGATCAGATCGTAGAGGCCGCTGGACATGCCTTCCACCTGGTCCGCGGCGTCACTCGACGTGCTCGTGCCTGCGGAGGGAACGTCGGAACCGTTGTCAGTCCTGTCGCATCCGGTGAGGGTGGTGAGCGCAAGGGGCACGGCGACCGCGAGTACGCCCAGCTTGATCTTCACGTCGGTAGTCTCTCCTACTTCACACGATCCCGGTGCAGGCGCGGAAGGGGGACAGCCCCGCCGACGGGGGGAGATCGGCGGGGCTGTTCCGGTGGTTCCACAGTGGTCCGGCGGGCTCGGTGGGGCGGTTCGGCCCTAGTGGACGGAGTGCTCCTCCTGGGGGAACGTTCCGGCGACGACGTCCTCGGCGAAGGACTTGGCCGCGTCGGTCATGACCTGGCGCAGGTCGGCGTACTGCTTGACGAACTTCGGGACGCGGCCGGAGGTCAGGCCGAGCATGTCGGTCCAGACCAGGACCTGCGCGTCGGTCTCCGCTCCCGCGCCGATGCCGACGGTCGGGATCTGCAGCGTCCGGGTCACCTCGGCCGCCAGCTCCGCCGGGACCAGTTCGAGGACGACGGCGAACGCGCCCGCGTCCTGCACCGCCTTGGCGTCGCGCAGCATCTGCTGGGCGGCCTCCTCGCCGCGGCCCTGGACGCGGTAGCCCATGGCGTTGACGGACTGCGGGGTCAGGCCGATGTGGGCCATGACCGGGATGCCGGACTCCACCAGGAGCCGGATCTGCTCGTGCGAACGCTCGCCGCCCTCCAGCTTGACCGCGCCGACGCCCGCCTCCTTGACCAGCCGGGTGGCCGAGCGCAGCGCCTGCACCGGACCCTCCTGGTAGGAGCCGAAGGGCAGGTCGGCGACGATCAGGGAGCGCCGGGTGCCGCGGACGACCGCGGCGGACAGCATGCTCATCTCGTCGAGGGTGACGGGCACGGTGGTGTCGTAGCCGAGGTGACAGTTGCCGGCGGAGTCGCCGACCAGGATCACCGGGATGCCGGACTCGTCGAAGACGGAGGCGGTCATCGCGTCGTAGGCGGTGAGCATGGGCCACTTCTCGCCGCGTTCCTTGGCGAGGGCGATGTCGCGGACGGTGATGCGGCGCGTGCCCTTGCCCCCGTACAGCGCCTTGCTGCCGTCGGAGGGCTTGGTGTGGGCAGCCGAAAGCTGCGTCATTGCAACGGCTCCTTCAGTCATCTCGAGGCGCCCTGACGGCGTCCCCGGACTCCCCTCCATGGTGGCACTCGGCGCCCGGGCGGGCCAGAGGGCCCCCGTGTGCGCCACGTCTCGGGCCTGCCGCGGGCTCCGGCCGGCCGGAGCGGGACGTAAGGTCTGGGTAAAATCATTCCGATACGAGACCGTCTCGTATCGGAATGAGCCTAGGCTCGGGACCATGACTACTCCTGCCGACCACGCCGGGCCCGGCCCCCGGATACCGGAGGCGGTGCACCGGCGCCGCTGGGCGATCCTCGGCGTCCTGATGCTGAGCCTGCTGATCGTGGTGCTCGACAACTCGATCCTGAACGTCGCCATCAAGACGATCTCCACCCCGGCGCCGACCGGTCTGGGCGCGACCCAGAGCGAGCTGGAATGGGCGATCAACGCCTACACGCTCGTCTTCGCCGGTCTGCTGTTCACCGCCGGCCTGATCGGCGACCGGGTGGGCCGCAAGAAGGTCCTGCTCGGCGGTCTGGTCGTGTTCGGCGTCGGCTCCGCGCTGGCCGCCGAGTCCGGCTCGCCGGGCCAGCTGATCGCCTACCGCGCCCTGATGGCCCTCGGCGCCGCGTTCGTCATGCCCGCCACGCTCGCCGTGCTGATGAACGTCTTCGAGCGCGAGGAGCAGCCCAAGGCGATCGGCATCTGGGCCGGCGGCGTGGGCCTGGCCATCGCCATCGGCCCGATCACCGGCGGACTGCTGCTGGACCACTTCTGGTGGGGCTCGGTCTTCCTCATCAACGTGCCGATCGTGATCCTCGCGCTCGTGCTGATGGTGTGGCTGGTGCCCGACTCGCGCGACCCGAGCCCCGGCCGGCTCGACCCGATCGGCGTCGTCCTGTCCGTGGTCGGCCTGGTCCTGCTGGTCTACGGCATCATCAAGGGCGGCGAGCTGGCCGACTTCACCGACCCGGCCGTGCTCGCCACGATCATCGCCGGCGTCGTCGTCCTGGCCGCCTTCATCGTGTTCGAGAAGCGCAGCGACCACCCGTCGCTGGACGTGACGTACTTCAAGAACAAGGTCTTCTCGGCCGCCATGGCCGCCATCGCGCTGGTCTTCTTCGCGCTGATGGGCGTGACGTTCTTCGCGGTGTTCTACACCCAGAGCGTGCGCGGCTACTCGCCGCTGGAGTCCGGTCTGCTGATGATCCCGCTGGCCGCCGCGCAGATGATCTTCGCGCCGCGGGCCCGGCTGGTGGTCGACCGGATCGGCTACAAGGCGACGACCACGGCCGGTCTGGTGGTGCTGGCCGGCATGCTGGCCGCCTTCGCCACCCTCGACTCCGGCACGCCCATCTGGGTGCTGGAGGTCGTCTTCTTCCTGATGGGCACCGGCATGGCGCACATCATGACGCCGACCAGCGTCGTCATCATGCAGGCCCTGCCCCGCGAGAAGGCCGGCTCCGCGTCCGCGCTGAGCAACACCTTCCGGCAGGTCGGCGGCGCCCTCGGCATCGCCGTGCTCGGCTCGGTCCTGTCCACCGCCTACCGCAACGGCATCGAGAGCAAGCTCGGGATGCTCCCGCCCGGTCTGCGGGACACCGCCGGCGAGTCCATCGAGGCCACCCTCGGCGTCGCCGCGAAGCTCGGCCCGCGCGGCCAGGCCCTGGTCGACCCGGCCAACGGCGCCTTCCTGCACGCCATGCACGTCACCGCCCTGTGCGGCACCGTGATCGCGCTGATCGGCGCGGTCGTGACGGCCGTGTTCCTGCCGGGCAGGCCGCAGAAGCCCCGGCAGGGCGACGAGGAGCAGGAGCTGGTGTCCGCGATGGAGTAGCCCCCACAGGGGAAAAGGGGGAGCAGGAGGGTCACAGGGGGTACGGGGGCGCGCGCAGTCGACGGGGGCGGCCGGCCCGCGGTGGAGGAACCACCGCGGGTCACCGGGTAGGACAATCTCCCGGTACGACGAAAGGACGTCTCACGTGAGTCTCGCCGACAGCCCGGCCCCGGCCCCGGCCGCCGCGGAGGCCCCCGCCCGCGGGCGCCCCCGCAGCGAGGCGGTGGAACGCGCCATCGTGGAGGGCGTGATGAAGCTGCTGGAGGAGGGCGTGCCGCTGGCCGAGCTCTCCATCGAGCGCATCGCCCGGACCGCGGGCGTCGGCAAGGCCACCATCTACCGCCGCTGGAGCGGCAAGGAGGAGCTGTTCGTCGACGTCGTGCGCGCCGCCGAGCCGCCCGACCCGGAGCTGCCCGGCACCAGCGTGCGCGACGACCTCGTGGTCCTCCTGGAGCAGCTGCGCATCCGCGGACTGGCCAGCCGTTCCTCGGCGATCCTGCACAACGTCTACGCGCAGATGAAGAGCAGTCCGAAGATCTGGTGCGCCTACCACCAGAGCGTCGTGGAGCCGCGGCGCAGGATGCAGCTTGAGGTGCTGCGCCGGGGGCAGGCGCGCGGGGAGCTGCGCGCGGACCTCGACGTGGAGCTGCTGAACGACATCCTCGTCGGGCCGATGCTGGTGCGCAGCGTGATGCGCCCGGAGGCCGAGCTGCCCGAGGACCTGCCGGAGCAGATCGTGGACGCGGTGCTCGAAGGGCTACGGCCCGTCAGTTCCCGGTCCTAATGTGCGCGTTTCGTCACAGACCATGATCACAGTGCGGTAACCGGAACCCCGCGCGCCGACTTGTTCGTCCTCGTGCCCGTACGGCCGTCACCGGACGGCGGAACGGAGCCGATCATCCCCTAGGGTCGTAACCCACGGGGTGAACGGTGTGCACGGCAGGCAGTGAGGCGGCGGTATGGCGCAGCAGGCGTACTTGACGGAGACGGACGACGGCGGCTCGGGACCCGAGCGCCGCAGAGACCGGCTTCGGCGCCTGGTGCTCCGCTTCCTCGACGGCTGGCGCGGCGACCGGCGGATCTGGCGGCGGGGCCTCGTGCTGGCCGTGATCGCGCTGGCGCTGGCGCTGGTGATGCTGCTGCACTCGCGCATCCCCAACCGGGTCGGCAACCTCGGCAGTCTCACCGAGACGTTCCTGCCGTGGCTGGGGATCGTGATCCCGGTGCTGCTGGTGCTGGCGCTGGTGCGCAGGTCGGCGACGGCGCTGATCGCGGTGGTGCTGCCGACGGCCGTCTGGCTGAACCTCTTCGGCGGACTGCTGTTCGACAAGTCCGCCGGCGGCGGCGATCTGATGGTGGCCACGCACAACGTCAACGCCGACAACCCCGACCCGTCCGGCACCGCCCGCGAGGTGGCCGCCTCGGGCGCGGACGTGCTGGCGCTGGAGGAGCTGAAGGCGTCGGCGGTGCCGGTGTACGAGCGGTCGCTGGCGCCGACGTACCGGTACCACGCGGTGCAGGGCACGGTGGGGCTGTGGAGCAAGTACCCGATCAGCGCGGTCAAGCCGGTGAACATCCGGCTGGGCTGGACGCGGGCGATGCGGGCCACGGTGGCGACGCCCGAGGGGGCGGTCGCGGTGTACGTGGCGCACATGCCGTCGGTGCGGGTGAAGATGAACGCCGGGTTCACCGCCTCGCAGCGCGACCAGAGCGCGGACGCGCTGGGTGAGGCGATCTCCGACGAGCGGCTGCCCCGGGTGGTGCTGCTGGGCGATCTGAACGGCACGATGAACGACCGCTCGCTCAACGCGGTGACCGCGCAGATGCGTTCGACGCAGGGTGCGGTGGGCAACGGCTTCGGGTTCAGCTGGCCGGCCTCGTTCCCGATGGCGCGGATCGACCAGATCATGGTCAAGGGGGTCGAGCCGGAGAGTTCCTGGACGCTGCCGCGCACCGACAGCGACCATCTTCCGGTGGCGGCGCGTGTGAAGGTGACCACAACGGCCACCGGCTCGTAACCCGGTGGAATACGGGACCTGAGAGACTTTGTTCCGCAGCTGAACTTACTGTTCGTACCGCTGCTCGGAACCCCACCTCGAAAGGCCCCCTTCATGCCCCTGGCCCTGCTCGCCCTCGCCGTGGGCGCCTTCGGCATCGGCACCACCGAGTTCGTGATGATGGGACTGCTGCCCGACGTCGCCGGCGACCTCGGCATCTCGATCCCCACCGCCGGACACCTCGTCTCGGCATACGCCCTCGGTGTCGTCATCGGCGCGCCGCTGCTGGCCGCGCTCACCGCGAAGCTGTCCCGGCGGCGGGTGCTGATCGCCCTCATGGTCCTCTTCGTCGTGGGCAACGCGCTGTCCGCCCTCGCGCCCGGCCACGGCTGGCTGCTGGCCGCGCGCTTTCTGAGCGGGCTGCCGCACGGCGCGTTCTTCGGCGTCGGCGCGGTGGTCGCGACCGGGCTGGTGCCGCCGGAGCGCAAGGCGCGGTCGGTGTCGCTGATGTTCCTCGGCCTCACCGTCGCGAACATCGCCGGGGTGCCGGCCGCCACGCTGATGGGCCAGCACCTGGGCTGGCGGGCCACCTTCCTCGGCGTCGCGGCGATCGGGGTCGCGGCGATCGCCGCGCTGGCGCTGCTCGTCCCGGCCGGTCATCCCGGCGCCGCCCCGTCCGGCGGACTGCGCGGGGAGCTGGCCGCGCTGCGGTCCCTGCCCGTCTGGCTGGCGCTGCTGACGACGGTGGCGGGGTTCGGCGCGCTGTTCGCGGCGTACAGCTACATCACGCCGATGCTGACGGGGGCGGCCGGGTACGCCGAGGGCAGTGTGACGCTGCTGCTCGCGCTGTTCGGGGTGGGGGCCACCGCGGGGAACCTGCTCGGCGGGCGGCTCGCGGACCACTCGCTGCGGGGGACGCTGTTCGGGGGGCTGGTCGCGCTGGCGGTGGTGCTGGGGCTGTTCCCGGTGCTGATGCGCGGCGAGTGGGGGGCGGCGGTGGGGGTGGTGCTGCTGGGGACGGCGGCGTTCGTGACCGGTTCGCCCTTGCAGCTGATGGTGATGGAGAAGGCCGCGGCGGCTCCCTCGCTGGCGTCCTCGGCGAACCAGGCGGCGTTCAACCTGGCCAACGCGGGTGGGGCGTGGCTCGGCGGGCTGTCGCTGGCCGCGGGGCTCGGGGTGACCTCGCCTGCGGTGGTGGGGGCGGGGCTGGCGGTCGTGGGGGTGGCCGTGGCGGTGGGGGCGTATGCGGTGGACCGGGGGNNCGGGGGGTGGGCGGGTGGTGGTGAGTCATCTGCCGGAGGAGTCGGGGGTGCGGGTGGTGGAGTAGGGGCGTGCGGGGGGTGGTGGGCTAGGGCTTCTCGTTCGGCTCACGCTGGGCTTGTAGGCGCCTGGTGTCGGGGGTGGGTCGGGGGTGTGGGGGTGCGGCCGGGGTGCCGCCCACGGACGTACGGCCCGGAGGGTGGTCGGTGGGCGGAGGAGGGACCGCAGTACGCGGCACCCCGCGCCACACCCCCACACCCCGCTCACGCCGTCGGGCGCCTGCGGGTTGTGTCGTGTTGCGTTCGGTTGTGGGGCCGCCGTACGCCGTCGGGTGCCTGCGGGGGCGGTGCGCCGTCGTTCCTCCGGCTGCGGGTGGCTGTCGGTGGGGTGTCGGGGGCGGGGGGTGGCTGTCGGTGGGGTGTCGGGGGTTTGTCGGTGGGGGGTGGGAGTGTCTTGGACATGACGCGAATCGATGACAACCCCACCGGCGGACGCGCCGCCGTCACCGTACGGGGGCTGGTCAAGCACTACGGCGAGACCAAGGCGCTGGACGGCGTCGACCTGGACGTGCGCGAGGGCACCGTGATGGGTGTCCTCGGCCCGAACGGCGCCGGCAAGACCACCCTCGTACGCATCCTGTCCACCCTCATCACCCCCGACTCCGGCCGGGCCACCGTCGCCGGCTACGACGTCGTACGGCAGCCCCGGCAGCTGCGCCGCGTGATCGGTCTCACCGGCCAGTACGCCTCCGTGGACGAGAAGCTCCCCGGCTGGGAGAACCTCTACATGATCGGGCGGCTGCTCGACCTGCCCCGCAAGGAGGCCCGGGCCCGCGCCGACGAACTGCTGGAGCGGTTCTCGCTGACCGAGGCCGCCCGCCGCCCGGCGAGCACGTACTCCGGCGGCATGCGGCGCCGTCTCGACCTCGCCGCCTCCATGATCGGCCGCCCCGCCGTCCTCTACCTGGACGAGCCCACCACCGGACTCGACCCGCGCACCCGCAACGAGGTGTGGGACGAGGTCAGGACGATGGTCGGCGAAGGCGTCACCGTGCTGCTCACCACCCAGTACATGGAGGAGGCCGAGCAGCTGGCCTCCGAGCTGACCGTGGTCGACCGCGGCAAGGTCATCGCGAACGGCGGCATCGAGGCGCTGAAGGCGAAGGTCGGCGGCCGCACCCTGCGGGTCCGCCCGGCCGACCCGCTGGAACTGCGGCCGCTCGCCGCCATGCTCGACGAGCTGGGCATCACCGGCCTCGCCACCACCACCGTCGACGCCGAGCGCGGCTCCCTGCTGGTGCCGATCCTCAACGACGAGCAGCTGACCGCCGTGGTCGGCGCGGTCACCGCGCGCGGCATCACCATCGCCTCCATCACCACCGAACTGCCCAGCCTGGACGAGGTCTTCCTGTCCCTCACCGGCCACCGCGCCAGTGCCCCGCAGGACGCCCGCTCCGCCGCCCCCGAGGAGGTCGCCGTATGAGCGCCGCCACCGCCACCGCCCCTGTCCTCGAAGGGCAGGCGGACGCCCGGATCACACTGCGCGGCCACCTGCGGCACACCGGCGCCCTGATCCGCCGCAACCTGCTCTGGATCCGCCAGGACCCGGAGTCGATGTTCGACGCGCTGCTGATGCCGATCGTCTTCACCCTGCTGTTCGTGTACGTCTTCGGCGGCTCGATCGGCCAAGCGCTGGGCGGCGGCCAGGAACGCTACGTCCAGTACGTCATCCCCGGCATGCTCGCGATGATGAGCATGACCCTGTCGCAGGGCGTGGGCACCGGCTTCAGCCAGGACTTCAACAGCGGCGTCATGGACCGTTTCCGGTCGCTGCCGATCGGGCGCGGCTCGGTGCTGTTCGCGAAGATCGCGGTCGAGCTGGCGCGGATGCTGTTCTCCACCGTGATTCTGATGGTTGTCGCCGTCCTGGTCGGCTTCCACATCACCCACTGGATGGGCCTGCTCGCGACCGTGGGCCTCGCCGCGCTGTTCGCCTCGTCGATCATGTGGATCTTCCTGACCCTCGGCGTGGTGCTGAAGAACGCCCAGTCGGTGCAGGCGATGGGCTTCCTGGTGCTCTTCCCGCTCCAGTTCGGCTCGTCCATCTTCGCGCCGCCCACCTCGATGCCGGGCTGGCTCCAGCACTTCACCGACTACAACCCGCTCTCCACGCTGGCCGACTCGGCCCGCGCCCTGATGACGGGCGGCCCGGTCGGCCACAGCGTGTGGCTGACCGTGGGCTGGTCGGTGGCGATCACGGTGGTCATGGCGCCGGTCGCGATCCACAAGTTCCGCACCAAGAGCTGACCGGCCGTACGGCCGCGCCGGGCACACGTGGTGCCGCGGCACGGTCGGTGCGCGGGCGATCACCGCTCCAACAGGGCGAGGGCCTCCTCCATGGAGAGGCCCTCGCCCTGCGCGTACGCCTCCTCGAAGGCGGCCTCGCCGAGGTGGGAGAGGATGCGGGTGCGCACCTGCTCGCGGGCGTGGCGCTCCAGGACCGTGGGGACGTGCCCGGACGGCAGCATGGCGTCGGCCGCGCCGAGGCAGCGGGCGGCGTCCCGGGCGCGGCTGCCGCCGTCCACGCCGGCCACAGCCATCGCGCCGATCGTCACGTAGGAGGCGCGCAGATGGGGTGCGATGGCCCGCGAGACGGGGTCGTCGGCCCGGTCGAGGGCGTGGCGGATCGTGGTCAGCGCCTCCTCGTCACGGCCGTCGACGGCGGCGAGCCAGGATTCCGCGCCGAGGATGAACGCCTCGAAGATCACGAAGTGCGAGGAGCCGAACTCCTCGCGCAGCGTCCGCAGTTGCTCGCGCGCCTCGGGCACCCGGTCGGTCGCGCCGAGCCACCCGACCAGGCACAGCCGGGCGAACGGGCGCGCCTCGTTGGCGGGGCCTGAGCCGTCGGCGATCACCTCGCGCAGCATCGCCTCGCCGCGCTCCCGCTCGCCGCCCTCCAGCAGGGCGGCGCCGAGCCGGGAGCGCAACATGGTGACCTGGGCGTGCGCGCCCAGGCGCCGGGCGTGTCCGACGGCCGCCTCGTAGTCGTCGGCGGCCTGCTCGTAGCGGCCGGCGCGTTCGTGAGCCTCGCCGCGCGCGGAGAGCGCCTCGGCGGTGCCCCAGTCGTCACCGAGGCGGCGGAAGATGTCCAGCGCCTCGTCGGCGTCGCGGGTGGCGTCGCCCGCCCAGTCGGCGCGGTTGGCCAGCAGGTTGGCGCGCAGCTGGAGCGCGTTGCCCAGCTCCCAGTCGAAGCCGGGGGCGGTGCGGCAGGTGGCCACGGTGGCGTTGACGATCTCGTGGATCCGCTCCGAGTCGCCGGTCATGATGACGGCGAAGAACCACAGCATGCCGGGGCCCCGGCAGGTCTGCGGCAGACCGGGCTCGTACGCCTCGGAGATGACCCGGAGCTTGTGCTTGGCCTCGGGCGACTGCCAGGCCTCCATCTCGGTGTCCATGCAGGCGAGATGGGCCAGGTGCAGGCCCCGCCGGGCCTCGACGAGGAGCTCGCCGGTCATCGGCGGCGGGGCGTCGGTGCACCGCTCCCAGACCGGCGGGACCGGCCGCAGCGGCTCGGTGAACGGGTCGGGGACGAACGCCATCACCTCACGGCACCAGGTGCGCGCCTCGACGCGCACCTCGCGCATCTGCCAGTAGTAGACGAGCGAGAGGATCAGGCACAGGCACTCCTGCTCGTCGCGCGCCGCGACGGCGTGCCGCAGGGCGGTGCGCAGGTTCTCGTACTCCAGCTCGAACCGGGCGATGGCGGCGCGCTGGCCGGGGCCGCGCAGCAACGGGTCGGTGGTGCGGGCGAGTTCGCGGTAGTACGTCAGATGGGCGCGCTCGGCCCGGGTGCGGCCGTCCGTCTCGTCCAGGCGTTCGGCGGCGTACTCGGCGACGGTCTCCAGGAGCCGGTAGCGCATCCCGCCCTCGCCGTCGGGCGCGGCCACCACCAGGGACTTGTCGACCAGGGAGCCGAGGGCGTCGAAGGCGTCGGGCCCGCACACGGCCTCGGCCGCCGCGAGGTCGCAGCCGCCGGCGAAGACGGACAGTCGGCTCAGCACGTCCCGCTCGGTCGCGTCCAGCAGGTCCCAGGACCAGTCGACCACGGCGCGCAGGGTCTGCTGCCGGGGCAGGACGGTGCGGCTGCCGGAGGTGAGGAGGCGGAAGCGGTCGTCCAGCCGGTCGGCGATCTGCCGGGGGGTGAGCAGGCGCAGGCGGGCGGCGGCGAGTTCGATGGCCAGCGGGAGGCCGTCGAGGCGGCGGCAGATCTCGGCGGAGGCGGCCGCGGTGTCCTCGTCCGCGTCGACGCGGAAGCCGGGGCGTACGGCGGCGCCCCGGTCGGCGAACAGGCGCAGCGCCACCGGTTCGGGCAGCGGCTCCACCGGCCGCAGCAACTCCCCCGGCACGCCGAGGGGTTCGCGGCTGGTGGCGAGGACGGTGAGCTGCGGGCAGCGGGCGAGCAGCTCGGCCACGAGGCGGGCGGCGGCGTCCACGACGTGTTCGCAGTTGTCGAGCAGGAGCAGCATGCGGCGGCGGCCGCAGTGCTCCACGAGGCGTTCGACGGGGTCGTCGTGCCGGTCGGCGACCGCCACTCGGATCTCCTCGGCGCCGGCGCCGTAGAGCACGGTCTCGCGGGCGCCGACGGCGGTGAGCACGGCCTCGGGCACGGCGGCCGGGTCGTCCACCGGGGCCAGTTCGGCCAGCCAGATCCCGTCCGGGCGGTCCGGCCGTACGGTCTCGGCGGCCTCCTGCGACAGCCGGGTCTTGCCGGCCCCGCCGGGTCCGAGCAGCGTGACCAGCCGGGCGGAGCCGAGATCGGCGCGGATCGCCGCGAGATCCGCTTCGCGGCCCACGAAGGAGGTGAGGCGGGCGCGGAGGTTGCTGGGGGGGCGCGGGGCGGCCGCGCCGGGCCGGACGACGGCGGGCTCCGCCGCGCCGGGCCGGGCGGCGGACGCGTCCCGCGTACCGGGCCGGGCCGCCTCTTCGCCGGCGGGCACCGGCGGGGCCGCGGAAGGCTGCGCCCAGCCGGCCTGGGGCGCGGCGGCGTCGCCGGTACCCGGCCGCCAGGTGGCGGGGGCATGCGGGGTGCGGGGGCCGAAGGCGGAGGGGGCCTCCGCACCCGCCGGGGAAGCGGAGGCGTCCCGGGCGCCGGGGCCGACGCGGGGGGAGTCCTCCGTGCCCGGCCAGGAGGAGGCGGAAGCGGCCGCGGCGGTCGGCCCGGAGACGGAGGAGTCCTCCGTGGCTGGCCGGGGAGCGGAGCCGTCCGAGGTGCTCGGCCAGAAGCCGGAGGAGTCCTCCGCGCCGGTCCCGAAGGCGGAGGAGTCCTCCGTATGCGGCCGGGAAGCGGAGGCGCCCGGGGTGTCGGTATCGAAGACGGAGGGGTCGTCCGCACCCGGCCAGGAAACGGGGGCACCCTGGGCGCCCGGGCCGAAGTCCGAGGAGTCCTCTGCGTCCGGCCGGGAAGTGGAGGCGCCCGGGGTGTCGGGGCCGGGGCCGGACGGATCACTCGCACCGGCTCCGAAGGCGGGCGGGGTGCCCGCGCCCGGCCCAGTTGCGGGGGAACCCACGGCGCCGGATCCGAGGACGGACGGGTCGTCTGCGCCCGGCCCGGCGGCGGGGAGATGTGCCGCGCCGGGTCGGATCCCGGAGGAACCCGCCGCACCCGGCCGGGAGCCGGGGCCCTGGGCGGCAGGACCCGCGCCGGGCCGAGCGGCGGGGGAATCCGCCGTGCCCGGCCGGGACGCGGCGAAATCCCCCGCACCCGGCCGAGAATCGGAGTCCTGCCTGGTGGGGCCCGAGGCGGGCGGTGAGGTGTGTCGATCGGCGTGGGCGCCGCGGCCGTCGGCGCGGCCGTCCGCGACGCCGGGGCCGCCGCCCGCGGCACGCCCCACGCCGCCCCCGTCGCCCGGACGGCGCGGGCCGGGCGGTGTCCCGCCACCGGTCAGCAGCTGGGCGTGCAGGGTGCGGAGCTCAGGGCCGGGGTCGGAGCCGAGGCGGTCGGCGAGCAGGCGTCGTACGTCCTCGTAGGCGGCCAGCGCCTGGGCGGTGCGGCCGGCGTCGCGCAGTGCGCGCAGGCGCAGCGCCTGGAGGGGTTCGTCCAGGGGGTGGGTGTCGCACAGGGCGGTCAGCTCGGGCAGGGTCTGCTCGGGCCGGCCGAGGGCGAGCGCCGCGGTGAGGCGGGCGCGGCGGGCGTCCAGGTGGCGGGTCTCCCAGCGGGCCGCCTCGGCGGTGCGGTCGGGCAGGTCGGACAGGGCCGGGTCGTGCCACAGGACGAGGGCGTCGTCGAGGACGACGGCCGCCTTGGCGGCGTCGCCGTCGGCGAGCGCGGCCAGCCCTTCACCGGTCAGCCGCTCGAACCGGTGCAGGTCGATGTCGTCGGCCGCGGCGGTGAGCCGGTAGCCGCCCTCGGCGGAGGCGACCGCGTCCGCTCCGAGCGCCCTGCGCAGCCGGCCGACCAGCGCCTGGAGCGCGCCGGTGGCATCGGCGGGCGGATCGGCGCCCCACACCTCGTCGACCAGGACGCGCACCGGGACCGTGCGGCCGGTGCGCAGGGCGAGCACGGTCAGCAGGGCACGCAGGCGGGCCCCGCCGACCGGGACGGCGGTGCCGTCGGGGCGGATTGCCTGAGTGGTGCCGAGGATGCGGTAGCGCACGGGGTCCATTGTCTCCGGTGGTCTCGCGGGCGGTCACGGGGTTCGGTCGGCAGCGCGGCGGGAGCCGGCCCGGGACCGGCGAAGCGGCCGCCCCGGACGGGCCGGGGTGGCCGCCCCGGGGTCGGCGGAACGGCCGTCCCGAGGCCCGTTGAGCGGCTGTCCCGCCGGACGGGCGGCCGTCCCCAGGCGGGTGGAGCGGCCGTCCCGAACCGGCCGGCAAGACCATCCCCCCTCCCTCCCCCGACGGAGCGGCGGCTGTACCGATGCGACCGAGGCGGCCGTCCCGCCCACCGGAGCGACCGTCCCGAGGCGAGCGGAGCCGCCGTCCCGGGGCGGCTGGGGCGGCCGTCCCGAACAGGACAGGGCGGCCGTCCCGAGGTGAGCGGAGCGGCCAAGCCGAACCGGCCGGGGCGGCCGTACCGGAGCGACCGAGGTGGGCGTCCCGCCGGACAGGGTGGCCGTCCCGGCCGGGTGGTGTGGCCGTCCCGGGGCCGGGTGTGCAGGACATACTCCCCCGGAGTGCCCCGCATCGCGCGAGGTGTTTTTTCCCGTGGCCGCCGCGCGCCCGGTACGGTCGGGCTCGGCCGTACGGATGTCCAGCAGCACGGGAGCCCTTTCCATGACCACCGCCACCACCCGCCCGAGCGACCGGAGGATCAGTCCGGTCTTCGTGGGGATCCTGGCCGTCACCGCCGTCACGGGCTGGGCCACCTGGACCGGGTTCGCCGAGCAGCCGGGCGTGGCGGTGTTCCTGTTCGTGACGGCGGCCTGGGTGGTCTCGCTGTGCCTGCACGAGTACGCGCACGCCCGTACCGCGCTGCACGGCGGGGACATCACGGTCGGCGCGAAGGGCTACCTCACGCTGAACCCGCTGAAGTACACGCACGCCCTGCTGAGCATCGTCCTGCCGGTGGTGTTCGTGATCATGGGCGGGATCGGTCTGCCCGGCGGCGCGGTGTTCATCGAGCGGAGCCGGATCAGGGGCCGCTGGCGGCACAGCCTGATCTCCGCGGCCGGTCCGCTGACCAACGTCGTGTTCGCGGTGGTGTGCACGGCGCCGTTCTGGCTGGACGCGCTGGACGGGGTGCCCGCCGACTTCCGGTTCGCGCTGGCCTTCCTCGCGCTGCTCCAGGTCACGGCGGCGATCCTGAACTTCCTGCCGGTGCCGGGCCTGGACGGCTACGGAGTGATCGAGCCGTGGCTGTCGTACAGCGTCAAGCGCCAGGTGGAGCCGTTCGCGCCGTTCGGGCTGCTGTTCGTCTTCGCGCTGCTGTGGGTGCCGTCGGTGAACGGCGCGTTCTTCGACGTGATCGACGCGATCCTGCGCACGCTGGGGATCACGGACGTGGACTCGTACTGCGGTCAGAGCCTCTACCGCTTCTGGGAGGGCTCGGACGACTTCTGCTCGGTCATCCGGTGACCGGGCCGTCCTGCCGCGCACCGCGGCCGCGGCGGACGTAGTACCAGGTCATGTTGGACGACAGGCCCGCCAGCAGCACCCACACCACGCCCAGCCAGCTGCCCCGCGCGAAGGAGACGACGGCCGCGGCGACGGCGAGGAGGCAGACGATCAGGGTGTAGAGGGCGAGGCGGGGCATGGCGGTCGGCTCCTGTCGGGGGCGGGGACACTGCTCGGTGTGACCCGGCGTGACTCGGTGTGGTGCGGTACTGCTTCGCCGACCAGTGTCCCCCATGGGCGCCGGCGCCCGGCGCCGCCCCGGGCGCTCACCCGTCGGTGCTCATCCGTCGGTGCTCATACGTCAGTGCTCACACGTCGGTGCTCACACGTCGGTGACGCGGAGTCCGGCGTGCGCCTTGTAGCGGCGGTTGACGGAGATCAGGTTGGCGACCAGGGACTCCACCTGGTGGGCGTTGCGCAGCCGGCCGGCGAAGACGCCGCGCATGCCGGGGATGCGGCCGGCCAGCGCCTGCACGATCTCCACGTCGGCGCGCTCCTCGCCGAGGACCATCACGTCGGTGTCGATCCGCTCGATCTGCGGGTCCTGGAGGAGGACGGCCGACAGGTGGTGGAAGGCGGCGGCGACCCGCGAGTCGGGCAGCAGGGCGGCGGCCTGTTCGGCGGCACTGCCCTCCTCGGGCTTGAGGGCGTAGGCGCCCTTCTTGTCGAAGCCGAGCGGGTTGACGCAGTCCACGACGAGTTTCCCGGCCAGTTCGGCGCGCAGCGACTCCAGGGTCTTGCCGTGGCCCTCCCAGGGCACAGCGACGATCACGAGGTCGCTGCGGCGGGCGGCCTCGGCGTTGTCGGCGCCCTCGACGCCGTGGCCGATCTCCTCCGCCGCCGCCCGGGCGCGCTCGGCGGCCCGGGAGCCGATGATCACCTTCTGGCCGGCCCGGGCGAGGCGGTAGGCGAGGCCCTTGCCCTGCGGACCGGTCCCGCCCAGGACGCCGACGACCAGCCCGGATACGTCGGGCAGGTCCCAGGGGTCCTTGGCGGGGGCCTTGTGTGCGCTGTCGCTAGTGGTCATGGGCCGACTCTACGTCCGCCGACGGCCCCCCACCCGCCACGGTGAGCCGCGTCACGGCGGGCCGGCGCGAGGTGCGGGACGCGGTGCGGCCCACGTACGGCGCGGGTCCCCAACGCGGGTGATTCGGGGCCGAACTCCGCATCCGGCACGCCGTTTTGGGGCACGATGCGCTCTTATGGACGCCGTACGGGTCGCGTTGCTGCGCGAAGTGCTCGCCGGGACCGAGTGGCTGGACGCCACCCGGCACTTCGCGGGGGCGCTGCGCGGATCGGTGGTGTCGCACGGGGGCGGACTGCTGCTGGTGGGCACGCCGGAGTACGAGCCGTGGCATCTGGCGGCGCACCTGGTGGACGAGGCCGCCTGGTCGGGCACCCCGGAGCTGGCACCGACCCTGGTGCGGCACGGCGCGCGCCCCTCGGACCCGGCGCATCTGGCGGTCGGACTCGGCAGGCTGGAGGCGGCCCGGCGGGGCGAGACGCTGCTCGTGGTGGCGCCCGGGGAGCCGGCGCCGTTGCTGGAGCGGGTGTGCGGGGCGCGGCGGGCCGGGGCGACGGTGCTGGCGCTGGGCCGCTCGCAGGAGGGCGAGCTGGCGGCGCTGGCGCACGAGTCGCTGGCGGTGCCGGCGGGCGCGGAACTGGACCTGGACACGGTGCAGCACCTGGTGAGCGCGGCGGCCGGGGAGAACCCGCTGCCGGGGCCTCGGCGGCGCGGGCGGCTGCGGGACCGGCTGGCGCGGCTGGCGGAGTCCCTGACCGCGCCACCGCCGTCGGGCTGGTAGCACGGGCGGGCGGGCCAGTAGCACGGGCGGGCCGGTAACGCGGGCGGGCCGTAAATCGATTTGCCCCCGATGGCCTCTCCCACCGAGCATGACGCTTCGTGACCGACCACGCTCCTCCCGCCGACGCTCCTCCCGCCGGCGGTCCGCACGCCGACGCTCCCCCGCCCTCCGCCGCCGACGCTCCCCCGCTCCCCGCCGCCGACGACGACGCCCCGCCCTCCGGGCTGCGGGCGCTGCTGCCCGATCTCGCCCCCTGGCGGGCGTCCCGGGACTTCCGCCGGCTGTGGGTGTCGGGGCTGATCTCCACCTTCGGCAGCTTCCTCACCTTCGTCGCGCTGCCGGTGCAGATCAAGGAGCTGACCGGCTCGGCCGCGGCGGTGGGCGCCATCGGGGCGGTGGAGCTGGTGCCGCTGATCGTGTGCGGGCTGTACGGCGGCGCGCTGGCCGACGCGGCGGACAAGCGGCGGCTGATCGTGTGGACCGAGGCGGGACTCGCGGTGCTCAGCGCGGCCCTGCTCGGCAACGCGCTGCTGCCGGAACCCGCGGTGTGGCCGCTGTACGCGGTCGCCGCCCTGTCCTCGGCGCTGACCGCCGTGCAGCGGCCCGCGCTCGACGCGCTGTGGCCGCGGATCGTGGCCCACGACCAGCTGCCGGCCGCGACGGCGCTGAACTCGCTGCGCTGGACGGTGGGCGGGGTGGCCGGCCCGGCGGTGGCGGGCGTGATCGTGGCGTACGCGGGTCTCGGTCCCGCCTACGCGGCCGATCTGGGCACCTTCGTGGTGTCGCTGGTGCTGGTGGCGCGGATCGCCGCCCAGCCCGCCGCGCGCGAGGCCGCCAAGCCGTCGCTGCGGGCGATCGCCGAGGGCGCCCGCTACGCGTGGGGCCGCAAGGAGCTGCTGGGGACGTACGCGGTGGACCTGGCCGCGATGTTCCTGGCGATGCCGCTGGCGGTGCTGCCGTTCCTCGCGGACGAGCTGCACGCCCGCTGGGCGCTGGGCCTGATGTACGCGGCGCTGCCGTTCGGGGCGCTGCTGGTGAGCGTGACCAGCGGCTGGACCTCTCGGGTGCGCCGGCACGGCCGGATGGTGGTGGCGGCGGCGCTGCTGTGGGGGCTGGCGGTGGCGGCGGCCGGGGTGGTCGGGAACGTGTGGCTGGTGCTGCTGTTCCTCGCGGTGGCGGGCGGCTGCGACATGGTCAGCGGGATCTTCCGGGGCGCGATGTGGAACCAGACCATCCCGGACGCCCTGCGCGGCCGCCTCGCCGGGATCGAGCTGCTGTCGTACTCGGTGGGCCCGCAGCTGGGCCAGGTCCGCTCGGGCGGCCTGGCCGCGTGGTGGGGGGTGCGGGCGTCGGTGTGGTCGGGCGGGCTGCTGTGCGCGGGCGCGGTGGGGCTGCTCGCGGTGTGCCTGCCGGGCCTGATGGCGTACGACGCCCGGACGGACGTACACGCCCGGCGGCTGCGCGAGGAACGCGCGCTCGCCGTGCGCGAGGCGGCATAGGGCCGCCGGCCCGGGTACGGGTACGGGCCGTACCCGTACCCGTGGTCCGGTCAGTCGTCGTCGGTGCCGCCGGCCGGGGCGTCGTGCCAGCGGGCGTCGTTCTCCCACTGGAGGTTGCGCTCGCGGGCGGTCTCCATCGCGTGCTGGGCCTCCTGACGGGAGGCGTAGGGGCCGAACCGGTCCTTGGCGGGGCAATCGGGCCCCTCCTCGACCTTCTTGTGCTCCAGGCAGTAGAACCACTCGCCCGGCTTGCCGACGGTCCGCTTCTTGAACAGGGCCATGACCAGCTCCTCTCGCCACCGACATGTTCCCCCATCGCCCGTGGATAGACTCGCGGGCATGTCTGGCCAGTCGCTGCTCGTCCCCGGGGAGATCTCCCCCACCCGTTCCGTGCCCGGAAACATCCGCCGCCCCGAGTACGTCGGCAAGCCCGCGCCGAAGCCGTACACCGGGCCGGAGGCGCAGACTCCGGAGACCGTCGAGGCGATGCGCGTCGCCGGGCGGATCGCCGCGCAGGCGATGGCGGAGGCGGCCAGGCACATCGCGCCCGGCGTGACCACGGACGAGCTGGACCGGGTCGCGCACGCGTACATGTGCGACCACGGCGCCTACCCCTCCACCCTCGGCTACCGCGGCTTCCCGAAGTCGCTGTGCACCTCGGTCAACGAGGTCATCTGCCACGGCATCCCGGACTCGACGGTCCTGCGCGACGGCGACATCGTGAACCTCGACGTGACCGCGTACATCGGCGGGGTGCACGGCGACAACAACGCGACGTATCTGGTCGGCGACGTGGACGAGGAGAGCCGGCTGCTGGTCGAGCGCACCCGTGAGTCGCTGAACCGCGCCATCAAGGCGGTGCGGCCGGGCCGGCAGATCAACATCATCGGCCGGGTCATCGAGTCCTACGCCAAGCGCTTCGGCTACGGCGTGGTCCGCGACTTCACCGGCCACGGCATCAGCACGGCCTTCCACTCCGGCCTGATCGTCCCGCACTACGACAGCCCGCACGCCACCACCGTGATGCGGCCCGGCATGACCTTCACCATCGAGCCGATGCTGACCCTCGGCACCATCGAGTACGACGTCTGGGACGACAACTGGACGGTCGTCACCAAGGACCGTCGGCGCACCGCCCAGTTCGAGCACACGCTCGTGGTGACGGAGACGGGTGCGGAGATCCTGACGCTGCCGTAAGGCCGTCAGGCCGTAAGGCCGCCAGGCCGCCTTCGCCGAGAGCCCGCCCCCCCCCTCGGGAGGCGGGCTCTCGTGTGTCGCGGTACGGTTTGCCGACAGCAGGTCGGTAACTTTTCCGACCACTCGTCGGCAAGACATTGACTTAGGTAAGGCTTGCCTAAGAAGATCTGGCCTATGGACTCCTTCTCGACTCTCCTGCGCACCGCCTCCCACGAGCAGCACGTGGAGGCGGAGACCTCGACGTTCATGAGCGACCTGCTGGGCGGCCGGCTGGGCGTGGCGGCGTACGCGCGCTACACCGAGCAGCTCTGGTTCGTCTACGAGGCGCTGGAGAGCGGCGCCGAGCGGCTCGCCGACGATCCGGTGGCCGGCCCCTTCGTCCGGCCGGAGCTGTTCCGGCTGCCGTCGCTGGAGCGGGACCTCGCGCACCTGCGCGGCGCCGACTGGCGCGCGGAACTGAGCGCGCTGCCCGCGACCGCCGCGTACGCGGACCGGGTGCGGGAGTGCCGGGAGCAGTGGCCGGCCGGGTACGTCGCCCACCACTACACCCGCTACCTCGGCGACCTGTCCGGCGGCCAGATCATCCGCGACCGCGCCGAGCGCGCCTGGGGCTTCGCCCGCGAGGGCGACGGCGTCCGCTTCTACACCTTCGAACAGATCGGCAACCCGGCCGCGTTCAAGCGCGAGTACCGCGAACTGCTGGACGCCGTACGGGCGGACGAGCTGGAGAAGCAGCGGATCGTGACCGAGTGCAAGCGGGCGTTCACCCTGAACACCGAGGTGTTCAGGGCGCTCGGCGAGGAGTTCCCGCTGACCGCGGCGTGAGCGGGGCGAGCCGCCGAGCGGGGAGCGTCAGCGCTCCAGGACGACGCGGCCGCCGATCTCCACCCAGCCCTCCGGCTGCGGCGCCGTGAGGATCTGGGAGCCGGAGCCCTGGACGATGTTGAGCGCCCGGCCCAGCCGGGCGGTCAGCAGCAGCGCCGCGGCGCCGGTCGCCTCGTCCTCGTCGATGCCGTCGTCGCGGCCGGGGAACGCGCGGGCGCGCACCCGGCCGGCCGCCTCGTCCTCCCATGCCCAGGCGTACACCCACTCCCCCGGCGGCGGTACGGCCAGGTCGTCCACCTCGGCGGCGGTCGCGTACTGCCGCAGGGTGCGCGGCGGCGCCCACTCCGGGCGGGCCTCGATCCAGGTGAACTCGCCGTCCAGCCGGGTGCCGACCGTTCCGGCCGGGGTGACGAGTTCGGGGACGTCCAGCAGCCAGGCCGCGCCCACACACGGGTGGCCGGCGAAGGGCAGGCGCAGGGTGGGGGTGCGGATGTCGAGGACGCCGCGCTCGGGGTCGTCCACGAACACCGTCTCGCTGAAGCCGAGTTTGGCGGCGAGCGCCTGCCGCTCGTCCGGCTCCGGGATCGTCGAGCCGTCGCGGACGACACCGAGTTCGTTGCCGTAGCCGCCGTTCGCCGCGCAGAACACGCGCAGCACGTCGTAGTCGGTCACCAGGGCATTGAAGCACTGAAACGCCGCGGTGGGCGGCACCGTCCCTTCCGGCCGACGCCGCCCTTTTTGAATCTCCCGTGACGCGCTCTTTACGTCCTCTTGGGTGGTCCGCGACCGGCCCGTTTCCAGGCTCCGCCCATGAGAGCTGAATCACGGCACACACGGGTAACAAGCGGTCCGCTGTCGGTTAAGTTAGGCAAGCCTCACCAACTGGTGTGTGCGGCGTCACGTCCTTGATCAGTCACCTGGGAGCCCCTGCATGCGAGCCGTCCGACTCTCCGTCGTCACCGCCGTCGCCACCGCGGCCGCCCTGACCTCCGTGACGGCCTGCACCTCCAAGAGCGACGCCAAGGACGGCGACGCGATCCAGGTGACCGCCGCCGACTCGACGTGCGACACCTCCGCCAAGACCGTCCCGGCCGGCCAGGTCACCCTGAAGATAGAGAACAAGGGCGCCAAGGCGACCGAGGTCGAGATCGTCTTCCCGGACGACCGGATCGTCTCCGAGAAGGAGAACATCGGCCCCGGCACCAAGTACACGCTGACCGCGGAGATCAAGGCCGGCGACTACGAGATCGCCTGCCGCCCGGGCATGAAGGGCCACGGCGTGCGGCAGAAGCTCACGGTCACCGGCGCGAACACCGCCGCCGAGCGCGACCCCGCGCTGGACCGGGCCGTCGCCGAGTACCGCCAGTACGCGCAGGACCAGGCCGACGAGACCGTGCCGCTCGCCCAGAAGTTCGCCGACGCCATCAAGGCCGGCGACCTGACGGCCGCCGAGAAGGCGTACGCCCCCTCCCGCATCGGCTGGGAGCGCACCGAGCCGGTCGCGGAGTCCTTCGGCGACATCGACCCGAAGACCGACACCCGCGCCGACGGCCTGGAGCAGGGCCAGAAGTGGACCGGCTGGCACCGCCTGGAGAAGGCGCTGTGGCAGGACAAGAAGATCGGCGCCGAGGAGAAGACCCTCGCCGACCAGCTCGTGTCCGACCTGAAGAACTGGCAGCAGCGGGTCGGCAAGGCGGAGATCACCCCCACCTCCATGGCCAACGGCGCCAAGGAGCTGCTGGACGAGGTCGCCACCGGCAAGGTCACCGGCGAGGAGGACCGCTACTCGCACACCGACCTCGTCGACTTCAAGGCCAACGTGGAGGGCGCGCAGAAGGCGTACGAACTCCTCAAGCCGGTCGCGAAGAAGAACGACGCGGCGCTGACCGGTGAGCTGGACAAGCAGTTCGCCGCCCTGAACACGGTCCTGGACAAGTACCGCACGGACAAGACGTCCTACGACTTCGTCTCCTACGACAAGGTCGGCAAGGACCAGCGCAAGGAGCTGTCGGACGCGGTGAACGCGCTCGCCGAGCCGCTGTCCAAGCTCGCCGCCGCCGTCGCGAAGTGAGCGGGCGGCCCTCGATGACCGAGACGGACACCCCGGAGCCGGGCCCCGCCGGCCGCGGCGGCGCCGCTCCCTCCCGGCGCGCCCTCATCGGCTGGGGCGGCGCCGGGCTCGCGCTCGGCGCCGTCGCGGCCGGCGGCGCGGTCGCCCTGGCCAAGGACGACGACGGCGCGGACCACACGGACACCACCGGAGCGGTGGCGTTCCACGGCGCGTACCAGGCGGGCATCGCCACGCCCGTCCAGGACCGGCTGCACTTCGCCGCGTTCGACGTGAAGACCGACGACCGGGCCGAGTTCGTCCAGCTGATGAAGGACTGGACGGCGGCGGCGCGGCGGATGACCGCGGGCCGGACGGTCGGCGAGGGCGCCACCGGCGGCCTCGCCGAGGCGCCGCCCGACGACACCGGCGAGGCGCTCGGCCTGCCGCCGTCACGGCTGACCCTCACCGTCGGCTTCGGTCCGTCGCTGTTCGACCGGTTCGGTCTGAAGGACCGCCGGCCCGAGGCCCTGGTCGACCTGCCCCCGTTCCCCGGCGACAACCTCGACCGGTCCCGCACCGGCGGCGACCTGTGCGTGCAGGCCTGCGCGGACGACCCGCAGGTGGCCGTGCACGCGATCCGCAACCTGGCCAGGATCGGCTTCGGCAAGGTCGCCATCCGCTGGTCGCAGCTCGGCTTCGGCAAGACCTCCTCCACCACCCCGGGCGCGCAGACCCCGCGCAACCTCTTCGGCTTCAAGGACGGCACCCGCAACATCGCGGGCACCGAGACCGGCCGGCTGGAGAAGTACGTGTGGGCCGGCGACGGGGACGGCGGCGCGAAGGACGCCTGGATGCACGGGGGTTCATACCTGGTGGCCCGGCGCATCCGGATGCAGATCGAGGTCTGGGACCGCACCTCGCTCTCCGAGCAGGAGGACGTGTTCGGCCGCGACAAGGGCGAGGGCGCCCCGGCCGGCAAGGCCAAGGAGCACGACGCGCCGTTCCTGAAGGCGATGAAGCCCGACGCGCACGTCCGTCTCGCGCACCCCGACTCCAACGACGGGATCACCATCCTGCGCCGGGGCTACTCCTTCACGGACGGCACGGACGGGCTGGGCCGGCTGGACGCGGGCCTGTTCTTCCTGGCCTACCAGCGCGATCCGCGCAAGGGCTTCATTCCGCTCCAGCGCCGGCTGTCGGCGCACGACGCGCTCAACGAGTACATCCAGCACGTGGGTTCGGCGGTCTTCGCGATCCCGCCCGGCGTCCGCGACGCGAACGACTGGTGGGGCCGCACCCTGCTGTCCGAGGAGGCTTAGGGCCTGTGTTCTCCAATTATCTGATCGGTCTGCGCGAGGGTCTGGAAGCCAGCCTCGTCGTGTGCATCCTGATCGCCTACCTGGTCAAGACCGGCCGCAGGGACGCCCTCAGGCCGATCTGGACGGGCATCGCCATCGCGGTCCTGCTGGCCATGGGCTTCGGCTGCGTGCTGGAGTTCGGCTCGCAGGAGATGACGTTCCAGGCGCAGGAGGGGCTGGGCGGTTCGCTGTCCATCGTCGCGGTGGGCCTGGTGACGTGGATGGTCTTCTGGATGCGGCGCACCGCCCGGCACCTGAAGGCGGAGCTGCACGGCAAGCTGGACCAGGCGCTGGCGATGGGCACCGGCGCGCTGGTGGCGACCGCGTTCCTGGCGGTGGGCCGGGAGGGTCTGGAGACCGCGCTGTTCGTGTGGGCGTCGGTGCACGCCGCCTCCGACGGCACCCCGCGCCCGCTGGTCGGCGTCGCCCTCGGGCTGGCCACCGCGGTCCTGCTGGGCTGGCTGTTCTACCGGGGCGCGCTGCGCATCAACCTGGCGAAGTTCTTCACCTGGACCGGCGCGATGCTGGTGGTGGTCGCGGCGGGCGTGCTGGCGTACGGCGTGCACGACCTCCAGGAGGCCGACCTGGTGCCGGGCCTGACCCACCTGGCCTTCGACATCAGCGGCACCATCGAGCCGGACAGCTGGTACGGCACGCTGCTGAAGGGCGTGTTCAACTTCCAGCCCGACCCTACCGTCCTCCAGGTCACGGTGTGGCTGCTGTACCTGGTCCCGGCGCTCGCACTGTTCTTCGCCCCGGTAGGGTTCGCCTCCGGGAAGGGGAAGGTGACGGTAGCTGATGAGCAGGGTCCGCGGCCCTCGAAGGCTTCGCAGGCTTGAGCGCGGGGTGCTGGCGGCGGCCTCGGTGGCCGCGCTGGCGCTGACGGCGAGCGGGTGTGTGGTGGTGCACGGCGAGCGGGAGGTGCTTCCGGCCGCCACCCGCGCCGAGGCCGCCCGGGCGCTGGACGCGTTCACCGACGCCTACAACAGGGCCGACAAGGCGTACGACGGTTCGCTGGACGCCGGGTACGTCACCGGGGCGCTCGGCGCGATCGACGCGGCGCGGCTGAGGGCCGGGCACGCCACCAGTCCCGGCGGCAACCCCGCGCACACACCGCTGAAGCTGACCGACGCGACGTTCACGATCCCCAAGAAGGCGGGCTGGCCGCGCTGGTTCGTCGCCGACGCCAAGGCCAACAAGGGCGGCGACGCGCGCTGGCTGCTGGTGTTCACCCGGGAGGAACCGGACGCGAAGTGGCGGGCGGCGTATCTGACGCTGGTGGCGCCCTCGGTGCTGCCGGCGTTCCGTACGGACGCGGACGGCTGGGCCGAGGCGGTGCCCGCCGGCTCGGCCGGGCAGCTCGCGCCGCCCGGCGATCTCAGCCGGGACTACGCGGCGTACCTCAAGGACGGCGGCGGCTCCTTCGCCGCCGGGCCGTACACCAGCGACTGGCGTGCGCAGCGCGCCAGGACGGCCGTCCGGCCGGGTCTGGCCACCCAGTACATCGACGAGCCGCTGACGAACGGCGGCTACGCGCCGCTGGCGCTGCGCACCGCCGACGGGGGCGCGCTGGTGTTCTTCGCGGCGCACCACTATCAGAAGCAGACCGCCGCCGCGGGCGCCTCGGTGCCCGCGCCGAACCAGAGCGTGCGGGCGCTGACCGAGGGCGAGATCAAGCAGTCGCTGACGATGGAGTTCGTCTCCAGCCAGGTCGCCCTGGACCCGGCGCGGGACGCGGCCGGCGGGAAGCTCAAGCTGCTGGGCCGCATCCAGGGGCTCACGGGGGCGCAGGGCGGGTGACGGGCCCGGGGCCTGCGGGTTGAGAACTACGGGTCCGGGGCCTATGGGTCCGGGGCTTACGGGTCCGGGGCTTACGGGTTCGAGGGCCGCGGGTCAGGGGCCGGTCGGTCCGGGGGCGCGGGAGGCGCGGGTCAGTGGCGCATGGGCCAGGCGCTGCCCACGTGGCCGGACTCCTCGCCCACGTGGCGGGCGCAGGCGTCGGTGAGGACTTCGAGGAGGCTGAGCGGGTCGGGCAGCGGATGCTCCGGGCCGCGCACCCAGCGCACCGCGCGGCCGTCGTCGCCGGGCAGCCGGGCCGGCGGTACGAGGACGTAGGAGCCGCGGCAGTGCCAGCGCAGGCCGGGATGCTCGTCCATGGTCTCCGGGTGGCAGTCCAGCTCGCACGGCCACCACTCGTCCTCGTCCTCGGGGGTGCCGCGGGTGGCGGTGAAGAACAGCAGCCGGCCGTCGTCGCTCTCGGCGACCGGGCCGACCTCGATCCCGGCGGCGAGCAGCCGGTCCATCGCCTCCCGTCCGGCTTCCAGGGGCACGTCGAGGACGTCGTGCACCATGCCGGTGGCGGTGATGAAGTTGGCCTGCGGCTGGTGCCGGGCCCAGCGCTCGATCTGCGCCCGGTCGGTGGTGGACTGGGTCTGCCAGGCGAAGGACACCGGGTGCCGGGCGGGCGTGGGACAGCCGACGCGGTCGCAGGAACAGCCGTAGCCGGCCCCGGGGTGCGCGGCGGGCGCCAGCGGCAGTCCCGCGGCGGCGGAGGCGAGCAGCTGGGCCTGACGGCCGTCGTCCCCGGCGGTCTCCTTCGGGCGGCGTCCGCGCAGCCACTGGGAGAGTTTGCCCTGCCGGCCGGTGCGGCCGCCGAACTCCGCGCTCATCTATCCCCTCGCCTCGTTGGTCGCCTCGCTGGTGTGGACAGCATGCTCCATGGTCCCACCATCCTGCGCCTTCCGTGGACGGCGTCCGCCTCCGGGGTGGGGGCGGCGGGGAGCAGGAGGGGAGGCAAAGGGCGCACGACGGGGCTCAGCGGGGGGCGATTCCGTACAGCGCGTAGTCGACCAGGGTGTCCGTGTAGGCGTGGGTGATCGGGCCGGTGTGCTGGAGCCAGCGCTGGGCGAGCGGGGAGACGAAGAGTTCCAGGGCGATGCGCGGGTCCACCTCGGGCCGCACCGCTCCCCGCTCCTGGGCGGCGCGCAGCCGGCGCACGTAGAGCTGGAGCTGCGGTTCGAGCAGGTGGGCGACGAAGCGGCGGCCGAGTTCCTCGTTGACCAGGCCCTCGGCGGCCAGCGCGCGGGAGGGCGCGTCGAAGCGCGGGTCGAGCAGTTCGTCCACGGTGGCGCGCAGGACGGCCTTGAGGTCGGCGGCGAGGTCTCCAGTGTCGGGGATCTCGTACGGCTGGTGCCCGGCCTCGCGGGCGGCCTCCTCGGCGAGGTCGAGGAAGGCCTCCAGCAGGACGTCCGCCTTCGACGGCCACCAGCGGTAGATCGTCTGCTTGCCGACTCCGGCGCGGGCCGCGATGCCCTCGACCGTGGTCCTCGGGTAGCCGATCTCGGCGACGAGCGCGAGGGCCGCGTCGTAGATCGCGCGGCGGGACCGCTCGCTGCGGCGGGTGGCGTCGGGGGCGGGCTTGTCGACCATGGGGCGACGGTAGCAGGCGGGTGAGACGGGGCGTCTCGCCATGGGGAGGGCGGGGGCGCGGGGCGGGTGCGCCGGCTGCCGCCGCTGCGCCGGGTACGCCACTCAGGCGGGCGAAAGGGGCCGTCCGGCCCGCGCGGTGCGGGCGTAGGCGGGTCACCATGGTCAGCAGGCACCGCACCGAGCAGCCCCCCGCAGCCCTGAGGCATCCGAGGAGCCCGCCTTGGCCCGTACCCGCAGCGCCGTGCCCCGGCGCTACCTGATGTGCCCGCCCGCGCACTTCACCGTGCGCTACTCCCTCAACCCGTGGATGGACCCCGGCAAACCGGTCGACACCCCGCTGGCGCTGGCCCAGTGGGAGCAGCTGCGCGCGGTGTACCGCTCGCTTGGGCACACCGTGCGGGAGCTGGCGCCCGTGCCGGGGCTGCCGGACATGGTGTTCACGGCGAACGGCGCGACGGTGGCCGACGGCCGGGTGTTCGGCGCCCGGTTCGCCCACCCGGAGCGGGAGCCGGAGGCCGAGGCGCACCTGGAGTGGTTCGCGGAGCACGGCTTCGGCCACCTGCACGTGCCCACGCACATCAACGAGGGCGAGGGCGACCTCGCCGTCACCGCGTCGTATCTGCTGGGCGGCCGGGGCTTCCGGACCAATCCGCTGGCGCACGGGGAGGCGCAGGAGTTCTTCGGCCGCCCGGTGATCGGCCTGGAGCTGGTCGACCCCCGCTTCTACCACCTGGACCTGGCGCTGGCGGTGCTGGACGACGCGGCGGACGAGGTGGCGTACTACCCGGGCGCCTTCTCCCCCGGCAGCCGGGAGGTGCTGCGGCGGCTGTTCCCGGACGCGCTGCTCGCGACCGAGGAGGACGCGCTCGCCTTCGGCCTGAACGCCGTCTCCGACGGGCTGCACGTGGTGCTGTCGCAGACCGCGGCCGGGCTGTTCGGGCCGTTGCGCGAGCGCGGCTTCGAACCGGTCGGCGTGGACGTCGGCGAGCTGCACCGGGGCGGCGGCAGCGTGAAGTGCTGCTCGCTGGAGCTGCGGGGGTGAGGCGCCGCGCGCTGTCGGCTCGCAGGGGTGAGGTGCGTCCAGGGGGCTAGATCTGTGGGGGCCAGGGGTCGCCCCAGTCGGCGTCCCTCGCCGCCTTGTACAGGTCGCCGTGGCGTTTGGTGACGGTGCGGCGGCGCAGCTGCTCCGGCTCTCCGGGGCTGCCGGACTCGTCCGGCGCCTGGGCGGGCTCGCACAGGTCCAGCAGGACCTGCCCCTTGCGGATCTGCGGTCGCCGTACGACGCGGGCGGCGGCCGGGGTGGCCGGGAAGCGGGCGGCGGCGACGTAGGAGAACTTCTCGTCCTCGTAGGCGAGGGAGCCGCCCTTGACCTGCCGGTGCAGGGAGGAACGGCTGACCCGGGCCGAGAAGTGGCACCAGTCGGTGCCGGGCACGATCGGGCAGGCGGCGCTGTGCGGGCAGGGCGCGGCGACGCGGAAGCCGGCCTGGATCAGGCGGTCACGGGCCTCGATGACGCGGGCGTAGCCGTCGGGCGTGCCCGGCTCCACGATCACGACGGCCTGGGCGGCGGCGGCCGCCGCGTCCACGACGGCGGTGCGGTCGGCCGCGGTCAGCTCGCCGAGGACGTAGGAGACGGTGACGAGGTCGGTGGGGTCGAGGGTGAGCGCCGTGCCGATGCGGGCGCGCTGCCAGTGGGCGGCGCGCAGGGCGGGGTGGGCGGCGGCGATCTCGCGGCCGAGGGCGAGGGCGGCGTCGGACCAGTCGAGCACCGTGGTGGGGCGGGGGGCGGGCCAGGTGGCGGCGGCGGCCCAGGTGGCGGCGCCGGTGCCGCCGCCGATGTCGGTGTGGCCGGCGGGGGTCCAGTCGGGGGCCGCGTCCGCGAAGGCGGTGAGGGCGGTGTGGACCGCCTCGAAGGTGGCGGGCATGCGGTAGGCGGCGTAGGCGGTGGCGTCGGCGTGGTTGCGGAGGATGGGAGTGTGGGTGGGGGTGGTGCCGCGGTAGTTCTCGATCAGGCGCTCCACGGCGCCTGCGGCCTGCTTCGGCGGGAGGCCGTCGAGGAGGGCGGTCAGTGCGGTGCGGAGGGTCTCCGACGGGGGGGCGTGCTCGTTCACTGCGTGATTGTCTCAGTGGGGTGGGGGTGGGTGGGGTCTGTTGTCGGGTGCGGGTTGCTTGGGGCTGGGCGCGCAGTTCCCCGCGCCCCTTGTAGGGCGCCGGAGTTCCTGGGCGCGCCCGCGCGGCGGAGCCGCAGAACGACACAGCCCCGCGCCCCTTGTAGGGCAACGGAGTTCCTGGGCGCGCCCACGCGGCGGAGCCGCAGAACGACACAGCCCCGCGCCCCTACGGGGCCTTGCGTACGGCTCGGGAGAGGTGGGTTGCCGTGGTGGCTCGAGGGGTGTTGGTCGGGGGGTGGCGGTGGGGGTGGACCTTGTTGGTGAGGAGGACGAGGAAGGTGTCCGTGGCGGGGTCCAGGATCAGGGAGGTGCCGGTGAAGCCGGTGTGGCCGGCCGCGCCGCGGCCCGCCAGCTCGCCCATGAACCAGGGCTGGTCCAGGGCGAAGCCCAGGCCCGGAGGGGTCAGCAGGAGGTCGACGAAGTCGGGGCCGAGGATGCGGGCGGGGCCGTAGGAGCCGCCGGCCAGCAGGGTGCGGCAGAAGACCGCGAGGTCGGTCGCCGTGGCGAACAGGCCCGCGTGGCCGGCCACCCCGCCCAGCGCCCACGCGTTCTCGTCGTGCACCTCGCCGCGCAGCATGCCCCGGTCCGCCTTGGCCCACGGCCGGCGCTGGTCCTCGGTGGCCGCCGCGTTCGGGCAGGGGCCGAAGCAGGTCGCGGCCATGCCCAGGGGGTGGGTGATCCCGTCGCGGATCAGGACGTCCAGGCGGCGGCCCGTGAGGCGTTCGAGGAGGTGCTGGAGCAGGATGAGGTTGAGGTCGGAGTAGGTGTGGGTCCCGGGGCGGGCGATCGGGGCCTCCGCGCGCAGCATCGCGAGGCGGGCGGCGTCGTCCGGGCAGTCGTACAGGGGCAGTTCGGGGCGCAGGCCGGAGGTGTGGGTGAGCAGCTGCCGTACGGTCAGGTCGTGCGCGGCGGCGGCGTGGAAGTCCGGCAGGAACGCCCCCACCCGCGCGTCGATGCCCAGGGTGCCCCGCTCGATCTGCTGCACGACGGCCACCGCGGTGAACAGCTTGGTCAGGGAGGCCAGGTCGAAGGGGGTGTCGAGGGTCATCGGCACCCGTGCCTCGGGCGGGAGTTCGACGCCGCGGCCGGTGTCGGGGTCGTAGGAGCCGTACCGTACGGCCCAGCCGGCCGCCTCGGCGACGGCGATCACCGGGCCGCGGCCGGCGACCACCACGGCGCCCGGCGCCCAGGGCCGGTCCCCGGCGGTCAGGGCGCGCACCTCGCGGACGAGGCAGCCCAGTTCGGCGGGGTCGAGGCCGGCTCGCAGCGGCGTGCCCCGGCGCAGTCTCGGTGCGCTCAGCTCTCTTCCCCCTCCGCGCCCGCGGTCGTGTCGGTTGCTTCCCAGGGACGGCACAGTCCCACGAAGCAGGCCAGCGCGGCCAGTGCGGCGACCAGTTGGACGACGGCCATCGGGACGGCGGTGTGCTCGCCGGCGACGCCGACCAGCGGGGAGGCCACCGCGCCGACCAGGAACGAGGTGGTGCCGAGCAGCGCGGAGGCGGCGCCGGCGCTGTGCCGGGTGCGCATCAGGGCGAGGGCCTGGGTGTTGGGCATGGTGACGCCCATCGCGGACATGAGCACGAACAGCGCGGCGGCGACGGGCGCGAGCCCCACCTCGCCGAAGGCGCCGGCCGCCATCAGCAGCAGCGCGGCCGCCGCGAGGATGACCACGACGAGCCCGACGGCCAGCACCCGGTCCAGCCGGACCCGGCCGACCAGCACCTTGCCGTTGATCTGGCCGACGACGACCAGCCCGACCGAGTTGAGCCCGAACAGCAGGCTGAAGGTCTGCGGGGAGGCGCCGTAGATCTCCTGGATGACGAACGGCGACGCCGATATGTAGGCGAAGAGGGAGGCGAAGGCGAAGCCGCCGGCGATCATGTAGCCGGTGAAGGCGCGGTCGGCGAGCAGTCGCCGCATCCCGCCGAGCGCCTGCCGCACTCCCCCCTCGTGCCGTTCCTCCGGCGGCAGGGTCTCCGGCAGCCGCGTCCACACGAGGGCGCCGAGCAGCACGCCGACCACCGTGAGCACCACGAACACGCCCCGCCAGTCGGTCACCCGCAGGATCTGGCCGCCGATCAGCGGCGCCACGATCGGGGCGACGCCGGAGATCAGCATGAGCGTGGAGAAGAACCGGGCCATGGCCACGCCGTCGTACAGGTCGCGGACGACCGCGCGGGCGATCACGATCCCGGCCGCGCCCGCCAGGCCCTGCGCCAGCCGGAAGGCGACCAGCACCTCGACGTTGGGTGCGAGCGCGCACAGGGCGGTGGCCAGGACGTAGACGGCGAGGCCGGCCAGCAGCGGGCGGCGGCGGCCCCAGCGGTCGCTCATCGGGCCGACCACGAGCTGTCCGAGCGCCATCCCGGCCAGGCAGGCGGTGAGGGTGAGCTGCACGGTCGCGGCGGGCGCGTGCAGGGACCGGGTCACCTCCGGCAGGGAGGGCAGGTACATGTCCATCGCCAGCGGGGGCGTGGCGGTGAGGCCGCCGAGGACCAGGGTGACCAGGAGGCTCGTGCGGCGCACGGCGGCGGCGCCCGGCCCGGCGGTGGGCGACCCCGTGGTGGGCGGTCCCGCGAGAGGCGGCCCCGCGGCGCCCGGTCCCGCGGTGAGCGGCTGCTCCGTGCCGGCCGTCGTGCGCGATGCGTCCTGTGTGTGCGGTACGTGCGGTACGTGCGGTTCGGCTGTCCCGCCCTGCGACATGCGTCCCTCCCTCTCCGGCTGGTCCGCCACCTATGCTCTCAGCTCGTACACCGTGCCGAGGAACGCTTGAACGAGGGTGGGGTCAGGGGATGTCCGGGATGACGGAGCAGAAGGTGCGCTGGGGGATCCTCGCGACCGGCGGTATCGCCGCCCACTTCGCGGCGGACCTGGTGGACCTGCCGGACGCCGAGGTGGTGGCGGTGGCCTCGCGCCGGGCCGAGTCGGCGACGGCGTTCGCGGAGCGGTTCGGCATCGGGCGCGCCTACGGCTCCTGGGAGTCGCTGGCGCACGACGAGGACGTGGACGTCGTCTACGTCGCCACCCCGCACGTCGCCCACCGCGCCGCCGCCGGACTGTGCCTGGCGGCCGGCCGGAACGTGCTGTGCGAGAAGCCGTTCACGCTGAACCTGCGCGAGGCCGCCGAGCTGGTCGCCCTCGCCCGCGCGCACGACCGCTTCCTGATGGAGGCCATGTGGATGTACTGCAATCCGCTGGTACGGCGGCTCAAGGCGCTGGTCGACGACGGCGCGATCGGCGAGGTGCGCACCGTGCAGGCCGACTTCGGTCTGGCCGGCCCCTTCCCGCCCGCGCACCGGCTGCGCGACCCGCACCTGGGCGGCGGCGCGCTGCTCGACCTCGGCGTCTACCCGGTGTCGTTCGCGCAGCTGCTGCTCGGCGAGCCGGCGGACCTCACGGCGCGGGCGGTGCTCTCGCCGGAGGGCGTGGACCTTCAGACCGGCGCGCTGCTGTCCTGGGAGAGCGGCGCGCTGGCCCAGCTGCACTGCTCCCTCACCGGCGGTACGGCCACCGGCGCCTCCGTCACCGGCTCCGCGGGCCGCATCGACGTGCCGTCGGGCTTCTTCCACCCGGACCGGTTCGTGCTGCACCGCGACGGCCGCGAGCCGCGCGAGTTCACCGCCGACCCGGCGGACGGGCCGCGCACCAGCATGCGGCACGAGGCGCTTGAGGTGATGCGGGCGCTGCGCGCGGGCGAGCGGGAGTCGCCGGTGGTGCCGCTGGAGGGCACCCTCGCGGTGATGCGGACGCTGGACGCGATCCGGGAGCGGATCGGTGTGCGCTACCCGGGCGAGGAGGCCGGCCCCGGGGACGGGGCCGGCCCCCGGGAGGGCGCCGGGGCGGCGGTCACGCCGGCTTGAGCCCCGGCTCGCCCGCCTCCGTCACGAAGGAGGCGGCGGTCGTGAGCGGCGCGCCCGGCCTGGTCACCTGGGAGACCGTCTTGAAGTCGGCGCGCGCCAGCCGGCGGTCCAGCGCCACCGTGGCGTAGCCGCGCAGCCCGTTGAAGAACCTGAGGTGCGGGTTGGCGGTCATCAGGGTGTTCCAGTTGGACGGCTTCGCCGAGCCGTCGCCGCCGCTGGTGACGGAGGAGGTGACGATCTCGGTGCCCACGGTGGGGGAATCCGGGTCGGCGAAGTCGCGCTTGATGTCGAAGGCGTAGTGCACGTGGACGTCGCCGGTGAGCACCATCAGGTTCTCCACCCCGGCGGCCCGCGCGCCGGCCAGCACCCGTTCCCGGGAGGCCGGGTAGCCGTCCCAGGAGTCCATGGAGAGCTTGGACGGCACGGTGGTGGAGTTGCGGCGCTCGGAGAAGGTGACCTGCTGGGGCACGACGTTCCACAGCGCGTCCGAGCGGCGCCAGCCGTCGATCAGCCAGCGTTCCTGGGCGCCGCCGGTCAGGGTGCGCGCCGGGTCCTCGGACTCCGGGCCGCCGTACTGCCAGCCGTCGCCGTACGCCTGGTCGGAGCGGTACTGGCGGGTGTCGAGGACGTCGAACTGGGCGAGCCGGCCCCAGTGCAGGCGGCGGTAGAGCCTGAGGTCGGGGCCGTGCGGCAGCTGGGGGCTGCGCAGCGGCATGTTCTCCCAGTAGGCGCGGTAGGCGGCGGCCCGGCGCAGCAGGAACGCGTCGCGGGGGCCGTCGGTCTCCGGGACGTCGTCGGCGTAGTTGTTCTCGGTCTCGTGGTCGTCCCAGGTGACGATGAAGGGGTGGGCGGCGTGCGCGGCGCGCAGGTCGGGGTCCGACTTGTAGAGGGCGTAGCGCAGGCGGTAGTCCTCCAGGGTCACCGTCTCGTGGCCGAACAGCGCGGGGAGGGTGCCCTTGGGCAGGCCGCGGGCGCCGCCGGCGGAGTCGACGGCGTACTCGTAGAGGTAGTCGCCGAGGTGGAAGACCACGTCCACGTCGTCCTGGGCCAGGTGCCGGTAGGCGGTGTAGTGGCCCTCGTCGTAGCGCTGGCAGGAGACCAGGCCGAAGGTCAGGCCGGTGGGCCGGCTGCCGGCGGCGGGCGCGGTGCGGGTGCGGCCGGCCGGGCTGGTCCAGCGGCCGGCGCGGAAGCGGTAGTGGTAGACGCGGCCGGGCGCGAGGTGGCCGACCTCGACGTGCACGGTGTGCTGGAACTCGGGGTGGGCGGTGGCGGTTCCGCGTCTGACGACGCGCCGGAACCGCTCGTCGAGGGCGAGTTCCCACCGCACGGCCACGCGCCGCGCAGGCAGTCCGCCGTCGGCCTGGTACGGGGCGGGCGCGAGGCGGGTCCACAGCAGGACGGAGTCGGGCAGCGGGTCGCCGGAGGCGATGCCGAGGGTGAACGGGTCGGCGGGAATCCGGGCCGGGTCCAGTTCGGCGGCGCTCGCGGCGCCGGCGGCGGGCAGGTTGACGGCGAAGGCGAGCGCGGCGGCGGCGCCGGTGCCGGTCAGGAAGCGGCGGCGGCCCAACGAGCGGGCGGCGGCTCGCAGTTCGGGCGCGTGCACGGGCTGGCGGTTCGCGGGCGTCATCCGGGTCCTCCCCTTGCGGTGGGTGCGCGGTGCGCGGTGCAAGGGCATTCGACCGGTCCGGGACGACCTGAACTTGGCACGGGCATGACCATCCCATGGCGGTGGGATGAGTTCCGCGCGCTGCCGCGCACCGCCACGCCGTACGCTGCGCCCCATGAACACCGTGAACAACGCAGGAGACGTACGGCCCGGCGGCGCGGGCGGGGCCGGACGGGTCGCCGTGGTGACCGGCGCCGGTTCGGGGATCGGGCGGGCGGTCGCCGTCGAACTGCTGCGCGGCGGCTGGTCGGTGGCGCTGGCGGGGCGGCGCGCCGGGGCGCTGGAGGAGACGGCGGCGCTCGTCCCCGGGGCCGCCGCGCTCGCCGTGCGCACCGATGTGGCGCGGGAGGAGGAGGTGGCCGCGCTCTTCGCCGCCGTGGTGGACCGGTTCGGCCGGGTGGACCTGCTGTTCAACAACGCGGGCACGTTCGGGCCCGGCGGGGTGCCGGTGGAGGAGCTGTCCTACGAGGCGTGGAAGCACGTGGTGGACACCAACCTCAACGGGGCGTTCCTGTGCGCCCGGGAGGCGTACCGGCGGATGAAGGAGCAGGACCCGCAGGGCGGCCGGATCATCAACAACGGCTCGATCTCCGCGCACACCCCCCGGCCGCACTCCGCGCCCTACACCGCCACCAAGCACGCCCTGACCGGTCTGACGAAGGCGCTGTCGCTGGACGGGCGGGCGTACCGGATCGCGGTCGGGCAGATCGACATCGGCAACGCCGCCACCGACATGACCGCCCGGATGCAGCGGGGCGTGCTCCAGGCCAACGGGGAGGTGGCCGCCGAGCCGGTGATGGACGTCGCCGACGTGGCCCGCACGGTGCGGCACATGGCCGAACTGCCGCTGGAGGCGAACGTGCAGTTCACGACGGTGCTGGCGACGGCGATGCCGTACGTGGGGCGCGGCTGAGCCGGGGCGGGTCGGCGGCGGATCGGCGGCGCTGGCGGCCGGGTCGGCGGCGGGTCAGCGGCGGTGGCGGCCCCGTGTCTCGCTCTCGGGGCCGCCGGGAGTTCTGGAGTCGCCGGAAGCGCCGGGAGTTCCAGGGCCGTCGGGCGTGTCGGGGCGGGCGCGGCGGGGGGCGGGGGCGGTCCCGGTCGCCGGTGCGGCTCTGCGGGACCGTGTCCGGCGGCGCAGCGCCCACGCCCCGCCGGCCAGCAGCGCCGCGGTGAGGCCCGCGCCCTCCAGCAGCCTGCCGGTCGAGGGCCCGGCGTCGGCCGCGACGAACGGCCCGCCCGGGCCGTCCGCGGCCCCGCCGCCCCGCTGTCCGGACGGGCCGCCCGCCCTGGCGCCGCCCTCGCTCAGCGGATCGACCAGGGCGCCCACCGCCCGTACCGCGCCGCCCTGCGCGAAGCCCCAGTCGAGCAGGGCCGCGGTCTCCTCGTAGACGGCGTTGGCGCCGGCCGCGGGGTGCATCACGGTGACGAGCAGGGTGCGGCCGCCGCGCACGGCGGCCCCGGTGAAGGTGTTCCCGGCGTGCGAGGTGTAGCCGTTCTTCACGCCGATCATGCCGTCGTACGTCCGCAGCCCCCACGACCCGGTCAGCAGGCGGTCGGTGTTCTGGATCTGGAACGTCTTCGCGCCGCCGGCCGGGAAGTCGGCGGTGCGGGTGCCGCAGTAGCCGCGGAAGTCGGCGTTCCTCAGTCCGTGCCGGGCGAACAGGGTCAGGTCGTAGGCGGAGGAGAGCTGGCCCGGGTGGTCGTAGCCGTCGGGGCTGACCACCCGGGTGTCCAGGGCCTGGAGGTCGGCCGCCCTGGCCTGCATCTCGGCGACCGTCTTGGCGATGCCGCCGTTCATCGCGGCGAGCACGTGCACCGCGTCGTTGCCCGAGCGCAGGAACACGCCCTGCCACAACTGCTCGACGGTGTAGGTGGTTCCGGGCTGGATGCCGACGAGGCTGGAGCCCTCGGGGATGTCGGCCAGGTCGGCCGCGGTGACCGTGTGCCGGTCGGTGCGCGGGAACTTGGCCAGCACCGTGTCCGCGAACAGCATCTTCAGCGTGGAGGCGGGCGCCAGGCGCTCGTGCGCGCGGCAGGCGGCGAGCACCTCCCCGCTCTCCCAGTCGGCGAGCAGCCAGGCGCGGGCGGAGAGCCGGGCGGGCAGGGCGGTGGCGCCGCGCGCCTGCGTCTCGGGGTGGGCGAGCAGGGCGCCCTCGATCTCGGCCGGGTCCACGCGGTGGCCGCGGATCTTGATCT